>JABLXW010000001.1 GCA_013177945.1 Bacillota bacterium
CGGTTTTCCAGCCCGTTGCCTCTTTTTACCGGACTGTGGAGGAGTGGGCCGGAGACCCCCAGGGCCTGAACCAGGATATCGCCTGGTGCATTGCTCTTCCTGAGTTCGAAGGGGTGATCGAGCCGCTTCTCTTTACCGCAAGTACGGCCCGAAGACTGCGGAAGCTTATTTGAAATCATTTCTCGCCTGACAGATGTTTACGGGGGTCGAGGATCATTGCGCATTTCTCTGAGCCAGCTTCTCACGCGGTGGTTTCTCGTGTTCGCCTTGCTGCCCGCAGCAGTCCTGGGATATGCATCTTACAGGTACACCCTGGCCACCGCCGAGCACTTCTCCTCCCAGATCTTGCAGGTCGTCTGCCAGAAGGAGGCGGAAGTCGTGGCTCGCTGGCTGAGCGCCGCGGCCGACAGGGCCCGGGAGGAGGCTGAAGGGGCCGCTTTGGGAGAAGCCCCGACCGGCCCTGAGCTTCTCTCGGTGCACCGGAAGATCGCCGGGTGCAGGTCTCTGGCGTTTGCCGGGAGCAGCGGGAGGATTGTGGTTGTCCCGGCCTCAGGCGCACCCGCGCCGCGCGAGGAGATCGCGCGGGCGGTAGCTGCTCTCAGGAGGTCGGGCCGCCCCCGTTTTTTTCTCCTCGATCCGATACAGAGAGGCATTCAACTGGTTTTCCCGGTAGGGACCGGGTTCCTGTGGGCCGATTTCGACGCCCGCCCCCTCGAGGCTCTGCTCCGGCCGGTGTTGGTGGGAACGGCTGCAGCCGGCCCTCCTTCGGAAAGCCTCTTTGATAAGCTTTTTCGGTTCCACTTCGGCTACCGCCCCCAGCTGCCCGAGCCCGGCGCCATCAGGTCGTACCTGCTGGCGGAACAGGGCGCGCTCGGCGCGGGGGCAAGTTCCCTCAACGCGGAAACCGCAAAATTGATCAAGAAACAGGAGCCTGCGCCTGTGACCTACACAGACCAGCGCGGAGAAAAAGTTCTTGCGGCGGGGAAGCTGCTTCCGGACAGCGATTTCGTGCTTGTGGTGGAGGCGCAGAAAAGCGAAATCGCCCGGGGCGTTTCCTCCCAGGGGTTTAACATGGTCTTCCTGGCCGTTTTTTTAGTCTTAATGCTGAGCCTTCCCTTGAGCACCCTCGTCACGCGGAGGATCACAGAACCCCTGCGCCGGCTGGCCGGAGAGGCGAGGAAGATCGCGGACGGAGAATTCGGGCGCCGGATCGAGAACGACTGTCCCGGCGAAATCGGGCTTCTCGCCGACACCTTCAACGAGATGTCCCTGCGCCTCAAGGACTCCTACGCAAGGCTTAAAGAAATGGCCTACAACGACGAGCTGACCGGGGTTTGCAACCGGCGCTTTCTGCTGGAGCGGGCGCGGGAAGAGCTGGCGCGAGCGCAGCGCACAGGCCGGTCCCTCAGTGTGGTGATGGTGGACATGGACAACTTCAAAACCATCAACGACACTTTCAGCCACTCCTGCGGGGACACCGTGCTGCGGGAGGTGGCCGGGGTCTTGAAGAAAACGGCGCGCGCTTCGGATGTGGTCGGCCGCTACGGGGGGGACGAGTTCGTCGTCGTTCTCCCGGAAACGGGCAAGGAGGGCGCCCTCTCTTTTTGCGAGCGCGTCCTGGCGGCGCTGCAGGGCCGCTCGTTTGACGGCGGGAGGGTCAGGGCGATGGTGAGCATGGGGGTTTCCGCCTGGGAGCCCGAACGCGGCCCTGCAGTTGATCTCGACCGGCAGCTCAACAGGCTCCTTCAAGAGGCAGACGACGCCCTGCTGGAGGCGAAGCGGAGCGGCCGCGGGCGCGCCTTGCTTCACGATCAGGCGTAAGTTTTCCGCAGCCGGCAGGAACCGGCTGCGCCTCGCGAAGCTGCTTTGAAAATTTCGAAAATTTGCGAATTTGGGATAAAAAAGGTAATTGCGCCATCCGGTTCGGGAATAATTTGTTGTTTTGGTGTTTTTTGGTCCAAAATGGCAGTTGAACTTTTTTTTGGAGGGATTTAGAATTGACTAAACAGATGCAGACAAGCGAAAACCGCGAACTGCACCAGGAAGGTGAAAACCCACGAAGGGTAGTTCACCTTCTTTTTTTCGGAGAGAGGTGATGATGGGCAAGACCGCCACCAACGAGGAAGTGCTGGCGAAGGTAAGCGAGCTGTACCGGGAGCTTTTCTACCACAACGGTTTCGGGGAGATGCACATCGAGATCCGCATCCTGAAGAAGGGGCAGAAAGAGGTCATCATCCACTGCGGCAAGCAGTACCGGTATGTGGTGGACTACCCGGAAAAGGAATTATGGTGAAAGGCGGAGGCGAGGAAGCGCGGCTCAGAAAAACCTGGGCGCCGAACGAGCCGCGGGGAGCCAGTGGCGCAACCGGCCGCTCCTTTAGAATTCGAGTAGGATTCGAGGGGGCGGCCTTTTTGGTGGAGGCCCGGGGCAGAAGCCCGGGGGCCTGCCCCGCAGAAGCGGGGGGAGCCAGCGGGCGGCGTTCAGCCCCGCCGGGGAGGATCTTCGGGGGAGGTGAGAAGAGCCGAAAAAAGAGAGGGCCGCGGGGGAGGGCCCCGGGCCAGGCGTGTTCCGCACCTGAGCCTTCTTTAAGAGGGCGGTTCCGCGGGGGAACCCTTCTTAAAGCAAACGAAAATCTTCGAAAATCTTTAAGGAGGGTATTGAGATGCTGAAGAGGTTTAAGAGGTTTGCCGGCAACAGCAGCGGTTTCACGCTGCTCGAGCTGATCGTCGTGATCACCATCATGGGCTTCCTGGCGGCCATCCTTGCCCCCCGCCTGGCGCGGGTGAGCGACGCCGGCGTGGACATGCAGTGCGACCAGAACAAGCACCGCCTGACGGAGATCCTGGCCAGCTTTGTCCAGCAGAACAACCGCCTGCCGAACTACCTCGTGAACCTGGCGGTTAAGGACAAGAACGACAACTGGGACATCTCCTCCTGCGACAACGACCCCGACAACGGGCCGGAGTTCCTCTCCGAGGAGTTCAACGCGCACAACAACCTCGGCTTGTACAAACTGGGCGGTGACGATGTCAACGCATTGAAGGCCATGGGCATCAGCAACATCATCCTCTACAAGGATACGGGGCTCTCCGATCCCGAGAAGCGCTGGGAGAACTTGGGCGTCCAGTCCGTTACGACGTCCGTGTACCTCGCCATGGTCGGCGCGGGCGCGGGCGGACTGAGTTCCGGTGCGAAGTACTCCGACCCCAGCCTGATCGGGCGCCTGCTGCTCGGCGTCGGGCCTGACTGCGAGCTCGTGAAGAAGGGCCTCATCACCAACGCCGGCATCTACGCCGACTCCCAGCGCAAGACGGACTACTACAAGTACGGCTACTACACGATCATCCTGCCGCGGCTTGCCTCGGGCGTTGAGTGGGTAGCGGCCAACGTGATCGACAAGGATCCCGACACACCTGGCATCCAGGTTGAGGCCTTCTTCGACGCCAACGATAACGAGAAGCAAGACACAGGCGAGCGCGTAGAAACGTTCACAGTCGACGAAGAGCAGGACGTCTGGGACTTCTACGTGATGTGCCCCGAGGGCCACAAGTTCCACATCAGCATCGACGGCGAGCACGCCTGGGTGCTCCTGTAAAACAGTGGCGCAACCGGGGAGAGGGGCTTCGCCGCCCCTCTCCCTCCTTTTTTAAACAAGCCTTGAGAGGAGCTGATCTCTTGTCCCCTACCGTGTGGCTGCAGGGCCTGCGGGAGCGGATCCCCCGGGCCGGGTACCTGGTTCTCTGGTTCCTTTTCGTCGTCTACCCCTTTCTCGTCGTCCCCCACGGCTACTCCCCCCTCTTCCTCGGCCGCCGGCTCCCGCCGGACTACTACTACTTCCCGCGCTTCGCGGTGCTCCTTGCCCTCGCCCTGGCGGCCCTCTGCATCCTCCTCAGGGAGCGGCCGCGGCTCAGGGGGGAGCGGGCGCTCGTCGCCCTCGGAGCGTTCCTCCTCTTCGCCTTCATCTCCACGGCGCTGGCGGCCTACCCGGCCGTCGCCTGGTGCGGCAGCCCCCTGCGGCGCACGGGCTTCCTGACGTACCTCGCCTCTTCCCTCCTCTTTCTCCTCGCCTCCACCACCCTCGACGAGGAGAAAACGGAGCGGCTCCTCGGCCAGGCGGCGGCAGCGGCGGCGCTCGTCTCCCTCCTCGCCCTGGCGCAGGGGTGGGGCCTCGATCTCGTGCCCCGCGACCTCTACCGGGAGCGCCTCCAGGGCTTCGGGACGATGGCGGCGCCCGGCTTCCTCGGGGCCTACGCCGCCTTCTTCCTCCCGGCCGCCCTGGCGCGCTGCCTGAAAGCAGGGAGGACCTCCCGGATTCTCTGGCTTCCTGTGGCCTGCGCCGTCTGCGCCGGGGTTGTGGCAAGCGAGGCACTCTTCGCCTGGCTCGCCGCCCTCGCCGGCCTCGTCCTCGTCGCCGCCTCCGCCTGGCGGAGGCCGGAGCGGCGCCTCCCCCTGGGTTTCGCCCTTGCTGCGCTCACAGCAGCCGCCTCCGGCCTCCTGCTTGCCAGGGGCGTCCCCTGGGCCGGCAGCCCCTCCCTGCTGGCCGTCCCTGTTCAGCCCGGGGGGCCCACCCTGGGGGAGCTGCTCTACATCGTCTGGCCCGCGTGCCTGCAGCTTTTTAAGTGCGCCTGGGACTTCGGGATCGGGCCCGACCACCTGGTCTACGCCGGGATCAGCACCCTGATGGGAGTTGTCGTGGACAAGGCGCGCAACATCTTCCTCGAGGTCGGCGTGACGATGGGGGCCTTTGCCCTCCTCGCCTACCTCGCTTTCTTGAGTTCCTTCTTCAGGCGCCCGCGGAGCGAGCAGGGCCTCCTCCTCCTCGCCATGGTCCTCGTCTACCTGGTCCAGGGGTTTTTCAGCGTGGAGGACCCCGTGCTCATGCCCCTCTTCTGGACCGTCCTGGGGGCGGTGCTGGCGGTGTGGAGGCAGGCCGCCCCGCAGGCGGCCGGGGAGGAGTGCCCTGCTGCCTCCGGCGCCCGGCCCGCGCCGGGCTGAGCACTGCTTGAAATTTTCATGAAATTTTCATGAAGGGAGAGGTCTTTATGAAAAGGATTGCCGCAGCCCTGACTGCCCTTTTGCTCCTGCTCCTGGTGGGAGCGGCCCTTTTCCCCGTCCCGCCGGATGCAGGCGCCCACTCCGTCGGGCTGGTGGTCAAGGCAGGCGGGATGGACCTGACGGTAACCTTCGGCGGCGGGTTCCCGGCCGGCAACGCCGACGTAAAGGTCTACAGGGAGGACGGGACGCTCTGCCTGCAGGGGAGGGCGGACAGCGAGGGCAGGTTCCGCTTTGAGCCGAAGGAATGGGGGAAAAAATGGGTGATCGTGGCCGAGCACTCCGGACACACAGGGGAGAGCGTTTTTTCCGGTGCGGGCGAAAAAAGCGGGATGGGATTGCCGCTGCCTTTAACGATCGGGGCGGGGCTCGGCTACCTCGTTGGTCTGGCGGGAATCGCGCTGGGCTACAGGGGGCTTAAGGCCGGCAGGGGCCCGCGCGGGGCGGGAGCGGCTCCGGCGGAAGGTCCGGAAGGCTCAGCGCAGTGACAGGGAGTGCGGCCGCTCAAGGCCGTGCGCCTCCATGAGCGCCGCATTGCCCAGGATTTCTTCTGGTGCTCCGTCGGCGACGAGGCGCCCTCCGTCCAGCAAAATGGTGCGGTTGCAGACCTCCAGGATGAACTCCAGGTCGTGGGAGGCGACGAGCATGGCCTCCTGCGCCGAAGCCCGGAGCAGATTGATCAGGCGCCGCCGGTAGCGGCTGTCGAGGTTTGCCGTCGGTTCGTCGTAAATCACGAGCCTGGGACGCATCGCCAGCACCCCGGCAACTGCCGCCAGCCGCTTCTGGCCGCCGGAGAGATGGTGGGGCGGGCGGCCGGCCAGTTCTGTGATGCCGGTGAGGGCCAGGGCCTCCCGGACCCTGGCCTCCACCTCTTCCTTTGACAGCCCCAGATTGCGCGGGCCGAAGGCGACGTCATCCCAGACCGAGGGGCAGAAGAGCTGGTCGTCCGGGTTCTGAAAGACCATGCCGGCCTCGGGGCGGAATTCCCCGGGCACCACCGGTTTGCCGAAAAGGCGGATTTCCCCGGCCGCCGGTTTCAGCACCCCGCAGACCAGCAGGAAGCAGGTGGTCTTCCCCGCCCCGTTGGGGCCGACAACGCCGACCCGCTCCCCCGCCCACACCGTGAGGCTAAGGTCCTCCAGGACGGGAAGCCTGTTTTCGTAAGAGAAGGTCAGCCCTGAAACCTCCAGCACCGGCTCCACTACGTTACCTCCCCCTCAGCGCAGGAGCATTTCGGCGGCCGCGAGTCCTGCCGCCGCCAGCACGACCGCCGCGGACCAGGCCCAGTCGCGGAAATCAGCCTGAAACCCGTCCCGGAAGGAGGCAGGCCGGCCGTAGCCCCGCAAAATCATCGCTTTAAAGACGCGGTCTGACTGCTCGTAGCTGCGGACCAGAAGCGTCCCGGCCAGCGAGGCGAGGGCGCTCAGGCTCCCCGGGCGGCGGCCGCGAAACCCCCGCAGCCTCATGGCCGTCTGCATCGTCTTCAGGTCGTCGCCGATTTCGTAGAGGTACCGGCAGGAGAAGAAGGTCATGTCGGCCAGGATGCAGGGCAGGCCGAGGGCCTGCATTGCCTTTACGGTGGTCAGAAAGGGTGTGGTGCCGAAGAGGACGGTCCCGACGGTCAAAATGCAGGCGAACTTGACCGCGATTAAAAGCAGGGCGAGGCAGCCTTCCTCTCTTACGGCGAGGGACCCGATGTGGAAGAGGACGGTCCGGCCTGAGAGAAACGGCAGGATCACAGCGATCATCAAAAGAAAGAAGCCCGGCAGGCGCAGCCGGCTCAGCAGAAAGGACAAAGGCAGCCCGGATGCAAGGTAAAGAGCGCCGCTGGCCGCCAGCAGCGCCGGCAAAAGGCGCAGGTCGCGCACAGAGGCGAAGGAGAAGATCAGGGCCATCAGGGCGACCAGTTTGTGCCTCGGATCCCAGCGGTGCAGGGGAGTGCTGAGGTTTGCGTGCGCGTCCAGACCGAGCTTCATCCGTCAGCCCTCCAGGAGTTCAGGCTTCACCCGGTGGAGGAACAGAGCCACCAGCGCCGTAAAAGCACCTTCAATCACCATTAGCGGGACGTGGGCCAGGGTCAGTGCGATGATGCTCGCCCGCTGCGCCTCTACATCAAGGCCTGCCGGGATTGTTGTAATCAAAATGATGAAGGCGGCAGCCGCCGCAAGCCCGACCGCCCCGGCACCGGCCAGGAATCCGAAGATGCCGGTTCCCACCAGGCTGTCCTTGCCGAAGATGCGGCGCAGCCGGAACAGGTGGTAGGCCAGGAACGCCGGTACTCCCATGATTGTGGCATTCACTCCCAGCGTCGTCAGGCCGCCGTGCTGAAACATCACTGCCTGGAAGAAAAGGCCGATGAGAACGGCAGGGAAGGCGTAATAGCCCAGCACCACCCCCAAAAGGCCGTTCAGGACGAGGTGGACGCTGGCAGGCGGCACCGGGATGTGAATCCAGGAAGCCACCAGGAAGGCGGCGGTAAGGAGCGATGCCTTGGGAATGCCCTCCCGCGGGTTCGCCTTCCGGCCGATTTTGCGCAGGGACCACCAGGCGGCTGCCCCGGCTGTGGCGTACCCGCCCAGGCAAACACCGGCACCCAGAATGCCATCCGGTATGTGCATCAGCCCTTCCTCCTTGAAAAAAACAGGGCGGTGCCGGCGAGTCCCCAGATGACGCAGGCCGCCATCAGGATGATTTGCAGCGGGGTAGAGCCGCTGCTCCCTGCTGCTGCACCCTCGCCCAGGGGGATGTCAATCACCCCGCCGTGGCCCGCCTGGTACACCTGCACATGCCAGGTCCCTTTCCTGGAAGGGTCGGGCGTGAAGGTAAAGCGCCCGTTCCCATCGCACTTTCCGGTAGCCCAGGGTGCGGAAGGGTTGCCCGGGGCGTAGACTGCTACCTCGCCCCCGGCTACCGGTTCGCCCGTGTCGAAAACAGCCGTAATCTCAACCGCACTCCTGACCCGGTAGGCAATGTCGACCCCGTGGGCGAAAGCTGCTGCCTGCACACCCAGCATCAGGAGAGAGACAAGTGCAAGGATAATCAGCTTCCTCTGCACAGCTATTCAAACCTCCTGAGGAAAAAGCTTAAATCCGCACAAAAAAACCATGAACGCCGTCCTTCCTTCTGGAAGGCTAAGGCACCTTCATGGTTGCCGCCGGTTATCTAATTCTTTTCTTGGCATTAGAATTCCTGCCGGGGAATGAATTTTTTTGCCGGCCTGCGGGCCCGGGTGCCTCACGAAGCTGCTTTCGAAAATTCGTGAATTCGGGATAAACAAGGTAATTGCGCCGTTTGATTGGGAAGCAATTTGTTATTGTGGTGTTTTTTGGTCTAAAACGACGGTTGAACTTTTATTTGGGGGGATTTAAAATTACAATGTTAAACGCAGGCAAGGTGCTAAATGCAGACAGGCGAAAACTGGCGAACTGCACCAGGAAGGTGAAAACCCACGAAGGGGTGGTTCACCTTCTTTTTTTCGGAGAGATGTGGATGATGGGTAAAGCCGTCCAGACCTGCACCCCCGGGAGGATCATTGTGGACGAAGCGCGCAGCATCTTGCCGGAACCCGGCGTGACGGGGGGGACCCGCGCTCTCCTTGTCTGCCTCTTCCGGCGCGGGAGGAGCAGGCAGGGCTTCCTCCCCGCCCCCGCGGGCTTCACCCTTTTGGAGCTCATCCTGGTCATCGCCATCATGAGCTTCCTTGTCGCCATTATCACTCCGCTCGTCGGCTTCGCAGACACCAACCAGAAGGTGCGGGCCACAAGGGAGAGGCTCGAGGAGGTCCGGACCGCCCTCCTGGGGCCGCGGGGCGCCTACGACGCCGAGGGTCTGCGCGTGGTCGGCGGCTACGTGGGGGACCGCGACCGCCTCCCCCTCCTGCACAGGTCGATCTGGAACGACGTTTATAAGCGCTGGGACTGGCCGGACCGCGACAGCGCGAGCGTGGTGGAGGACAACTACGGGACGGGCCAGCCCCTCTCCCTCTGGGAGGAGGTCTACGCTGAGAAGGAAGACTGGAAGGGGCCCTACCTTCCCTGCCCCCGGGATGAGTACCCCGACGACGCCGCCGGCCTGGACTGGAACAATCCGGCGGAAAAGCGCGAGTTCGAGATGCGCCAGACCGGGGGGAAGCTGGCGGACGCCTGGGGGCGCGCCCTCCTCTTCTGGAAGGAGGGGAGCGGCCCCGGCACCACCCTGTGGATCATCAGCGAGGGCCCGGACCGGAAGAGCGGCTGGCGGGACGCGGGTGGGAATCCTGTCCTGCCGGGCGACGAAAGGGTGGATCATTATGACCCTACGGCTCAGGAAAGTAAGGACGACGTCGTCCTCAAGATCACCCCCGAGGAGTGGTACAGCCCCAACAGGGCCGCCCGCGAGGAGAGGACGCGCCAGATCCTCGAGCGCATCAGGTCCGCCCTCCTCGGCCCCCCGGATGCCTGCGACGCCGCGGGGCGGCGGATCATCGGGGGCTACCTCGGCGACGTGGGGAGCTGGCCCAAGCTCTACAAGTGGGACGAGTCCCAGTCCAAGTGGGTGGAAGATGCCTTGGAGGGCCAGCCGCGCGGCCTGTGGGACTCGGGGTGCGCCCCCACGATACCCGACAGCGTGTACGGGTTTGCCTGGCGGGGACCCTACCTCACCAGACCCTGGGGCGAGGGGAAGGACGAGGTCCTGCGCGACGCCTGGGGGGAGCCGCTCAGGTTCACCCTGGAAGCCGGAGGCATCCTCACCATCGCCAGCGCCGGGAGGGACAAGAACTTCGATACCCCTGATGATATCAAGACGGTGATTGCCGCTTCGGCGTGGCAGGTGGCGGGGGTGGTCTTGCGCGGGAAGGTTGCCAACGAGACGGGAGATGGCGTGGATGTGGAGGTTTCCCTCTGCTACCAGCCGGAGGGGAAAACGGTGAGTTCCACTGTTTATGTTCCTCCGGGCGGGAGTTCGCCCTTCGTGCTGGAGGTGCCCTCGGGTGACTACACCTGCGGGGGAGCGCGGCTCGCCCGGGCCGTTCTCACCAGCACAGGCGAGGAAAAAAACCGGGCTGTGGTCTTCATCGGGGTTGGGGGGACGCAGTCCCCGGCAGAGGACAAGCTGGTTCTAACAATCCGCTAATAGAGGTGGTTATGTTGCTCTCAGTCCTGGCCCTTGAGCTCGACGGCCCGGTGCTCCGGGCCGTCGCCGTCCGGCGGGCCTTCCGCAGCTTCGTGGTGGGGGAGCACCTCGAGGCGGCCCGCCCGGAGGAAGGCGCCCCCCTCGCCCCCGAGGAGGCGCGCATGGTGGCAGCCAAGATCCCCGGCTGCCCGCGGGACGTTGTCGTCGTCACCCCCGAGGTGGAGATGGTGGAGGTCGTCATGGACGCCCGGCGGGTGCGGAAGATGAGCCCGGAGCAGCTGAGGGAGGCGGTGCGCTGGGAGGCCGAGCCCTACTGCACCCTGCCTGCTGCCGAGTGCCTCGTCGGCTACGAGCTGGGCCTGGAGACCTGGGAGGGGCAGCAGGCGATCTGGGTGACGATGTTTCCCCGCGCCGACTACCAGGCGCTCAAGCGCGCCCTGTCCGGGGCGGGCCTGAGGCTGAGGAGGGTCTACCCCCCGGACGTCTGCTTCGGGGCGGCGGCGGGGCGCTGGGACCCGGCGCCGGAAAAGATCGCCGTGGACGTGGGGCTGAAGGCTATCCGGCTCACCCTGGTTGCGGATGGGGAGAGCTGCTCCTACCGCGTCCTGCCCTACGGATTGGAAGCGCTCCGGCTGCACCTCGACGGCCTGCCCGACGAGGGGCTAACCAGCGCTCTGGCCGAGGTCTTTGAGGCGTGGGAGGGGCGCGGCCTGAAAGTGGTGCTGACCGGCGCGGGCGCGGGGGAGGCCGGGGTGGCCGATTTTTTCCGGCAGTTCTGCGCCGGGGCCGCGCCCCTGACCATTCCGGCAAAGAGCGGTGCAGCCTCCGCTGCCTTCGCCAGCGCGGCCGGCGCCGCCCTGCGGGAACTCTACCTTTCGGGGAAATGGAAGACGGTGGGCCCCACCGATGCCGTGAGCGCCCTCCGGCTGTTCCGCGAGCGGATTTACCTCTACCCCCTGCTCGCCTCAGCAGCAATCATCGCCTTTTTCCTCGGCCACTGGCTCTGGCTCGCGCACCAGACCGGGGTGGCGGAGAAGCAGGCGGCCGCCCTGAAGGAGGAGCGGGAGACCTTGAGTAAGCTGAAAAATGAGAGTGAGGAGCTGGAAAAAAAGTGCCGGCTCCTGCAGACCCAGCTCGACTTCCTCAGCAGGGGAGGGAGCGCCGAGCTTGCGAGCGCCGTAGACTTCTGGGCCGCCCTCGGCGCCGCCGCCCCGCCGGACCTCGCTCTGAAAGAGGTGAAGCCCGGTGGGGGCGGCCTCTGGCTGGTAGCAGGGGAGAGCGGAAGCGTGAAGTCCATCCGCGCCTTCGTCCTCGCCCTCCAGCAGGAGGTCTGGTGCAACTATGCCAGGATCGAGAGCATCGGGCGCACGGAAAAAACCGAGAAAACATCCTCCCCGGAGACCGGGCGGGAGGAGGAAAGAAAAGAGGTTGTCTTCAGCTTCAGCCTCAGGGTCGCGGTAAAGGAGGGGGCTTGAGAGGGGTGGCACTGCGGTGAAGCGCAGGCTCACGAGGTCCGAAAAAATTCTGCTCCTCACAGTTCTTCTGGTGGGAAGCTTCTATTTCTACGTGAACAAGATTTATGATCCCTCCATGCGGGCCTTCGAAAAGAGCCGCCGCGAGGTGGAAAGCCTCCGGGCGGAGGTGGCCGGGTTGGGAACCGAGTGGTCGCTGCGGGGAAGGCTGGTCCAGGCGCGGAGGGAGGCCGGGAGCCTGGAGCAGGACGTGGAACGTCTGATGGTTTTGAAGAAGGCCCGGACGGAGCGCGAGGCCACGCTCGTGCTTGCGGAGGTGCTGCACCTGGCCCTCGCGAGCGGGCTGGACGTCAGGAACCTGGCGTTCAAACAGGCCCGCGGGTCGGAGAGTGCGGTGCCTGCCCGGCCTGCGGAGGCGTTTTCGTGGCAGGAGTACGGCGTTGTTGTGGAAGGGAGCCACAACGAGCTTGTGAGCTTCCTCTACCACCTTTCGGAGATTCAGAAGCTGGTGGTCCTGGAAAACCTGCAGGTGAAGGCCGGCAGCCAGCCTGGTCTTCTCGAAGCCTCCTGCATCCTGCTGATCTGAGGAGGGAGCTTGAGGTGGCGTCAAGAGGCTCTACAGACCTGGCGAAAGACCGGGTCGGCCATATTGAAGAACTGCTCGAGGCTGCCAGGGAGCGAAACGCTTCTGACCTGCACCTTACGCCTTACAGCCCGCCGATTGTCAGGGTGGTGGGGGAGTTGCTCCCGCTCCCCTATCCCCCCCTGGCCCCTGAGGACACCAGGCGCCTTGCCCACCAGATTTTGACCCCGAGGCACCGGGAGGTACTCGAGGAGAGGAAGTCGGTGGACCTCGCGGTCGGGGTCGGGGGGCTGGGGAGGTTCCGGATCAACGCCTACTACCAGCGCGGCCACGTTACCGTGGCCATCCGGCGGCTGGCCGACGAGATTCCGGAACTGTCCACCCTGGGCCTGCCGCCCTCGGTGGAGGGGCTGGCCGACCTCCCGAACGGGCTGGTGCTGGTGACCGGGACAACAGGGAGCGGGAAGTCCACGACTTTGGCCGCCCTGATCGAGAGGATCAACTCCACCTCGCGCCGGAACATCATCACCATCGAAGACCCTATCGAGTACGTGCACTTCAACCACCGGAGCATCATCAACCAGCGGGAGCTCTACACAGATGTGCCGACCTTCGCCGAAGGGCTCCGGTCGGCCCTCCGGGCTGACCCTGATGTGATCCTCGTGGGAGAGATGCGGGATCTGGAAACGATGCGGACGGCCGTCATGGCCGCCGAAACCGGGCACCTCGTCTTTTCTACCCTTCACTCCCGGGATGCCGTTTCCTCCATTACGAGGATCCTGGGTGTTTTCACCCCCGAAGAGCAGAACCAGATCAGGCAGCAGCTTTCCGTATCACTGCGGGCGGTTATCTCCCAGCAGCTGCTTCCCAAAAAGGACGGGTCCGGCCGCGTCCTGGCCTCGGAAGTGATGTTCGTCACACCGGCTATCAGCAATCTCATCCGTTTGGGGAAGCTGGAGCACATCGCCACTGCCATCGAAACCGGGAAGAACTTCGGGATGCAGACGATGGAGCAGTCCCTGGAACTCCTCTATAAAAAGGGCCTCATCGACTACCAGACTGCTTTGAAAGGCGCCCGCAACCCTTTGCTTCTCAAAGAAAAACTGGGGTCCTGCGGGCGGGGAGGTGTTTAGATGGCGCGCAGGAGGTTGGGCGAATTCCTTGTCAGCAAAGGGGTGCTCACCAGGGAAGCCCTCGGCGCGGCGCTGAAGGCCCAGCGCGCCACCGGGAAGAAGCTGGGAGAGGTGCTGGTCAGCCTGGGATTCCTCGAGGAGTCCCGGCTTGCTTCGCTGCTGGCGGAATTTTTCGGCCTCCCGCTTTTTTCACGCGATGAGATCAAACTGGCCCCGGAACTCCCTTCCCTGGTGCCCAGGCAGCTTGCCTTCAGGCACAGCATCGTCCCGGTGGCTTTAAAGAACGGTGAGCTCTTTATTGCCTGCACCCAACCCGTATCCAGCACGGTGCTGGAGAACCTGGGTCGCGTTACGGGAAAGCGCATCCAGCTCGTGCTCATGAAGCCCTCGGAACTGGCCGGCGCCCTCCAGATGGTTTACTCCGAGCAGCCTGGAGAGGAGGCTCCCGATGCTGAAGAAGCCTTCTCGCCGGAAGATCCCGGTTATGCCGTAAAGCTTTTGGACCACCTGATTTCCACCGCCGTTGCCAGGCGTGCCTCCGACCTCCATCTGGAGCCTGACCGCGACCACCTCAGGGTGCGCCTGCGCATTGACGGCCTGCTCAAGACGGTAGAGCGGCTTCCGCTGGCGGCAGCGCCCCTCCTCATTTCGCGCCTGAAGGTCCTCAGCAACATGAACATCGCCGAAAAACGCAGCCCCCAGGACGGCGGCTTTCTCTACGAACGGAACGGCCTCGCGATCAGCATCAGGGTTTCCACCCTGCCCTGCACGAAAGGGGAAAAGGCGGTTCTGAGGCTCCTCCCTCCCCATGACGAGGTCTTTGCCATTGAGGAGCTGGGCATGGAGGACGATACACGCCAGGCCTTCCTGGAGATTTTGGGAGCGCCGCACGGCCTGATCCTGGTCACGGGGCCGAGCGGGAGCGGGAAGACTTTCACCCTTTACGCGGCCTTGCGGCGCCTCCGCTCGGAGACCGTGAACATCACCACTGTGGAGGACCCCGTAGAGGTGCAGATGCCCGGGATTACCCAGACCCAGGTCGACCACAGCGCGGCCAAAAAATACGGGTACTGCATGGCACTGAGGGCGGTCCTGCGGCAGGATCCCGACATCATCATGGTGGGGGAGATCCGCGATGGGGAGACGGCCACCATGGCGCTCCAGGCGGCGCTCACAGGGCACCTCGTGCTCTCTACCCTCCACACCAACGACGCTCCGAGCGCCGTGGAACGCCTGCTCGACATGGGCTGCGAGCGGTACCTCGTGGCCTCCGCCCTGCGGGCGGTGCTCGCCCAGCGGCTCGTCCGCCTCGTTTGCCCTGAGTGCCGCGAGGCCTATACCCCGACCCCGGCTGAACTTCAGTCCCTCGGCATAGATCCGGGCAGCGGGTTTACCTGCTTTCAGGGCCGGGGCTGCGTTGTCTGTCACGGGACAGGCTACCGGGGCCGGACGGGGATCTTCGAACTGCTCCGGATCGATTCCAGGCTCCGGCGTCTTATCTCCGGCGGTGCCGATACCGGAGCCATCCGGGACTACGCCCGGAGCCAGCTCAAGATGCGGACGCTTCTTGAAGACGGGGTGCTGAAGGTGCAGAAGGGACTCACCACGGTTGCCGAAATCTTGAGGGTCACACGGGAGTGGTAGGTGGGAGGATGCCGTCCTTTTTTTACACGGCCCTGGATCCCCGGGGGAAAACCGTCAAAGGGACCATCAGCGGGGCGACCATTACCGAAGCCGCCAGGACCTTGAGAAGTTGGGGGCTTTCCATTACGGCCCTGGAGGAAGCCGGGGACCCGGACGAGGGGGCTTCCGCGCCGTCCCCGGACCTCCTGACCAGTCTCAGCTTTGTCACCCAGGCCGATGTTGTCCTGCTCCTAAAGCAGATGGCGGCCATGCTCAGAAGCGGGATTTCTCTTGTCCCTACTCTTTCCTTGCTGGAGCGGCAGACCTCGCGGCGGAAGCTGAAGTTTATCCTCGCCCGCCTGCGGAGCGAAGTGGAGACGGGGAAGCCGCTGAGCGAAGCGATGGCGCTCTTTCCCAGGACGTTTCCGTCATTGTTGATCAGCATGGTCAAAGTGGGGGAGACCACGGGCCTCCTGGAGACCTCCTTAGAGCGGGTGACTGCTTTGTGGGAGGAAAAACTCGGCCTTTTCCGGCGGATTCTCTCCACCCTTATTTACCCGGCGCTGGTGTTCGCGGCCGCCCTGGGAGCAGTCGCTTTCCTCGTCGGCTACGTGGTTCCTAAACTAACCCCTTTTGTCAAGTCGATGGGCGGAAAACTGACCTGGAACGTGGAGATCCTCCTTGCCGCCGGCGCCTCCTTCCCTGTCCTGGCCCCCAAAATCTTTGCGGGTGTCGCTTTGGTTGCGGGCCTTTTCGGCCTCCTCCACTACCTTCCGGGGCCCAGGTACTACCTCGACCTTGCCAAGCTCCGCCTCCCCTTAATAGGATCGGTCTTCACCTCCGCCCTCGTAGTCCATTTTGCCCGCACCTTTTCCCTGCTGCTGGAAAGCGGAGTGCCCGTTCTGGATTCGCTCCGGATTACGGAAGAAAGCGCGAGCAACTACGCAGCCAAAAAGGTGCTGCGCGAAATGGCGGAGCGCGTCCTCGAGGGCGAAAACCTTTCTGCTCCTTTGCTCAATGCCACCAGGGTTTTTCCGCCCGTGGTCGGCACCTCCGTAAGGGTGGGGGAAGAAACCGGCGGCGTGGATACATCCCTCGCCATGGTTGCCAGGATGTACCAGGAACTCTTGGAGGTGCGCCTTAAGCAGCTGGTAAACCTTATCGAGCCGGCTTTGATCATCTTTCTGGGGGGAATCGTGGCGTTCGTGGCATCGGCCATGATCTGCGCCATCATTTCGAGCTACGGCCGGCTCGCGGGCTAGCAATCTCTCGAGTACCGGTGTCGTATTTCCGGTGTCTTCCACACTTTCATCCCGCCCCCCGAAGGAGACGGGTCTTCCCGCGCCGATTTGTCCGGTGGTCTCTTCGCCGGAGACGGTACACGCAACGGAAATCGCGCTTCTCTCTAGCTCAGGAAGGAAACGCTGCGATCGTTTTAACTTTCCTGCCGGGAAGCCTCTCCCGGAAGGGACGGACGGTTCACGGCTCCACCCGTGTGATGCCTTCGACCTTCTCGAAATCTCTGTCGTAAGAGTAGATCTCGCTCAACTTGCAGGCGATCATCTGGGCAGCAACAACAGCGTCGGTCCAGTCAATGTTTTTCTCTACGTAAAGTTGGAGGGCCCTCTTGGCAACTTTTTTGTTGGCGTGGCGCAGGCCGCGTAGGTTCAGGATTGGGGTGAGCAGCCCCCGGATCTGGCTCTTGGGCTGGTCGTAAAACTTTTCGAGGGTCCACACCACGTCCGCCAGGACGAGCTCGGGCAACCAGACTTCCTCGGCGCCGACTTCAGCCCGTTTTAGGAGTTCGGCACAACGGGTTGCCTGCTCCGGAACATCATCGGTCAAGAAGCGAAGAATAACGTTAGCGTCGAGCGCGCGCAACTTTTTCACGGCTGCGTTCCTCCGCTACTTTGTGGCGGGCAGTCTTGAAATCCTGCGGCGCGTCCGCTTTAACGGCGCCCTTGAGCGTCTCGATTCCTCCTGCAGCTGGGACGATCCGGGCGGCATCTTTTTCGACCACAAAGCGGATGCGCGTCCCAGGGCGGAGGTTCAGCAGTTTTCTGACCTCGGCGGGCAAGGTGATCTGGCCTTTTTTTGAAACCTTGGCGAACATTACTTTACCTCCCAGTACAAAGTTTACCCTAAAGGATCATTGTAAAGCAAAAGTAAAAGTAAGTAAAGCGCTTGGAGCAGAAATCGTGGGAGCGAACTTTTTGTGTTTTGGTCCACGTACTTGTCGCCATTCCTGGCGGGCTGCTGAGAATACTAAAGAGCCGAAGGTATTTGGTCTAGCGGAAAGTGCTCTTTGCTGCACACCTCGATTATTTCGGGGTCCCGCGTAACAATTTCGCCCCCCGTTTCCCTGGCCAATGCCAGGACAAAGGCATCAGCGTAGGAGATCTTGTATTTACCTTTTAGTTTTGCTGCCTCCCAAACACGCGCATTCGTTGCAGGAACTATCCGCCAGGGGAATGCCCTCTTTTTAACGTCTGATAAAAAGGAGACAGCATCTTCGCCTTGACCACTCTTAACAAGGCGGTAAAAGATCTCACCGACATTAATGACTGAGATCTGGATCTCAACTGCCCCTTTTTCGGCTTCCTCCATGAGATGTTCGATATAAGAAGAACCGGGTTCTTCTTGCATCCAGCATAATACCGCATAGGCGTCAAATACCTTGATCATCCCGGGCCACCTCGAGCCTGTGCTCCTCCAGATGTTCTTCGAGCGCCCGCTTTCCTCTTAGCACGCCCCTCCAGCGGCGCCAGCCGGCTTCGGTTTCCTGATAAACAGGTTCAAGGACGATCTTTCTTCCCACCAGCTCTACTTTTAACTCCTCCCCAGGTTTCAGGGAAAGATGCTCCCTGATTTTTTTAGGGAGCACCAGTTGTCCTTTGGAGGATAAGCGGACAGTTTCCATAAGCAAAAGCCCCCTTTCTTACTCATATTGTAAGACATCATGACTGGAGGAGCAACCTTTTCGTCTTGGCAGCAAACTCAATTGATCAATAACAAAGGAGAGGGGGGCAGGCCGACTCCCGGCAGGGCCTGCGACCATGTGGCGGGTGCAGAAGGGAAATTGCAGCCCCGGGGCCCAATTAATACGGGCACGCGACAATGACGCCGGGGATAAAATCAAAGTGCTTTTTGTCCCTGGCAACAAGGGCTGCGTCCATATTCAATGCTGTTGCCGCGATAAGAGCGTCTATGGGGTTAGACCGGGGTTTTTCCGGTATTTAGCCAGGAGTTCCCCGGCTTTCCGCGCTATCTCTGAGTCTCCTTCAACTACCCCGTCCAACCCGTCGAACAGCGGGCCATCTTTTCCCCTGTTCGGCGGTAATCTGAGGCGCCGCGTATAATTCCATGACGGTGATCACATTGCCCACCGCTCCACATCCTGGCACTAGGAGAGTTTCAATCCGTTTCCTCAACCTGTCTTATCCGGGAAATCTGCTTTCACAAGAATGCACCGTTTCTATTTGGGACCTCGACGATCTTGGTTTGAACAAGTAAGGTTTCCGGGAGAGCCGTTCGTTTGTGGCAGAGGTTGCCTGCAGAAGCCTGCCAGGACGCGCGTTGAGGGAGACCCTATGTGCTATAGAAACTCGGGGTTATTCAGGAAGCGGAGCCGGCGCTGGGTTAAACCAGGGAAGAAGCCAGGGAAGAGGCAGCTTTTCAGAGCGCGGGCAGGAATTTTTGATCCTGCGCCGAAATAACAAACAACAGGATAGCTCTGGAAGTAAGACCTGCCCGGAGGCAGGGATGAGAAGGCTTTTTTGATGACAAGGCTTTTGCGGTTCGGCGAAAAATAGGGGAGCACAGCGCAGCCACGAAGGTTGCCCCCACCGAAAGGAGGGATATTCCTTCGTGGTTTTCTTTTTGCCCGGAAGCTGGAATCTTCACCGATTGGTAGATTCTGAAGGAGGTGTTTTTGCTTTGCGGCGGTACTGTTTGGCTCTTACAGCCTCGGGGCGGCTCGGGGGCGCCTTTGTAATCCCCGGCTGCCCCCCGGGATAAAAGGGGTGGGGAAATTTGGGCGTCTCCGTGACTACTGGAGAAGCCGCTGCAACCGGCAGGAGCGTTGACATCGCGCAGATCAGGGAGCTGTATACCCGCTATGCCGCGCGGAAAATTGCCCTCTTGGGAAGCCTGGTCTTGATCCTGGTTGGCATCGGGCTGTTTGCTACGGCAACCGGGGCCGCCGGGATCAGCGTGGCAGATGTCTGCCGCGTCATTGCGGCGAAGGTGGTTCCCGGCCTCCACGTAGTTCCCTCGAGCGACCTCGCAGAGACGGTGGTAATGGAGCTCAGGCTCCCCAGGATCCTTTTGGCTGCCCTTACGGGGATCAGCCTTGCCGGGGCCGGAGTGGTGATGCAGGGCATCCTGCGCAACCCTCTCGTCTGCCCGTATACCCTTGGCCTTTCCAGCGGAGCGGCCTTCGGAGCGGCTCTCGCCATCATCCTCGGGACGGGAATCCTGGGGGCCGGCTTCAGCGTGATAGGAAGGTACCTGATCGTGACCAATGCCTTCGTTTTCGGATCCCTGACCATGGTCCTGGTGTACGGGGTGGCGCGGATCAAAGGCGCGGTTCCGGAGACTTTGCTGCTTGCAGGTGTGGCCTTCGGCTACCTCTTTCAGGCCGGAGTCTCCGCCCTCAAGTACATTTCCGAGCACGAAGCCCTCAAAGAGCTGGTCGTCTGGCTGATGGGGGGGCTGTGGGGTGCGAGCTGGGACACGGTCTCGATTCTCTTCCCTGTTGTGCTGGTCTGCCTGGGGCTGCTCGTCCGCTACGCCTGGGATCTCAACGTGCTCGGCGCCGGGGAAGACGTCGCCATGAGCCTGGGCGTTAACGTAGGGCGGCTGAGGCTGATGTCTCTTGGTCTCGCGACGCTTGTCTCCTCGAGCACCATTGCCTTTACCGGGATCATCGGATTTATCGGGTTGATTGCCCCCCACATCTGCCGCATCCTCATCGGAGGCGATCACAGGTTTTTGATCCCCTGCTCCTGCCTCACAGGCGGCGTTCTGCTTTTGCTCGCCGATACTTTAGCCCGGATTGTGCTCGCGCCTGTGGAAATTCCGGTGGGAATCGTCACCTCACTGCTCGGCGCTCCCTTCTTCATCTACCTGCTCCTCAAGCGGAAGCGCCAGTGGTGGTCTTAAGCAAGCAAAAAGCGAAGGGAGGCTGTGTTGATTGTGGTGAAAGCGAAAAATGCGATTGCGCACTGTCTGGCTCTTGTTCTGGTTTTCAGCCTGGTCTTGGGGCAGCTTGCGCCTGCGCCCCGTCAGTCCAGGCAGCATCTAAGAGAATCACCATCACCGATTCCCTGGGGCGAACGGTCAGGGTTCCCTGCCCGCCTAAGCGCATCGTGGTGGTTAATAGCGACGTGGCAGAGCTGATTTGTGCTTTTGGCTCGGGAGACAGCGTTGTAGGTGGATCAGATACTACCATAAATGATCCCATGCTGAAACCGAAACTAAAAAATGCGAAAGATGTCGGGAAGTCATTTACTCCTAATGCGGAAAAAATTATTGCACTGAAGCCGGGCATTGTTTTCGGTTATGGTAGTTTTCTTAAGCAAGAGATTGTTAACAAGATTCAAAAAGCAGGCATCCCCGTAGTTTTTTTGGACTGCTATAAGCTGGAAACTATGGCGCAGGATATCAGAACCCTGGGCAAAATTCTAGCCAAGACAAAGGAGGCTGAAGCGTATATCGCCGTTTTTGAAAGATACCGCAATTTTATCGAGAGTCGCACGAAAAAACTACCGGTTGCAAAGAAGCCTCTGGTGTACGCAGAAGGCTACACAGATTACAGCACCGTTAGCGGCGGGTCAGGCGGGGCCCAGATGGTGAATGCTGCCGGGGGAAGAAACATCGCCGGGGACTTACGCGTACCATGCAGAATTTGATGGCAGCAAAGAAAAATGAGGAGGGATTGGTAATGAAAAAGAAATTAGTTTTAGCGCTGTTGGTGTTGATCTCTGCGGTCTTTTTATCCTTAGCTGCGGGATGTGGGCGAGGCGAACAACAGGTGCCCGGCGGGGCAGAAAGGGGCACCATCACCATTAAAGATTCCACCGGGAAGGAGATTACCGTTCCCAGAGGATTGAGCAGGATCGTGTTGCTCAATTCAGATGCTGCTGAAGCCCTGCGAATTCTCGGAGTTTCCGGGGATATAATTGCAGGGGTGAGCGATAGCGTCCGGGAGGATCCTTACCTCGGCCTGGAAGGTAAGCCTTCTGTAGGGAAATCCTTTACACCTAACATTGAAAAAATAGTCCAGTTAAAGCCCCAGGCCGTAATTACGTACGGCAAGTGGCCGGACACGAAGCTGGAGGAGAAACTGGAGCCGGTTGGGATTAGGGTGATCAGGCTTGATTTTTACAAGCCCGAAACTTATGACCGCGATCTTGCTGCTGCAGCTAAGATCTTCGGAAAGGAGAAAAGAGCAGAGACTTTCCTCAGTTGGAAGACCGAAAAAACAGCGGTTGTAACGGAGCGGGTGAAAAAATTAAAAGAACAGGAAAAGGTCAAGGTGTACGGTACATGGTACTCTTCCTTCGAAAAAGGGGAATGGAAACCGTATGCCCAGGGAACAGCACTCCATCAAGGAATTGAGCTGGCGGGGGGCGTAAATATTGCCCGGGAACTCGAGGGTTATCCTGCCGTTAGTGCAGAGTGGGTGTTACAGAAAAATCCTGATGCAGCAGTATTTGGCGTTCTTGAAGAGAAAGGGCTGGGATATACCGCGGCGGGCTCCACTGTTGTGGCCGGATTAAGGAACAATGCTCTCCAGAACCAAATCTTGAGTAAAACAGGAGCAGGAAGAAAGGAAAGCGTTTATTTCCTCAATACTAAGTTGCTTGGCGGTGACAAGACGTACCTGGGCGCCCTCTATCTTGCCAAATGGTTCTACCCCGAGCTTTTTAAAGATATTGACCCTGATCAGGTGCTCCAAGAGTATTTCGAAAAGTGGTTAAGGGTTCCTTTTAAGGGGATCTGGGCATATCCGGAGCAATAAACCGGGATGTACAAAACTATGAAGAATGTATAATGGAACCTGGGTTTGTCCATGAGTCAATGAATCTATCATCCAAAAATAAATTAAAGAAGGAATTTTTGTTAAATTAGCGAAGTCAAATTGATAAAAAGCCGGCCGAAGCCGGCATCCTGGCCGGACGCTCCGATCCTGCACGGGGTCGGAGAAGAATGCCGGGTTGCAGCATCTTCTTATTAAAAAGCGAACTGCAGGAAGCAGGTTTTACATAAGAATACGGCTTGGGAAAAGCAGGGCCATGAAGGTTCTTTCCTGCCGGGGGGCAGGTTAGGTTTTTATGGCCCTTTTTCTTTCCTGCAGAACGTGCTCCTGGTTGGACATCAGGCAAGGCTTCGTAGCGGGAAGGGAGAAAGGGAAAAAACTTGTTGAAAGGAGCGAGGCAGAAATGAAGCTGAAGGTAAAGGGAATCTGTTTTCGCTACAGAAGCCGGGAAGTGCTTCAGGACGTGGAGCTGGAGGCCAGGGCAGGGGAGATTCTTGCCATCATCGGTCCCAACGGGGCGGGCAAGAGCACCCTGCTCCGCTGCATCAACAGGATCCTGAAGCCGTATCTGGGGACCGTCTTTCTAGACGGCAAAGAACTTTTTCGCCTAAAGGCTCAGGAACGCGCCCAGATGATGGGCTACGTTCCCCAGGCGTCAGGCGAGGTTTTCCCCAGCACCGTGTTCGAAACCGTTTTAATGGGGCGCAAACCCCATCTCAGCTGGGGCGTGGGCAAAGGAGATCTCGAGGTGGTGGGAGCGGTTCTCGAGCGCCTGGGCCTTATGGACTTCGCGGAGCGGTACCTGTCCGAGCTAAGCGGTGGTGAGAGGCAAAAAGTGCTGATCGCCCGCGCCCTCGCCCAGGAGCCGGAGGTCCTCTTGCTCGACGAGCCCACGAGCAACCTCGATGTGAAGCACCAGCTGGAAGTGCTGGAAATGGTGCGGGACGTGGCGAAGCAAGGAAAGTGCGTCTTGATGGTGATGCACGACCTGAACATGGCAGTCCGCTTTTCCGACCAGCTGCTGATGCTTAAAGGCGGCATTGTGTTTGCGGCGGGACACCCCCAGGCGGTTTTGACACCCGAGAACATCAGAGCCGTTTACGAGGTGGAGGCAATGATCATGCCGACGAGCCTGGGTCCTTATGTGATTACTGCAAGGGCAAGCAATGGTGCGGTGAACACCGGAGAGGAGCACCGGCAGGTTGCGGCTTCTATGGGAATGCGGTAAGAGGGGGGCAAGCTTCGAATATGAATGAGAAGTTGCAAGAGAACAAATCCGTGCGGTATGTCTTTCCCTTTACGGCGCTGCTGGGGCAGGAAAAGATGAAAAAGGCCTTGCTCCTCAATGCCGTCAACCCCCGCCTGGGCGGTGTCCTCATCCGCGGCGAGAAGGGGACGGCCAAATCCACGGCCGTAAGGGCCCTCGCGGCTTTGCTCCCGGAAATTCCGGTGGTGCCGGGGTGCCCTTACCAGTGCGACCCTTACGAGCCCGAGAAGCTCTGTTTTCAGTGTGCAGCCCGGTATATCGCAGGCGGCTCTTTGCCTGTCGTCTGGCGCCGCGTCCAGGTGGTGGACCTCCCCGTATCCGCAACCGAAGACCGGGTGGTGGGCTGCCTCGACTTCGAGTATGCCGTCAAGCACGGGGGGCGCCGCTTTGAGCCGGGGCTCCTGGCCCGGGCGCACCGGGGGATCCTCTACGTGGACGAGGTCAACCTTTTGGACGACCACCTCGTGGATATTCTCCTCGACGCGGCAGCCTCCGGAGTCAACGTTGTGGAGCGCGAGGGGCTTTCTTACAGCCACCCCTCGGAGTTTATTCTCGTGGGGACGATGAACCCGGAAGAAGGGGAGCTCCGCCCGCAGCTCCTCGACCGCTTCGGGCTCTGCGTCGAGATCACAGGCGAGACCGACCCTGCCATAAGGGTGGAAATCATCAGGCGCAGGGATGCCTTTGACCAGGACCCCCTGGGGTTTCTCGCCTGGTGGGAGCAGGAGGAGGAAAAGCTGCGCCAGAGCATCCTCGCTGCCCGGCGCCTGCTGCCTGGGGTGACAATTTCCCCGGAGCTGGAAGACCTGGTTGCCCGGGTCTGCACTGAGGCAATGGTGGCGGGGCACCGGGCGGACCTCATGATGACCGCAGCGGCGCGGACGCTTGCCGCCTGGTACGGGAGGCGGGAAGTCACCACCGAGGATGTTTACGAGGCTGCGGAGTTCGTTTTACCGCACCGCAGGCGCGAGGTGCCGCCTCCACCCCCGGAGCCGGAACCCCCGGAGCCGGAAGAACCCGAAGAGCCGGAGGAGCAGGAAGAAGAGAAAGAAGAAGAGCAGCAGGAGCAGCCTCCCCCTGAAGGGCAGGAAAGCCGGGAAGAAGAGCAAAAGGATCTGCCCCCCCAGCCGGCTCCCCCTCGGGGTGCACCTGAAACCATCTTCGCGGTGGGAGAGCCCTTCCCTGTGCGCCGGATCAGCTTTAAGGTGAAGGGGCTGCTGAGAAGAGGTTCCGGGCGGAGGTCGCGGGGGCAGACGGCCACCAAGTCGGGCCGCTACGTTCGGAGCACCTTGCGGTGGGAGCGGAACGACCTCGCCTTCGACGCCACCCTGCGCGCCGCGGCCCCCTACCAGAAGCGGCGCAAACGGGACGGGGTGGCGGTCGTCATCGAGCTTGCGGACTTCCGGGAAAAGGTCCGGGAAAAGAGGATCGGCAACTTCCTCCTCTTCGTTGTCGATGCCAGCGGCTCCATGGGCGCCCAGCAGCGGATGGTGGAGGCCAAGGGAGCGGTTCTCTCTCTGCTCCTCGACGCCTACCAGAAGCGGGACCGGGTGGGGATGATCGCCTTCCGGGGCGACCGCGCCGAGGTCTTACTCCCCCCCACGAACAGCGTGGAGCGCGCCCAGAAGCTCCTGGCGGAACTGCCCACCGGGGGCCGCACCCCCCTTTCGGCGGGCCTGCTCAAGGCTTATGAGGTGGCGAAGGCCCACCTCTTCAAGGACCCCGACATCCGTCCCCTGCTCGTCATCATTTCCGACGGGAAGGCCAACGTGAGCCTGGGCGAGGAGCGCCCTTTAGCGGAGGCCTTCCGGGTCGCCGAACTCATTAAAGGGGAGCCTCGCATCAAGGCCCTTGTTGTGGATGTGGAAAATAACGGCTTCCTTTCCTTCGGTCTCGCCCAGCAGCTGGCAGCCGCACTGGAGGGGGACTACTACAAGCTCCAGGACCTGCGGGCGGAGCGGCTGCTGGAGGCGGTGCACGGCGCCCTGGCCAGATCCTGAACTTCTTTCAACTGCGTGATGGAGGGTTTTCTATAAAAAATTTTAAAGAAAGGAATGGGAACAGATATGGAACAAGTTCCGGAACAGGCCGCAAGGTATGTTTATCCCTTTACGGCAATCGTCGGCCAGGATGAGATGAAGCTTGCCCTGATCCTCAACGCCATCAACCCCAAGCTGGCCGGGGTCTTGATCCGGGGGGAAAAGGGGACGGCGAAGTCCACGGCTGTAAGGGCCCTGGCCGCCCTCCTTCCGGAGAACGATGTGGTTGCGGACTGCATCTTCGGCTGCGACCCGGATGATCTCACCACCATGTGTGGCTCTTGCCGGGAGCGGCTTTTGCGGGGGGAGGGGCTTCCCAGGGCGAGGCGGAAAATGCGCGTTGTGGACCTCCCCGTGTCGGCCACCGAAGACCGGGTGGTTGGAACGCTCGACCTCGAGGAGGCGATCAAGAAGGGGGAGAAGCGCTTCGAGCCCGGGGTGCTGGCCGAGGCCAACCGCGGCATCCTCTACGTGGACGAGGTCAACCTTTTGGATGACCACATCGTCGACGTGATGCTTGACTCCGCGGCGATGGGGGTAAACACCGTAGAGCGGGAAGGGGTATCCTTTACCCACCCTGCCAACTTCATTCTCGTGGGGACGATGAACCCGGAAGAAGGGGAGCTGCGCCCCCAGCTCCTCGACCGCTTCGGGCTCTGCGTCCAGATTACAGGGATCCTTGATCCCGCCCTGAGGGTAGAGGTGGTAAGGAGAAGGGTCGCCTTCGAAGAGGACCCCGCCGGATTCTGCGCCGCCTGGGAAGGTGAGCAGGAAAGGCTCAGGCAGAAGATCCTTGCAGCGAAGGGGCTCCTGCCGCGGGTGCAGGTGCCGGAGAAGCTCCTCTACCTCATCGCCGAGATCGCCATCGAAATGGGGGTGGACGGGCACCGCGCCGACCTCATCATGATGAAGGCCGCCAAGACCATGGCAGCCTTCGAGGGGCGGGAGGAAGTCACCGAGGAGGACATCAGGTCCACGGCCGACCTCGCCCTGCGCCACCGGATGCGCCGCAGGCCCTTCCAGGAGATCGACCTCGACCAGAAGAAGCTGGAGGGGATCCTGGAACGGGGCGCCGTCCACACCCTCCCCCACGCCCACGTTCACGCCCATGCCCACAGCCACCCCCACGGGCACCACCACCACCCTTTTCAAGGCAAGCGCCCGGAGTAGCGGGTCAGGCGTTGGGAGGGGCTGCCCTTGATTGAGATCCGGGGCCTTTGCAAGTATTACGGGCAAATCAAAGCCGTAGATCACCTTGATCTAACCATCCGGTCGGGGGAGGTTTTCGGGCTTTTGGGGCCCAACGGGGCGGGGAAAACGACGACCGTGCGCCTTCTCACGACCCTGGCGCGGCCTACGGCGGGGGAGGTTTTCATCAACGGCTGGGAGGTGACCCGAAACGCCTCGCAGGTGAAGAAAGAGATCGGGGTCGTTCCCCAGCACATCAACCTCGACCAGGAGCTGACTGCCAGGGAAAACCTCGAGCTGCACGGGCGCCTGTACAGGATGCCGGCCCGGGAAAGAAGGGCAAGGATCCAGGAGCTCCTTGCCTTTGTGGGCCTCGAGGACCGTGCCGGTACACCTGTTGAGCATTTTTCGGGGGGAATGAAGAGGAGGTTGATGATTGCCCGCGCCCTGCTCCACAATCCCCGCGTCCTGTTTTTAGACGAGCCCACCGTCGGCCTCGATCCCCAGGTGCGCCGCCGCCTCTGGGATTTAATCCGCAGCCTCAACGGTCAGGGGATCACGATCCTCCTGACAACCCACTACATCGAGGAGGCCGAGCTCCTCTGCCACCGGGTCGGGATCTTGAACAAGGGCAGGCTCATCGCCCTCGGCACACCCGAGGAGCTGAAGGCGAGGGTGGGCAAGGTTGTGGTGGAGGTGCCGAACCAGAACGCCACCGAATACCGGGTTTTCGAAAACCGGGAGCAGGCCCTCCGGTATGCGGCGGCGCTGGACCGCGATGTGGTGATTAGAGAGGCCAACCTCGAAGACGTTTTCGTAGAACTGACGGGCCATAAAGTAGGTGACTGAATGCGGGATACTTACACCGTTTTCTGGCGTGACTTCTTGATGCTTCGTAAGAGGTTCCTGCGGTTTTTTGCAGGAAGCATGGTGAGCCCCCTGCTTTATCTCACGGCTTTCGGCTGGGGTCTCGGGAGAAACATCCAGTTCGGGGGAACGAGCTACCTCGACTTCGTCGTGCCGGGCATTCTGGCCTTGAGCGCCATGAACGGAAGCTACAACGCCACGGGCACTTCCCTCAACATCAGCCGCCTCTACCACAAGACGCTTGAGGAGTTCCTGGTTTCCCCCATCAGCGTCTGGTCCCTCGTGCTGGGCAACGTGCTCGGAGGAGTTTTACGCGGCCTGATCTCTGCGGCGATCATCCTTGTTCTGGCCTTTTTCTTCGGCGCCCGCATGCACCTCAACCTTTGGTTCTTTGCGGCTCTGTTTCTCACCTGTTTTCTCTTTGCCTCCCTGGGTCTGGTCGCCGCGATGCTGGTCAACTCCCACGAGGACATGGCCCGCTTCGGGACCTTTGTCATTCTTCCCATGAGCTTCCTGTGCGGGACCTTCTTCCGGGTGGAAAAGTTTCCGCCCCTTGTCGCCGGTTTTGTCCAGGTCCTCCCCCTCACCCACTCCGCCCTTGCGCTCCGGGCCGCGGCGCTGGGCGCGGAGTTTCCCTTCGCTTCTCTGGGGGTTTTGGCAGGGTACGCCGCGCTTTTCTTCGGCCTCGGGTTTTGGGTTACCTTGCGGGTGGAATGAGGGCTTTCCGGCCGTGAGGGGGAGAAAAGTTCCAGGCTCATGCAAGCAAGAGCATGCAATCAAGAATCAGAGATCATCCGAAAAAAGTAGATGAGAGGAGGAGAGCAAAATGAAAAAGATTGCGGCCGTCATGTGGCACAGCCACACAACCACGATGCGGCGGGCCGGAGAGCTGGTGAAGGATCTTCTCGACCTTTGCTGCTATTCGGCCCGCTTTCTCGAGGAAGGAAAGGAGGATCTGGCGCGCGCTCTGGAAGACATAAAAGAAGCCGACCTCGTCCTTTTCTACCGCTCTACAGGTGAGGCCGTCTGGGAGGAGCTGGAGGCTGCCGCCAGGGAAGCCGGCAGGCCCCTTGTCTGCACGGCCCACGACCCTGCCCTCTGGCTCTCCTCGACGGTCGGCCCTGAAGTTGCGGCCAAATGCTATACTTACGTTGTTCAAGGGGGGCCGGAAAACTTCGCCCGGATGCTCCGTTATCTCGCTGCAGAGGTTCTTGGTGAAGAGGTTTCTTACGAAGAGCCGCTCACTTACCCCTGGGAAGGAATCTACCATCCTGATGCCCCCCATTGCTTCAGCAATGTGGAAGAGTACCTTGCCTGGTACAGGTTAAAAGACGCCCCTGCTGTCGGCATCCTCTTTTCCCGGAGCCACTGGGTGAACGCCAACCTCGCCGTGGAAGACCTTCTCATCCGCCTCTTTGAGGAAAAGGGGTACAACGTGATCCCCGTTTTCTGCTACTCTTTAAAGGACGCGGAGCTGGGAACCAGGGGATCTGGGGAGGTGGTCCGGGATTGTTTCTTCGACCGGGAGGGGAAGCCGCGCATTAAAGCCCTGGTCAAGCTCATCTCGTTCTTTCTCGAAGCCAGGACGAGATCCGACGACTTCCTGCAGGAGGGCGTGGCTGCAGCAGGAGTCGGCCTCCTGCAGCAGCTGGGCGTCCCGGTTTTCCAGCCCGTTGCCTCTTTTTACCGGACTGTGGAGGAGTGGGCCGGAGACCCCCAGGGCCTGAACCAGGATATCGCCTGGTGCATTGCTCTTCCTGAGTTCGAAGGGGTGATCGAGCCGCCTTCATCGCCGGGGCGAGGCGCGAAGGGGAGCTGGAGTTCCGGGAGCCCGTGCCGGAGCGCTGTCGGCGGCTGGTGGAGCGGGTGGCCAACTGGATCCGCCTGGCGGAAAAGCCGGTCCAGGAGCGAAAGGTGGCCTTTGTCCTGCACAACAACCCCTGCGCTTCGGTGGAGGCCACGGTCGGAAGCGGGGCCAACCTCGACACCCTGGAGAGCGTTGCGAGGATCCTGCAGCGGATGCGGGAGGCGGGCTACGCGGTGGAAGCCCCTGCCGATGGCAAGGAACTCATTGAAACCATCATGAACCGCAAGGCCATTTCGGAGTTCCGCTGGACCACTACAGATGAAATCATCAGCAAAGGGGGGGCGTTGAAGCTCATGCCCGTGGAGGAGTACAGGGAGTGGTTTGACACTCTCTCCTCCCGGGTGCGGGAGCGCCTCATTGAGGCCTGGGGCGCCCCTCCGGGGGAAGCGAAAAACGGCGTTCCGGCGGCGATGGTGCACGATGGCAAGATCGTGGTTACCGGAGTCCGGTATGGAAACGCGGTTGTCTGCGTGCAACCGAAGCGGGGCTGCGCCGGGGCGCGCTGCGACGGCCAGGTCTGCAAGATCCTGCACGACCCGGACATCCCCCCGCCCCACCAGTACCTGGCCACCTACCGCTACCTGGAGCGGGACTTTGGGGTAGATGTTATAGTGCACGTGGGCACCCACGGCAACCTCGAGTTTCTGCCCGGCAAAGGCACGGGCCTCTCCGGCGACTGTTATCCGGATTTGGCCATCGGCGCCATGCCGCACCTCTACATCTACAACGCCGACAATCCGCCCGAGGGAACCATCGCCAAGAGAAGGAGCTACGCCACCCTGGTAGACCACATGCAGACGGTGCTCACCCAGGGGGGTCTCTACGACGAGCTGGCGGAGCTTGAGCGCTGCCTCGAGGAGTACGAGAAGGCCAGGGTAGCCGATCCGGCGCGGGCCCACACCTTAGAGCACCTCATTGTCGAGGAGATTAAGAAAACCAACCTGGATAAGCAGATTCCCGTGGATGGGGGGCACGAGGAATTTGCCTCCATTGCCGAAAAGGCGCACGCCGTGCTTTCCACCATCCGGAACACCCAGGTCCAGGACGGCCAGCACATCTTCGGCGAGCTGCCTCAAGGCGAACGAAGGATTGCATTTATCAACTCTATTCTGCGTTTCGATGCCGGCCAGGAAACATCTTTGCGCCGCGCCGTTGCTGCTTTAATGGATCTCGAGCTGTCCGAGCTTTTAGCCGATCAGGGAAAAATTTCTCTCCGTTTTGGGAAATCTTATGGCGCCCTGCTGGAGGAAATCGATCAGGCATCTCGAGCCTTTATCGGGCACTTCTTAAAAGGCAAAGAGGTAGGCCCGGATTTGGCCCAAGAAGTTTTGGGAGACAAATTTATCCGCCCCCAGGCGCTGCCTTCTCTTAATGCGGTTTTGCCCAGGGTGCTTGACCTCGATGCCCGCATTGAGGCATCCCGGGAAATAGAATCCCTTCTCTCGGGCTTTGCAGGCAGGTACATTCCTGCGGGACCCTCCGGCCTGATTACGCGGGGCCGGGACGACGTGCTGCCTACAGGGCGCAACTTTTACTCCCTTGACCCCCACCGGGTGCCCACCCGGGCGGCCTGGGAAGTCGGGAAGCGCCTGGCGGAAAAAATTCTGGAAAAGCACCTCAACGAAGAGGGCCGCTACCCGGAAAATATCGCCCTCTACTGGATGTGCAACGACATCATGTGGGCCGACGGGGAGGGCCTGGGGCAGATGTTTTACCTTCTGGGGGTAAGACCAAGATGGCTGCCCAACGGCCGCGTGGCAGGCATTGAAGTGATTCCGCTGGAAGAGCTGGGGCGGCCGCGCATCGACCTGACCGTAAGAGTCTCCGGGATCACGAGGGACAACTTCCCCAACTGCATCGAGCTTTTGGATGAGGCGATCAGCGCCGTTGCTGCCCTCGATGAACCCCCAGAGCAGAATTTTATCCGCAAGCACACCCTCGCCCAGCTGGACGGGAAGGCGGACGAAAATTCCTGGCGGGAGGCGACTTTGCGCATCTTTGCAGCGAAGCCCGGCACTTACCAGGCGGGCGTCAATTTAGCCGTTTACGCCTCGGCCTGGAAGGAAGAAAAAGACCTCGCAGACGTTTTCGTCTACTGGAACGGCTACGCCTACGGCAAAGGCGTCTTCGGAAAAGAGGCTTTCAAGCAGCTCCAGTCCAACCTTCGCACCGTTGACATTACCTACAACAAGGTCGTCACAGATGAGAGCGACCTCTTTGTATGCTGCTGCTACTTCGGCACCCATGGGGGGCTGACGGCAGCGGCCCGGGTGGCGTCAGGCAGGGACGTCAAGACTTACTACGGGGACACGAGGGAGCCGGAGCACGTGGAGGTGAGGACGCTCGCCGACGAGATCCGGCGGGTGGTGCGGACAAAACTTTTGAACCCCAAGTGGATCGAGGGTCAGAAGCGGCACGGCTACAAGGGGGCAGGCGACATTTCGAAAAGAGTGGGCCGGGTCTACGGCTGGGAGGCAACGACGAGAGAAGTTGATGACTGGATCTTCGACGACATCACCAGAACCTTTATCCTGGACGAAGAGAACCGCAAGTTCTTCGAGGAGCACAACCCCTGGGCGCTGGAAGAGATCGCCCGCCGGCTCCTGGAGGCCCACCAGCGCGGCCTGTGGAACGCCGACCCCGAGGTGCTGGAGGGGCTGAAGGAGTTCTACCTCGAGATCGAGGGCTGGATTGAAGAAAAAATGGGTGATGTTAAAGGGGACTTCCAGGGCGGCGCCATCGACATCCTCACCGCCGAGGAGGTGGCCGACTGGGGCGCCAAGATGCAGGAGATCAAAGCGAAACTCGGCAGCCCAAGCTGACCCCGAGGTTTGGTGCAGAAACAGGGAAGGTCTTGACTGGAGGCGTCTTGATTGGCGAGTCTGGCCCATGTTGGCTTAAAAGAAGACAGTTGTTTCACTTCTGCAGTGCTTCCGGAGAAGGCCCGGTCTGGGGAGGCACAATACGCCCTGGAGGTGCGCAATGTTGTAAAGCGCTACGGCAGGGTTGCAGCCGTCAACGGGGTGAGCTTCAGCGTGGCTTACGGGGAGATCTTCGGACTGCTTGGCCCCAACGGGGCAGGCAAAACGACCACCATCCGGATGCTGACAACCTTGACGCGGCCCACCTCGGGCGAGCTTTACGTGGCAGGCTACCAGGTGCGGAAAAATCCTGTTGAGGTTAAGAAGCAGATCGGGGTGGTGCCCCAGCAGAATAACCTGGAAAGGGAGTTGACGGGCCGGGAGAACCTCCTCCTCCACGCCCTCCTCCACAAGCTGCCGAAAAGCGTCCGGGAGCAGAGAATTGCCGAACTTCTCGCCTACGTGGGCTTGGACGGCTGGGCTGACGAGCGCGTCCAGAACTACTCGGGAGGGATGGCGCGGCGCCTGCTGATCGCCCGGGCGCTGGTGCATCAGCCCCCGATACTTTTTCTGGACGAACCCACCATCGGGCTCGATCCTCAGACGCGGAGGAGGATCTGGGATTTGATCCGCCTGCTGAACCGCGATTTGGGTGTCACCGTGCTCTTAACCACCCATTATATTGAGGAGGCAGAGAGCCTGTGCCACAGGGTGGGGATCATGGACCGCGGGAAGCTGATTGCCCTCGGGTCCCCAGGCGAGCTCAAGCAAAGCCTGGGCAGCTACTGCGTGGAGTTTTTAAACGAGCAGGGGACGGAGCGCCACTTCTTTGCAACCCGGCAGGAGGCGCGCGCCTTTGCCGGAACTCAGGATCGTGATGCTGTGGTCCGGCGGACCAACCTGGAAGATGTTTTCGTGGAGCTGACGGGACGTGAAGGAGGAGGGCTTACCTCTGGATAGAGCGAATCCTGCCCGAACCATCGCGGCGCGGGCAGCGCGGTGCCTGGATTGGCTGCCGATTGTGCTGGCGCTGGGGATTATCTGGCGGCGGCGCTGGTGGCGCTTTCTCATCGGGGGGTTGAACCGGCCGCTCATTTTCCTTGCCATCTTTGCCTGGAACCTGGGGAGTCCCGCGGCGCCTGCTGCCGGTAGTTATCTGGGCTTTCTCATACCCGGACTGGTGGTGATGGCGGCCGTATCGGCCAGCTACGCCGACCTCGTCAACTGGTTCACCTTGCGGAGAACCTATTACCGCATCCTGGACGAGTATTTGCTTGCACCGATTTCGAACGCTTCCCTCCTTGCAGGATATATTTTAGGGGCAGCAGGCAAAGGTTTTGCGACCGCTCTCGCGGTTTTTCTCGCGGCCCACCTCTTTGTTGAGGGGTTTCACATTGCGCCCTTGTTTTTCCTCCAGCTGTTCGTCGTCTGTCTCACCTTTGCCTGCCTCGCCGTTGCCGTGGCCATGGTTGCCGGAGGGGACAAAGACACGCTTCTCTTCACCAACTTAATCGTTTTCCCCATGACGTTTTTCTGCGGCACTTTCTTCCCCGTGGAAAGGCTGCCTGGTTTCCTGAAGCTCGGAAGCTGGTTTCTGCCCCTGACGGCGGCTACCTACAACCTGCGCGGCCTGGCTCTCACCGGAGCCAGCAACCTGAGCTGGCTGGGCCAGAGCCTGGGCTGGCTCGGAGCTTTTTACCTTCTTGCTTACTATTTATTCAAACTAAGGCGGGAGGACTGACCGTGATGCGGGTGCCCGCCTGGTATCCGATTATCTGGGAGGAACTGGTTTACTGGCGCAGCAAGTTCTGGCTTTACCTTGTTACCTACATGCTCTCCCCCCTGATCTTCCTTTTATCCTTCGGCTTTGGGGTAGGGCAGAGGCTCCGGCTGGTGATGCCCGGCGGCATGAGCTACCTCGAGTTTCTCGTCCCGGGCGTAATCGCCCTTGCCCTTTTCAACAACGGTGTGACCTCGGTGACGGTGCGCATGTTTTACACAAGGCTCCACTACCACAGCTTTGAGGCCTACCGCGTGGCCCCCGTAGACACCTTTTCCCTCTGGCTCGGCTACACCCTGGCCGGGATGCTGCGGGGACTGCTGGCCGGGCTTGTGGTCCTGGGGATGGTTTTGCTCCTGGTTCCCGGCCTCCACCTCAGCTGGGGCTTCTTCGGGAGCATGGTGCTTGCTTCCTTTTGTTTCGGCAGCCTCGGGGTTCTCATCGGTTTGCTGCTGCGCTCTTTCGACGATCAGGCGCTGGCCAGCGAATTTTTTCTTGTTCCGATGACTTTCTTAAGCGGCACCCTGATCCCGGTGGAGCGCCTGCCGGGTCTGCTCCAGAAGCTCGTCTGGCTCTTCCCCCTCACCCCGGCGTCCCAGCTTCTGCGCGCCACCCTTGCCGGGGCGGGGTTCCCCTGGGAGCCGGCTGTGCTGGTCGTGACCTGGACCCTCTCCTTCTTTTTCGCGGGCTGGCTCCGCCTGTGCAATTCAGATGCATGAACAGGTCGCCAGAAAAAGTTCTCCTGATTGCTTGCAAACCTGTTCTTTTCTCAACGAATTTTGGTTAAAAAATCTGATCCAGATCCGCCTGGAGGCCTGGCAGAACCTTAGATTCGAGCCTTTCTCTTCCGGTTCTGGTAAAAAGGGCCGGTTGTTCTTCTTCGGCCTTCTCCAGGTCGAAGACCTCGATCGCCTGGGCGGCCGTGTTCACCAGCCAGAGCTCCCGCACGCCGCTCCGGGCATAGAGCTTTTTCTTGATCGTCCGGTCCCGTTCGGCTGTCCCCGGGGAGAGGACTTCCACTACCAGATCGGGCGGTCCCTGGATGTTGGCTTCGGTGATGATCTGCCTCCGCGTGTGGGAAATAAACATCACGTCCGGCTGCACCACGTCGTAGGGTGAAAGAACCACGTCCAGAGGGGCTAAAAGCACTTCACCCAGTTGGTGTTCCTTAACAAAATTGCGTAAGATGTGTTCAATGTTGGCGGCTACCCTCTGGTGAATAACGCTTGGCGAAGGAACCAGGTAGAAATCCCCCCCGATGAGCTCTACCCTCCTGTCTTCCGGGAGCAGGCAGTAGTCCTGATAAGTAAACTTGAGGTCCGGTCTTGTTGCTTCCATCTGGCATCACTCCCCGGTGCCATTATACAATCCGCTTTTCCACCGGTCAATCAGAACAGATTTCTGTTTTCCGGTCGGCAGGAGGGCAGGGAGGAGAAAGTTGAAGGTATTCCTTTACGCTCAGTGGTGTGCCAGTGGCCCGGGACCTTAAGGTTTGCCGGACAGGCTGAAATTTTTTGCTGGATGTTGAAGGATTTTTGACAGGCTTTGTCGTATAAATACTTTGTCGTGTAGAAACCCGGATAGAAAATTGTGGTGAATCGAAGCCTGGATGATAATGAGGACCACGAAGGTCCCCGCCAGGAAGCAAGGGGCTGTAGCGTGGTTTTTTCTTTGGTTGAGGGTTGACCTGTACTTTTGTTTTTGAAAATTGAATAATCCGAAACAGGGTGCTCTTCCCGTTGAATTGAAAACGGGGGGCTAAAAGGGAAGTCCGGTGCAAGTCCGGCGCGGTCCCGCCACTGTGATGGGGAGCTGCCGTACATGAGGCCACTGCCCCGCACTCAATGAACATGATCGCGGATGTGCTGGAGCGGTTCAAAAATCTGATGTTCGCTCAAGGCGTTCGGGCGGAAAGGCAATTGAGTGCGGGGTGGGAAGGCGTGCGGCAGCCGTGAACCAGAGCCAGGAGACCTGCCCTGCTTCGCCCAACCATACCTGCCTACGCGGATAGGAAGGTTTTAATGTTTTCTAGTTCTACCCCGTCCAGGCAGGCGGGGTTTTTGCTTTTTCCGAAGCCAGGGAGAGTGAGTGAACTTTGAAAGAAGAAGTCAAAGCGGCGCTAATCCACGCCGCCGTCGCCTGGAAGGACAAGGAGCGCAACTTGAAGAAGCTGCTTGCCTTGACCGAAGAGGCGGCGCGTCAAGGGGCGAAAATCATCGTGAGCCCAGAATTGGCCCTTTCCGGCTACTCTTTTCACAGCAGAAGCGAAATTGCTCCCTTAGCAGAAACGATACCTGGCCCTGCTACGGAGCACTTTTCCGAGCTGGCCCGGCGGTACGGGGTTTACCTTGCCTTCGGGTTGCCGGAGCGCGACCTCAAAACAGGACTCCTGTACAATGCTGCCGTTTTCATCGGGCCCCAGGGGGAGATTTTGGGCCGCGCCCGAAAGCTTGCCCCGGCTTTTAAAGAAAACCTCTGGTCGGCCCGGGGCAACCTTCCGGTCCTGGTTCGCGAGACCGCCTACGGGAAGGTAGGAGTGATCATTTGCGCCGATGCCTACTGGTACAAGCCGGCCCGATTGGCCGCCCTGAAAAGGGCGCGGCTCCTGCTGGTGCTGGCAAACTGGCCGCCCCACTGCCATCCTCCGGAGAATTTCTGGAGGGCGCGCGCTCTGGAAAACGGGATCTATCTCCTGGCCTGCAACAGAACAGGAACGGACAGGAACATGGACTGCACCCAGGCCCGCTCTTACCTGATCGATCCTGCAGGGTCGATCGTGCAGGAGTTCCGCGCTGATGAGGACGCTGTTTTCTATACCGCAATCCCGCTGGAGGGAAGAACATTCCCTTCTGCCCCTGCCCAGGAGCGGCTGTTCGCCAGATGCCCGGAGCTTTACCTTGATGTTGCTCTTGATCCCTTCTCGAGCCTTGAACCTGAAATGCTGCTGGGACTTCCCGCGCCCCAGCCCTTCACCGTAGCAGCTATCCAGTTCCGGCCCTTGCCCTTGAGGCCGGCCGAAAACCGGCAGATAATGGCTTCCCTCCTTGACAGGGCCTGCGAGGCGGCAGAGGAGCGCAGGCTGAAGCTGGACCTCGCGGTCCTTCCGGAGCTTGCCACAACTGGAGCACTCAAGGGTCGGGAGGAAGCCTCGCAAGGGGCCGAAGCAATCCCCGGACCCACTGCGGAGCTTCTGGCGCGCAAGGCGCAGGAGAAGCACCTGTACGTGGTGTGGGGAATGGCCGAACGGGATGGAGAATCGCTTTTCAACACTGCGGTTCTTGCCGGTCCCGCAGGTTTGCTGGGAAAATACCGCAAGGTCCACCTTTCTCCTCTGGATGCGGCTTGGGCGCGGGCCGGGGGAAACGAATTCCTCAGCTTTGACCTTCCCTGCGCCCGTGTAGGGGTTCTGCTGGGCAGCGACCTGCTGTTCCCCGAAAGTGCCGAGAGTCTCGCCAAGAGGGGTGCAGACATTCTCTGCGTCCCTGCCTTCTGGACGGCAAAGGAAACCCTTTTCCTCTGGGAGGCCAGGGCCGCCGAGCAGCAGTTGCATCTGGTAGTGGCAAACCAGTGGGGAGGGGAGGGAAGCTGCTGGGCAGTGGGGGAGAGCCTCATCTTCAGCTATGCCAGGCACCCGGAAAAGAGACAGAAAATCGCTGCCCCAGGTGCAGGGGACGAGTTCAAGATCTTGCTTTTGAGCCCTCTTGCCGCCAGGCAGAAGAGATTTTTAGAAATGGTGGATTATGAGCTGCTGCTGAGCAAGGACGACTGCCTTCAGAAATGATTTGGAAATAAATTTTAGAATTGAGGGAGGTTTGAATTTCTGATGTTCAGGCGACTAAATAAGGTCTTTCTGGTCTTCATCCTGATCTCATCCCTTGTTTTGCTGGCGGGCTGCGGCAAGGGAAAGGGGGAAACGGCAGCCGGTGCCGTTGAACTCAAGTATGCCACGGGATTCAAAATCGAACACCTGGCCGGGGGCTGCAAACGGGTCACCGATGGAGAAGGGAGGAAGCTGATCCTGGTCCCGCGGGGCCAGCGGCCGCCTTCAGGATACGGGAATTTACCTGTGGTTTACACGCCGGTCAGGCGGGTGGTAATCGGCTCCACCGCCCAGGCTGCCCTTTTGAGGCCGCTTGGGGAACTGGGAAGCATCATCGGTGTGACCACGGAAAAAGAGCACTGGCATCTCGAAGCGGTTAAAGAAGGGCTGGAGCAGGGGAGGATTCAACTGGTTGGCAGCGGGATGGGGCCGCTTGATTACGACCGGGTCGTGGCCTTGAGGCCGGACCTCGTCCTCATCTACACGGGAACCCCCGGCTCTTCTGAAACGCTCCGGAAACTGGAGGAGCTGAAGGTTCCTGTGGCGGTAGAGAACAGCCATCTGGAGCAGCACCCACTGGGGAGAATGGAATGGGTGAAGTTCCTCGCGGCCTTTTACGGGAAGGAGAAGGAGGCGGCCGAGTTTTTTGAAGCTGCTGCGAAGAGGACCGCAAAAATCGCCAGAGAAGCCGCAAGCGCAAAGGCGAAGCCCAAGGTCCTCTGGGGGAGCATCTACCAGGGAAAGGTATACGTGCCGGCCGGGGCTTCGTACGCCGCCAGGATGATCGAAATGGCCGGGGGCGACTACCTCTTTAAGGACCTTGCGGGAACGGGGAGCAGCACGGTGACGCTGGAAGAGTTCTACGCCCGGGGGAAAAATGCAGATGTTTACATTTCCTCCACAATGCCCAACTACGGAATCACCTCCATCGCGAAGATCGTGGAGCAGGGAAAGGTTCTGAAAGACCTGCTGCCGGTGAAGGAAGGGAAGGTCTGGTGCTTCCAGCCCTGGTACTACCAATCACTGGACAAGACCGATGAAATGATCGCGGATCTTGCCGCCATTTTTCATCCTGAACTCTTTCCGGAAGTGAAAATTAAACATCATTTGCGACTTCCTGCAAGTTCGTAGGGCATAAAAATCTGCCGGGCCCGGCTTTTCGCAAGTCAGGCTCCCGCATGGGATGAGGTGAATCCCGGTGGATGCTACCCGGCGCCGGACAGCACGGTTGTCTTTGAAGCTTTTCCTGTTTCTTCTGTTCGGGTGCCTGCTGCTCCTCTTCTTTATCTTAAACATTGCCCTTGGTTCGGTTCGCATCCCCCTGGGGGAGGTCTGCAAAGCCTTGCTCCACCGGGAGGCAAACCAGGTCTACCAGAGCGTGGTTTGGGAGATCCGCCTCCCCCGCGCCCTTGCCGCCGTGTTCGGGGGAGCGGCCCTGGCCACCAGCGGGCTGCTTTTGCAGATCTTTTTTCGCAATCCCATCGTTGACCCTTACGTCTTAGGGGTCTCTTCTGGCGCCACCCTGGTGGTTGCTCTCCTGATGCTTACAGGATTGGCCCTGGGAATAGGCGCGGCCCCGCCCTTTTTGCTGAGCGCCGCCGCCCTTGCCGGCGCTGCGGGGGTGGTCGGCCTGGTAGTGACCGTGGCGAGCCGGGTAAAAAACGTTGTCACCCTGCTGGTGATCGGGTTAATGATCGGCTACCTGTGCAGCGCCGGAAGCAGCATCCTGATCGCCTTTGCCGAGAAGGAGAAGGTGCACGGCTTCGTCCTCTGGACCCTGGGCAGCTTCTCCGGCTTTTGCTGGGACGAAACGGCAGTCCTGGCGGTGGGTGGCATCCTTTTGCTGGGGGGATCTTATTTTCTCTGCAAACCGCTCAATGCACTGCTCCTGGGAGAAGATTATGCCCAGAGCATGGGGGTAAACATCAAAATGCTCCGGATTTTAATCGTCCTGTTCTCCAGCGGCCTTGCCGCACTGGTGACGGCTTTTGCGGGGCCCGTTGCCTTCATCGGCCTGGCGGGTCCCCACCTCGCCCGGCTTGCGCTGGACACTTCGGACAATAAGCTCCTGATCCCGGCGACGGTCCTGCTGGGAGGGCTGGTCGCCACCATGTGCGACCTGGCGGCCCGCCTCGCCTTCTCACCCGTGGAGCTGCCGGTCAGTGCCGTCACCGCTTTGTTCGGCGCACCCCTTGTGATCAGTTTGCTCCTGCGAAGGAGGACCAGCCTGTGAACGCGGTAATAAAAGCCTCGAAGCTGGCCGTGGGCTACGGCAGCAGGACGGTTGTCGAGGGTATTAACCTGGAGGCCTTAAAAGGACAGCTGATCTGTCTTTTGGGCCCCAACGGCTCCGGGAAATCCACCATCTTGCGCTGCCTGGCCGGGCTGCTGGCTCCCCTGAAAGGCGCGGTTTATCTTAAGGGCCGGTTATTATCTGCTCTGGAGTCGAAGGACCTCGCTCAGACCCTGGCTGTAGTCTTAACAGAGCGCCCTTCTCCGGGCCTGGTAACCGTCTTCGAGCTGGCGGCGATGGGGAGGTATCCCTACACCAGCTTTCTCGGGCGCCTCTCCGGGGAAGACAGGGAAAAAACCTGGGAGGCCCTGCACTTTGTGAATGCCCATGATCTGGCAGAGAGGTGCTTCGGCGAACTGAGCGATGGGGAGAAGCAGAAGGTGCTCCTGGCCCGGGCGCTGGTCCAGGACCCGGAGGTGATTGTGCTGGACGAGCCCACCACCCATCTGGACGTGAAGCACCGCCTGGAGGTGATGGCCATTTTGCGGCAGCTCACCAGGGAAAAGGGGATTACCGTACTCCTCTCCCTGCATGAAATCGACCTGGCCTTGAAGTACTGCGAAATGGCGCTCCTTGTGAAGGAGGGAAAGATCCTTGCCTGGGGGCCGCCGGAAGAGGTCTTGAGCGACGAAATGGTGGCCTCCCTTTACGATATGGAGTCTGCCCGGTTCAGCCACTGCCTGGGCGGCATTGAACTGAAGAGCGGCGGAGGGACAGGTGTCTTTGTCCTGGCCGGCGCCGGGAGCGGCGCCTCCCTTTACCGTCTGCTGAACAAACATGGCTTCAGCGTGGCAACGGGCGTGATTCACGAGAACGACATCGACTGCCACGTGGCCAGAGCCATGGGGGCATCTGTTGTCGGTGAAAAGCCCTTTGAAGAAATCAGCGCAAGCTCTTTGGAGTGGGCGGTTTTTTTCGGCCGGCAGGCCGCCTCCGTGATTGACGCCGGCTACCCGGTGGGGTCCCTGAACAGGCGCAACGTAGAGCTGACAAGAGAGCTACTGGCTCAGGGCAAGGTAATCTACTGCCTGCGCAGCAGGGAGGAGGCAAAAGTTCTCTACGGGGCTGAGGCGGCGCGGCTGGTTTTCTGCTCCAGCCCCGTTGCGCTGGTGGAAATGCTGAACAGGCGGGAAGCAAATGAGTGAGAGGGGTAGAAAAAGGGTGCTGATTCACGAAATGAGGAGCGGGGAAAAGGTTTTCCTGAGGGACGATACAATCATCGTCCGGTTTCCGGGGCCGCGCCGGGTGGTGAGCACCGCCAGGATCAACGGGGGCCACCGGGAAGACCTGCAGGCGGTTTTCAACCACCACATACCCGCTGACTGCAAAGCCGGGGAGCTTCCGGGAGGGAGCGCCGAAGGGTACCTCTTCCCTGGGCTTTCTCCAGCGGCCGGGAAAAGGACGCGGCAGCCTCCTTGCTCGGGGCCTTCGTTTCCGGCGTAAACAAGCTGATCGAAAACTCCGGCGCGGCCGCGCCGGAGTAAAGAGGGGCCGCCTTTTGCGGCGGCCCCGAGCTTAGTGGCTGTGTTCATGGTCACCCGGGTGTTCGTGTTCGTGCTGGTGCTCGGCTCCCGATACGTGCTCGTGCTCGTGGCTGTGGGTGCAAACCCCGTGTTCGTGTTCGTGCTCGTGGACCAGATCGCCGTGGGAGTGAGCATGAGTGTGTTTAACCGCAGGATGGGTGTGTTCGTGGACATGCAATACCATTATCCATAACCTCCTCCCTGAAGGTTTTACTGCCGTCCATCGGCAGCGTTTACCAATTTTTATTGTATATTCGGGAGGAAGAAAAAGTCAATCAAATTTTTGGCAAGCCAGCGCGGCTCTGGGGGAGTCAGGCTTCTGCTTTCACGTAACGCCCCCACTTCCAGTCGCGGACCACGAGAGGCTCCGCCTCGGGCCTCTGGACCTCGCCTCCCACAACCTCTCCGATGAAGATCGCGTGGTCACCGGCAGGGTGGGTGGCCGCTACCCGGCACTCGAGGTTGGCGAGGCAGTCCTCGAGAAGCGGAACCTTGACAGTTTTTCCAGGGAGGGTTTTCAGGCCCAGGGCCTTTACCTTGTCCACATCTCTTCCGGAGCGGCTGCCGCAGAACTGAGCGATCTCCGCCTGGTCGGCGGCGAGGATGCTGACGACGAATTCCCCGGAGGCGGAGACGAGTTCGTAGGTAAAGCGCTCCGGAGCAATCGAAACCATCACCAGCGGGGGCTTGAAGGAAACCTGGCTCACCCAGGAAGCTGTCATGAGGTTGTGGCGGCCCTCATGAAAGCTCCCGATCAGGGTCACGGGCCAGGGAAGCTGGCGCAGGGCTGTTTTCACATTCCCGACCTCCTTAGCATTTTCTATTAATTTACCACATTTAATTTACCACATTCACGCCTTTACATCCAAGAACCAGTTTGCCTCGATGCCTGCAATAACTTAAGAGAAATCGTGCAGCGCCTGCGGCGATGATCGCCCTGCGGCTGGTGGCGGAGCATTTCCGATAGTTTCACAAGGTGGAAAGCAGGAGTTTGTGGAGGAACAGCGAATGGTTCTTTAAAAGTGAATATGGTCGGAATGGGTTGCCTTGTTTGCACAGGGCTGAAAAGGGAATCAGGTGAAAATCCTGAGCGGTCCCGCCACTGTGATGGGGAGTTTCCGTACATGAGGCCACTGCCCCGCACTCAATGAACATGATCGCGGACGTGCTGGAGCGGTTCAAAAATCTGATGTTCGCTCAAGGCGTTCGGGCGGAAAGACAATTGAGTGCGGGGTGGGAAGGCGTATGGTGACGATGACCCAGAGCCAGGAGACCTGCCCGTTCCATCTGGCCGTAACCTGCCTACGCGGATAGGTAAGGAGGTTTTAGTCTTTCTTTCGAGTGAACCCCGTCGTGGCAGGCGGGGTTTTCGATTTTCATTTGACCTGTTAAAGGGGGTAGCGCTCTTGGGCTTCAAGATTTTGTTTTGCACTGCCATCGAAGGGGAACTGGTTACCTTAAGCAGAGCCGTAAGGTCCCTGATCTCTGAACACGGCCCCGTGGTCGAGGTCATTGCCCGCTCGAGGCGGGAACTCCAAAGCGCCGAGAAAATCGAGGAACTCCTCAAGATCGTCCCCCGGTGCCACCTGATTCTGCTCCACCTGATGGGCGGCCCCGATTCCCTGCCTGGCTTCAATCTGCTCACAGGACTGGCCCGGGAGAAAAACATTCCTCTGGCTGTGTTGCCTTCAACAGGGGATAATGTTTCCGAGTTGTTGGCCCTGAGTTCGCTTCCAGCCGACGAATACCGCCTCGTCTGCTCATATGTCAGCTATGGCGGTGAAGCCAACCTCAGAAACCTCCTCCTGTGGGCGGCCAACCGCTTCCTCAGCAAGGGCCCCCCGGTAGAGGAGCCAAAACCCCTGCCCTGGGAAGGCCTCTACCACCCCGACTTCCGGGAGGAGAGCGCTCTTATGGCGTACCTGGAGGAAAAGATCAAAGAAAAGAAGAGACCTGTAATCGGGATCCTCTTTTACCAGAGCTACTGGGTGGCGGGAAACACGAGCTTCGTTGACGAGCTGATCCGGGAAATCGAAGGCCAGGGAGGAATAGCCCTGCCAGTTTTCCTCTACGCCACGCGAAACGACGAACTCGGATGCCGGGGGATCGAGTGGGCGCTCGCAAATTATTTCACCAGAGACGGCCAGCCCCTGGTCAATGCCGTGGTGACCACCCTGATGTTCTCGCAAACAATGGCTACCCCCACCATCAACCGCCCGGCAGGAGAAAACTTTTACCGGAAACTAGGCGTTCCTTTGATCAAGGCCATCATCTCGCTCACTTCCTGCGCGGAGTGGGAGGAGAGCCTCCAGGGACTCGGCCCTCTCGACGTGGTGATGAGCGTCGCCCTCCCCGAGTTTGACGGTGCCCTGATCACCGTTCCCATCGCCACCCGTGAGGAAGAAGAGCAGGACCCCCTTACCGGAGCAACGTTGAGCAGGTACTTCCCGGTAGGGGAGCGGGTGAAAAAGGTAGCCTCTCTGGCCTTGCGCTGGGCAAAGCTCAGGCACAAGCCTAACCGGGAGAAAAGGGTGGCCATCATCCTCCACAACTACCCGCCCCGCAACGACCGCATCGGCTGCGCCTTTGGTCTGGACACCCCGGTTAGCGTCCATCGCCTGCTGCTGGCGCTAAAGGAGAGGGGGTACCGCGTTGAAGACCTTCCCGCCGACGGGGCTGCGCTGATGGAGAAGATCTTGTCCGGCCTCACCAACGAGCGGGGCTGGCTCGACCCCAGGGAGCTGGAACGCCGGGCGGCAGCGCGGGTAGAGCAGGAAACTTACGAAAAATGGTTTGCCGCTTTTCCGGCCCGGGCCCAGGAAATGCTGGCAAGAGATTGGGGTGACCCTCCTGGGGAGGTTTTTGCTTATGGAAAGCACCTCCTCGTGCCGGGCGTCTTCCTGGGGAACATCTTCATCGGCATCCAGCCCGTGCGCGGCTTTCTCGAAGACCCCTCTCACATCTACCACAGCCCGGACCTGGCGCCACCTCATCACTACCTTGCCTATTACCGGTGGCTGCGGGACGAATTCAAGGCCGATCTCGTCTTCCACATCGGGAAGCACGGCTCCCTGGAATGGCTTCCCGGTAAAGGGATCGGGCTTTCCCAAGCTTGCTTCCCGGACCTTGTCTTCCCGGATCTGCCTCACGTCTACCCCTATATTATCAACAACCCCGGCGAGGGAACCCAGGCCAAGCGGCGCTCCCACGCCTGCATCATCGACCACCTCATCCCCGTGATGACCAGGGCCGACACTTACGATGAGCTGGCCGAAGTGGAGGCGCTGGTTAAGGATTACCACACCGCCAAGACCCTCGACCCCTCGAAGCTCCCGGCCCTGCGCGGCCTGATCTGGGAGCGGGTGAAGGCTGTCCACCTCGACCACGACCTCGGCATCTCCAGGGAAGAAGCCGGGAAAGACTGGGAGAGCTTCCTGGAGCGCCTCCATACCTACCTCTGCGAAGTCAAGGACACCCTGATCCGTGACGGGCTCCATATCCTGGGCCAACCCCCCGAAGGTGACCGGCTCGTGGAGATGCTGCTTGCCCTCACCAGGTTGCCAAACGGGCCGGTTCCCTCCCTGCGCGAGCAGGTGGCCGGGTACTTGGGACACGACTACACCTCTCTTTTGGAAAACCCTGGATATTTTTCAGGTGAGCATAACTGCACCTACGGCGAGATCCTGGAAGAGATCGACAGGAAGGGCCGCGCCCTTCTCAAGGCTTTCGCAAGGGAAAACTACGCCCGGGAAAAAGCGGTGGATGTCACGAGGCAGGTGCTGGGAAAAGAAGACGAGGGGATCGGCCGGGTGCTGGCATATGTTGCCGAAACTCTGGTCCCGGCTCTCAGGGCCACGGAGCAGGAGCTTGTCAATTGTCTTACGGCCTTAGAAGGGGCCTATATTCCGCCCGGGCCCTCCGGGGCGCCGACGCGGGGGATGGCCGAGATCCTCCCGACCGGACGCAACTTCTACTCAATTGACCCCCAGGCAATCCCCACCCGGGCCGCCTGGCATACGGGACAGGCGCTTGCCGATGCTTTACTGGAACGGTATCGCCAGGCTGAAGGGAAGTACCCTGAAAACATCGGGATGGTGATCTGGGCCACCAACACCATGCGGACAGGAGGTGATGATGTTGCCGAGGCCCTCTACCTCATGGGAGTCCGCCCGGTCTGGGAGAAAAGCGGGCGGGTCAAGGGATTAGAAGTAATTCCCCTCGAGGAGCTGGGGCGGCCGCGCATCGATATCACCATCCGGGCGAGCGGGCTTTTCCGGGATGCCTTCCTCAACGTGATTCACCTTTTAGACCAGGCAGTAGAAATGGTTGCCTCCTTAGACGAGCCTGAGGAGCTGAACTTCCTGGCTGCCCACGTGCAGGCGGAAGTGGAAGAAAAGGTGGGGGCCGGGATGGAACCGGAACGCGCCCGGAGAGAGGCCCTCTGGCGGGTTTTTAGCGACCGCCCGGGGTGCTACGGAGCAGGTGTAAGCAACCTCGTCACTGCAAAAAACTGGAAGGACGAAAAGGACTTTGCTGAGGTCTACATCACCTGGGGAGGCTACGCCTACAGCAGGCAGGCCTATGGTGAAGATGCCCGGGAGCCATTCCGCCGGCGCCTGGCGACTTTAGAGGCAACCGTGAAGAACGAAGACACCCGGGAGATCGACATGTTTGACAGCGACGATTTTTACTCTTACCACGGGGGAATGGTGGCAGCGGTGAAGGCTGTGAGGGGCTCTTTGCCGGCCTCTTTCAGCGGCGACAGTTCCGACCCGGCGCGGGTGCGGGTCCGCACGCTTGGAGAGGAAGCCAGGTTCATCTTCCGGAGCAGGGTTCTCAACCCCAAGTGGATCGAGAGCATGAAGAGGCACGGCTACAAAGGGGCGGGAGACCTCTCCCACCTGGTGGAGGTGGCCTTTGGCTGGGACGCCACAGCCGAAGTATTGGAGGACTGGATGTATGAGGAGCTGGCGCGCAAATATGTCTTCGACCCCGCCATGCAGCACTGGTTTAAGGAGGTTAACCCCTGGGCCCTGCAGAACATCACTGAACACCTGCTGGAAGCGATTGAGCGGGGAATGTGGCAGGCGGGCCGGGAAATGGCGGAGGCCCTGAGGGACATCTACCTGGACATAGAAGCAGAGCTAGAGGCCCGGACCGAGAGCTAGGGCTGCGGGAGCGGGGAACGATGAGAGAAGAGATCAGGTGCCTGATCCTGCTGGTGACCCGCGACTGCAACCTGGGCTGCCGCTACTGCTACGCCCTGGGGGGTGAAAAGAAAGACTACATGACTTGGGAGACGGCAAGGCGCGCCGTGGACTACGTCGCCGTAAGAAGCCGGTCTTTCAAGATCCAGTTTACAGGCGGGGAGCCCCTGCTGCACTTTCCCCTGGTCAAGAAGATAATCGCCTACCTTGAAAACCACCCGGGATCTGTTACCTTTCAACTCCAGACGAACGGGACCCTGATCGACCGGGCGCTGGCGCGGGAATTAAAGAGGCTGAGGATCGGCCTGGGGGTGAGCCTCGACGGGCCTCCGGAGGTGAACGATAGCCTGCGCCCTCTTCCCGGGGGCAGGGGTTCCACCATTGCCGTGATCCAGGGCCTCCAGAGCCTCGCCGCAGAAGGAGTCAGGGTGGGCGTGACAGCTGTTTTGACCGATGAAAGCACCCGTTCGCTGCCGCGCCTTGTGGAGCTCGCTTCTTACCTGGGCAACGTCCACGGGATTTCCCTCGATCTCTTGCGCCCCCTGGGCAGGGGAGCCGATTCCGGGGTGAGGGCGCCTGATCTCGACCTGCTCGAAAGCCGGGTGCGGGCGGCTCTTCACCGTGCGGAGGAACTGGCGCAGCTGGGAGGCCCCCGCGTCAGGTTTCGCGAGGCAGAAAGGCTGCGCCGCCAGCTGCTGCAGGAGGTGACAAAGGAACATTACTGCTACGCAACAACGTGCCAGAGCATGGCGGTGGTGCCCGACGGCTCCGTGTACCCCTGTGCCTCCCTCAGCGGTCTGCAAGAGTTTTTCCTGGGGAACATTGAAGACCCCAATTTTTCCCTGGCCAGGGCCCTGGAGGCAAAGAAGTGGTTCAGGCAAAGGAGGGGGCTGCCTGCAGGGTGCAAGGGCTGCCCCCAAAGCGAGTTCTGCGGGGGAGGCTGCCTGGTGCGGGCCTACGCCCACAAAGGCCGGGTGGATCGCCCCTATGAGGGAGACTGCCGCTTGAAGAAAATCTTTTGGGAGTGGGTGAGGCCATCTGAGAAAAATTTCGGAAGGATGGGAGGATTTTCGGTGGGGACGGCGAAGATCTAATATTAGTGTTTTGCCAAACTGAATAGTGCGGAACAGGTGACCCCGGGAGCAGCATCCCGGGGGAGAGGGAAGCCGGTGCGAATCCGGCGCGGTCCCGCCACTGTGTGGGGGATCCGTCTTGCAAGATGCCACTGTCCGGCACTCAATGCTGGGTTCGGCAAAAATGGTAACTACCCAGCTCAAGTTTTGAGCAGCAATTGAGTGCCGGATGGGAAGGCGCAAGGTCGGAGATGAACCCGAGCCAGGAAACCTGCCTGTTCGACGGACACTGTTGATCTACGCGAGATAGGGAGGTGTCTCTTATGCTCGGTGTTTTTGCTCGAGCGAGAGACGCCCCGGTTCGCGTAGGACCGGGGCTTCAAAATTGTAAGGGGGATTAGGGAAAAGGGGCGGCCGGAAAAGATAAGGGGATGTCTTCTGTGCTATCAAGAAGTTGAAGCTCTCCGAGACGCGGCCTGGCAAGAACTACCTGGAAGTAGCTAGCTGAAAGAAAATGAAGGGAGGAGAGAAAAGTGTACCGGCGCCGGGGCGCGCTGAAAAGCTTGAGTCTGGTACTGGTTTTGATCCTGGCTGCCGCTTTTCTGGTACCGGCGGCAAATGCCGGCACCAGCGGGGCACCGGCTTCACTTGTCGACAGTGCCGTGCAGTTTTTATACAAGGAATACACCCAGAAGGGAATCGACAACTCGGAGTACGGGGTCGGCTCCTACGCTCTTTACGTCTTGAAGCAGGCCGGCGTTGATGTCAGTTCCTGGGTGTACAACGGTCAGAAGCTGGAAGATACCGTGGTGGATGCTGTTTACAAGGACCTGCAGAACGTGGACAATATCAAGGCCAAGACCCTGGCCCAGGACCTGGTGGCCGTGCAGGCACTGGGGCGGGGCGACCTGGTCGGCCAGCTGTTAGAGGTTTTAAAAAAGAGGCAGACCGAGAACGGCTTTGATAACAATCCTCTCAGCGACCTGTCGGCCTTCGACCTGCTGGGCCGGGCGGGAAGGATTGACGTTTTAAACGCAGCCTACGCCAGGGACTATATTTTAGGCCAGCAGCTTACGGTCAGCGATGATGTTTACGGCGCCTGGGGCGGAAGCTGGACGGACAAGGAAGGCACACACTACTTTGCCGACTTCATGGCCACCGCCCAGGCGGTGCGGGCCTTGCATTACCTCGACCCCACCGGGAGCGATCCCTCGGTCCGGGCAGCGATCTACAACGGCCTGGCCTGGATGCAGAAACAGCAGCAGGCCGACGGTAAGTTCGTGGCTAATTGGTGGGAGGACCCGGCCATTGACACCGCGGAAGTGGTCGTGACCTTAAAGGCACTGGGGAGGGATCCAGCTGAGTGGAAGAGCAGTGACGGAAAAACGGCCGTTGACTACCTGCTGGAAAATGTCCTCAATCCTGATGGCAGCTTCGGCACCTCAGGGAACGCCATGGATGCCACCTGGGTGCTCAGTGCCTATAATTTGCTGAGTACCCAGTTTTACATCAACCCCACGAATGTAATAAAGAACATTGGTGAAAAGCAGCAATTTTCGGCAGTCTGGCAGGATGCCTACGGCAACAAGTCTGACGTAACGCAGTGGGCCGCCTGGTCTGTGGCCGACAGCAGCATCGCCAGCGTCGACAACGGCGTTTACAAGGGCCTGGTCACAGCGCTCAAGGCCGGGCAAACAGTGGTCAGGGCCGTCTACAACGGGCTTACGGCCTCGGCGGCCCTGACCGTGGCGCCCTCAGGGGGACCGGGCGGCACTGCAACCACCTGCATGGTCGGGGTTGCCGTGGTGGGCAAGAATGGGGAACTCCTCTTTGGCCCGGGCTACGTGCTCCTCTCTAAAGAGGGCAGGTGGGGCCTGACCGCTCTCGGGGCGCTCCATGCCACGGGTCTTCCCTACCGGCTCTCCGACAAGTGGGAGGGCTTCGTGGAGGAGATCGCCGGCCAGGCGGGCACCGGGATGGAGGGCTGGTGCTACACGGTCAACAATGCCATGCCCATGACTTCGGCCGACAAGTGCCAGGTGAAGGACGGCGATAAGGTGATCTGGTACTACAGCAAGGACATGAGCGCACCTGCCCCGAAGTGGGAGGACCTCGTAAACAAGGCTGCAGGTGCGATACCTGCTGAAGAAGCCCTGAAGAGCGTAGAAAACACCTTGTCCGACCTGCAGAGCGGCAAAGCTAGCGCCGGCCAGGCGGTATCCCGCCTCACGGAGTCCCTCGAGAAGCTTAAAGAATCCGAGGTTACTGAGGAGCTCAAAAGTAAGCTCTCCGAGGCCGCGCGCCTCCTCGTCGTGGCGCTGGCAAAGGTGCCTGAGAAGGCTTTAACATCTCAGGAAGAAGGAGAAAAAGTCAGCATCAAAATAGACGGCGAGATCCTGAAAGACCAGGTAGGTGCGCTCAAAAACGCCTCGCAGTTGGCCGCTAAGCTGCAGAAAATCGGTGTCTCCGAGGGCGCTGCTCTCGTTAAAGACGAGCTTGTGGTAGAGGTTCCGGATGCTTTTGCCGGCAGGAGCGAGCTGAGCACGGCCTTCCCCGCAAGCGCCGGCAGGGAAGTGGCTGAAGCCGGCCTCACCTTCGTTCTGCGGGAAAGGGAGGTCTCCCTCAGGCTGCCCGCGGAGGTCCTGAAGGCGGTGCTCGGGGTCTTTCCAGATGTGACCCAGGTGGAGGTTTCCGTCAAAAAAGTTGACAGCACCAAAGCTGGCTTCTTCGAGGGCGCCTCTCTGGTTACCAAGAGGGCGTTTGATCTCGAGGTCTGCGGGGTGACTCCGGAGGGGGAAAGGGGGAAACCGAGTGCCTTCCCTGAAAGACTTACAATTGCCTTCTCCCTTGAAGGAGTGGATCTCGGCAAGCTCGACTTGAGCAAGCTGGCAGTCTACAGAAAGAAAAAAGACGGCTCCTGGGAATTCGTCGGGGGAAGCCTGAGCGCGGACGGGAAGTCCTTCACCTTTGAGACGGATCACCTGAGCCTCTACGCCCTCGCCGAGTTCTGGAAGACTTTCAAAGACACTGAAGACCACTGGGCGCGGGAGGCAATTGACTTCCTGGCAAGGAGGCTCATCATCAGGGGAGTGGGAGGTGACCGCTTTGCCCCGGACGAGAAGGTGACCAGGGCCCAGTTCGCCGCTCTCTTGGTGAAGGCGCTCGGGATCGAGGAAGGGCAGCCGGGCCTCCCGGTGTTTCAAGACGTTCCCTCCGACCACTGGGGCCGCGGAGCCGTGGAAGCAGCATTCAAGGCAGGGCTGGTTTCTGGCACGGGGAACGGGAGGTTCGAGCCCGAGAGGTGGATCACGAGGGAAGAGATGGCTGTGATGCTGGGGCGGCTCCTCGTGAAGCAGGGTGCAGCGGTGAAGCCGGACGCTTCCCAGGCGGCAGAGGCCCTCGCCAGCTACTCTGACAACGGCGCGATTTCTGCCTGGGCGAGGGAAGGAGTTGCCGCCTGCGTAAAGAGCGGCATCATCAGAGGCAGGTCCGCCTCCGAACTCGCACCCAAGGGCACTACCACCAGGGCAGAGGCTGTGGTTGTGGTAAAGAACCTCCTCCATTTTCTAAACAGGGTTTAGGCATCCTGTTGATCCTTTCATCAACAGCCGGGGGACAGGCCCTTGCCCCCGCGGCTTGTCCCCCGGCGCATCTCCTCCCGCGTCCTGGCAATCGGGGAACTCTGGTCTTCGGCATCGTCCCTTGCCGCCTCTGCGGCGAGCTTGGGTTTTGACCTTTGCAGGGCCTTGAGCAACGGGTGAACGATTAAAGTCTTGAAGTGTTACAGTTTTGAAGCATTAGAGGAGGCTGAAGCTATGGGTCTTCTTCAGAGGACAGGAGGGGGAATTGCGTGAAGCGACTCTACGTGGTGCCGCTTTTGCTGCTCTTGCTGGGCCTGCTGGTGCCGCTCTTCTACGCCTCAAAGGAAGACCGGCAGGGCCCGCCAAACTCTCCCGGGCAAACCAGAGTAGAAGTCAAAGAGGGCCCGGAGGAAAGTGCTTCCAAGACCGGACCCGTTAGCCAGAACGGTGCCGTGGCGCAAGCCCCGCCGAAGCACCTGCCGGGCGAGAAGACCGGGCAGGCAACAAAAGCGGTGCCGACCCAAAAGAAAACGGGAGAGGAAAGGAGCGAGGGGGTGTCTGACAAGACGCCAGGGGCCGCTGACGGCGCGGTTGCAGTAGGCGTTGCGGTGGTGGGAAAGGACGGCGAGCTCCTTTTCGGTCCTGCTGAGGTCAGGGTAGCAAAAGAAAGCACATGGGGCACCACCGCCCTCGGTGCCTTGGATGCCACGGGGCTGCCTTACACCATGTCTGCAAGGTTTCCGGACTTCGTGGAAGCGGTCGCCGGCCAGCGCAACCGCGGCCAGTCCGGCTGGATGTACAAAGTTAACGAGGAGGTCCCGCTGGTTGCCGCTGCCAAAAGGATCGTGAAGCAGGGGGACCGGGTGATCTGGTGGTACAGTCGAGACATGAGCCAGGCTTCCCCCCGGTGGGATGATTTGGTAAGGAAAAACTGAAGGGAGTGCAAATTTGTGAAAAGAATAGCGTGTTTCCTGCTGGCGATTGCCTTTTGCGCGGCAGTTGCCTTTCCCGCATCTGCCTCGCCTGTATCCTCGCCTCAGGCCGGAGAAGCCCTGAAACGGGCAAAAAGCTACCTTCTGAAATTGGAGAAGGAGAGAGGAGTGCTTTCTCCCTGGAGCTACATAGCGCTGGCCGCGTCCGGTGAGAACCTCGGCGGCAGCCGCGTATCCCGGGCCTGCGAACTCCTCGGGAGCGATGAGGAATTGGCCTCCGGAGAGATGAACACCTACTGCCTGCTGGTCTTTACCTTGCTCGCGGCCGGGCAGGATCCCTTCAACTACCGCGGGAAAAACATTGTGGAGATCATCCAGCAGGCCCAGCTTCCCAGCGGCAAGTTCGCCGACAACGTAAAAACGGGCGGGGAGGACCTGGTCAACTCCCACATCTGGGCGGTTCTTGCCCTCAAAGCCGCCGGCGCCTCCGTGCCGGACCCCGAGGGGGCGCGCCGGTGGCTCGCCGGCCGGCAGCACGAAGACGGCTCTTTCTACTGGAACGCCCGCGACCGGAAAACCGCTGATGTGGACTCCACAGGAATGGTTCTGATGGCCCTGGGCGCCCTGGGAGAGACGCAGGAAAGCCCGGTTGTCCAGAAAGCGGTCCGCTACCTGCAGAGCGTGCAGAAGGCAAGCGGCGGTTTTGAGTCCTGGGGGGCCGAGAACCCGGAGTCCTGCAGCATGGTGATCTTAGGGCTGCGCACCGTCGGGATCGATCCCCAGGATCCGGCCTTCCGGAAGCCTGAAGGCGACCCCGTCACCGCCCTGCTCCGGTTTCAGCTGCCCGACGGCTCTTTTGAGCACATTGAGGGCGGGGGGGTGAACGAGATGGCCACCCACCAGGCATTGATGGCCCTCGACGCCCTGCTTTCCGGGGAGATCTTCTGGACGCGGCTCAAGAGAAAGGCAGGGCTCGGAGGCAGAGAAGAGCTTTCTGTAAGGTTCCGGGTTGGGAAGAAGTGGTACGTGACCTCGCGGTCCGGGCAGGAGGAACGGCACGAGATGGATGCCGTCCCGTTCGTCGAAAGCGGCCGCACCTTCGTCCCCGTGCGCTACCTGGCGCTGGCTATGGGCGTGGCGGAGAGGGACATCCTCTGGGACGGCAAGAACCGGACGGTGACGCTCAGGCTCGGCAACACGGCCGTCAGGCTCACCGTCGGAAGCAGGACTCTCTACGTCAACGGCCGGTCGAGGGGGATGGACGTGGCCCCGGTCGTCCGGAACGGCCGCACCTACCTGCCCGCGCGCTACGTGGCCGAGGCCTTCGGGTACAGGGTCGACTGGAACGAGTCCTTAAAAGAAGTCCTGATCACACTGCAGTGAAGGAGAAGCAATAAAATGCTTGACCGCTTATTCTATGAGGACAGGGATGTATTGCTTCAGGACCTCCACACCGTTGCCCTGCTGGGGTACCTGGGAGTGCTCTTTGTCCTGGCTCTGCTCTTCTCTCACCCCCTCTATCTGCTGGCCGTCCTGGCGGCCGGGGCGCTCGGAGTGGCGGCCGCCGGGGCCCTGGAAAAGTGGGAGTTTTACCTGAAGTTCGGCCTCTGGATGGCGCTCCTGATCATGGTCCTCAACCCCCTCGTCTTCCACGCTGGAAAAACCGTCATCTGGCAGGCCGGGCCGGTAAAGGTCTGCCTCGAGGCAGTGTGCTATGGTGCCGCCATGGGCGTGAGGCTGCTCGCCGTTTTGACGGTCTGCTGCCTCGGGAGCGCAACCGTCCACCCCGACAAGTTGCTCGCCCTTTTTTCCCGCTTCGCCTATAAGTCTGCCCTCGTGGCCGCCCTTGCCACGAAGATGCTGCCTGCTGCTGCCAGGGACCTGGCGAACGCCCGGGAAGTCCTCCAGGTGCGGGGTGTGGACTTCGAGGCGGGAAGTTTCAGGGAGAAGCTGAAAAAGCATTCGTGGCTGTTCGACATCCTCCTCGTTTCTTCGCTCGAAGGCGCCCTTCAGATTGCCGAGGCGATGCAGGCACGGGCCTTCGGCAGCGGGCCGCGGTCCTGCTACAGGCGAGAGCTGGCGCGGCCCCGGGACGCAGTGTGCCTCGCCGCGAGCCTCCTCGCCCTCGCTCTTTCTGCTTACGCCAAGGCTTCCGGTTCTGGGGATTACACCTACTACCCCCGGCTGGCGCCCCTGGCCGACGGCTCTTCCCTCATCCTGCTTCTGGGCATTCTGCTGGCCCTTTCGGTGCCGGCAATCTTGAGTTGGGGGTGGAAGCATTGGCCCTGTTTAAGATCGAAGATCTGACCTACTCCTACCCGGACGGAGACCGCCCGGCCTTGAAGAACATCAACCTGGAGATCGAGGAAGGAGAACTGCTGCTGGTAGTAGGGGGTTCGGGCTCCGGGAAATCCTCCCTGGCGCGCCTTCTGGCAGGGCTGGTTCCTCACTTTTACGGGGGAAGGCTGGAAGGCAGGGTGCTCTTCAGGGGAAAGGACCTGCGGGAACTCGACCCGCGCCTTTTGGCTGCTCGCGTGGGTGTTGTTTTCCAGGACCCTGAAAAGCAGCTGGTCATGACTTCTGTGGAGGCCGAGATCGCCTTCGGCCTGGAAAACCTTGGCCTGCCGCAAGAAGAGATGTCCCGCCGCATCGCGGAAGTCACGGGTTTTCTTGGTCTTTCATCCCTGAAGGAAGAGTTCACTGCCAGCCTTTCGGGGGGCCAGAAGCAAAAAGTAGCCCTCGCGGCGGTCCTGGCGATGCAGCCGGAGGTTCTCATTCTAGACGAGCCGACCTCGCAGCTCGATCCCGTGGCCGCTGAAGAGTTTTTCCACCTCGTGGAGCGCCTCAACAAGGAGATGGGGTATACTGTAGTCCTGATCGAGCAGCGCCTGGAAAGGTGCTTCCACCTCGCCGACCGGCTCGTGGTGATGGAAGAAGGAGAAGTCCTCAGGTGCGGTCGGGTAGAGGAGGCGGCGCGGTGGCTGGTCGAAAACCGCCTTCCCTTTATCCCTCCTGTGGCCAGGTTTTTCGCCTCTCTGGGCGCGCCCGCCCTGCCCCTCACGGTAAAAGAGGGGCGGAGAGAACTGAGAAGGCTTCTCGAGGACATCCCCCTCTCCGCGGGGCCCGGACCCCGAGAGCTTCAAGCGGTTCTGCCCCGGAAGAAGGAGCCCCAAGCCCAGGATCTGGTTGAGCTGAAGGGCGTTTGGTTTACTTACCCGAACGGCAGGGAGGTTCTGCGAGGGGTGAGCCTCGAGGTGCGGGCCGGGGATTTCGTGGTGATCATGGGGGAAAACGCGGCTGGCAAGACCACCCTCCTGAAAAACATGGTGGGGCTGCTGAAGCCGGGGCGCGGTAGGGTTCTTCTTTTGGGCAGGGACACGCGCGCTGTTTCCCTGCCGGAGCTGGCGCGCGGTGTCGGCTATCTTTCTCAGAATCCCAACGACTACCTTTTCCAGGACACGGTGGAAGACGAACTCCGCTTCACCCTCGACAGCCTCGGTCTCGAGGACAACGGGGTGGTCGACGCCACTCTGGAAAGGCTCGGGTTGATTGCTCACCGGAAAGCCAACCCCCGCGACCTGAGCAGCGGGGAGCGCCAGCGGGTGGCGCTGGCCTCTGTGCTTGTGGCGCGGCCGCGCCTTTTAGTTCTCGACGAGCCGACGAGGGGTGTTGACTGCCGCCTGAAAAGAGAGCTCGGGCTTTTCTTAACGGCGCTTGCCGGAGAAGGCGTGGGCGTGGTGGTAGTAACCCACGATGTGGAGTTCGCGGCGGAGTACGCCAGGCGCGTGGTCGTGATCAGCGGCGGCAGGGTAGTCTGCGAGGGCTCCAAGCACGAGGTTCTCGGGGGTTCCCTTTTTTATTGCCCCCAGATGGCGAGGCTGTTCAGGGGCTACGTCGAGGGTGTGCTCACCGTAGAAGAAGGAATCGAAAAACTCAGCAGGAAAGGGGTTTTCGGCCGGTGTCTGGCGGTAAAGGCAGGCTCCTGATCGTGTCCGCGGCCGGGGTCCTTGCCGTGGCTTTGCTGGCCCTGACGGTTTCGAAGAGGGATTGGGGTTTCTTGTGCGTTGCCTTCGTGTGCGGTGCCCTTGCCTTTTGGTACTGGTGCTTCGAGCGGAGCACGGCCTCCTCCCGGGAGGTAGGGGTGGTCGCCGTCCTCGGAGCCATCGCCGCCGTCGCCCGGGTGCCCTTCGCCGCCCTGCCGGGTATCCAGCCCGCCACTTTCCTGATCATCGCCGCAGGCTTCGTCTTCAGGCCTCTTGCAGGCTTCATGGTGGGCGCGACTGCGGCTTTTGTGTCCAACTTTTTTCTCGGCCAGGGCCCCTGGACCCCCTGGCAGATGCTTGCCTGGGGCCTCGCGGGAGCAACTGCGGGGTGGCTGAAGACCGCTTTCCCCCGCCACGGGCGCCTCATAGCAGCCCTTTTCTGCTTTGCCTGGGGTTACCTGTACGGGTGGATCATGGACTTCTGGTTCTGGACCGCCTTTATCAATCCCCTTACCTGGAAGTCTTTTCTGGCAACGTACGCCGCCAGCTTTTGGTTTGATACCTTTCATGCGCTGAGCAACGCGGGTTTTTACCTGCTGCTTGGATCCCGGGTAATTAAGGTGCTCGAACGCTTTCAGAAAAAAATTCACCCAATTTACCGCTGGTAATATAAAATTAAGGATAAAACACTGGACAACAAATTATCAAGGAGTATGGTACATTATTGTCAACTAAATACTTTTTGGCCCGGGTTCCCCTGCCTGAAGCAAGGGATAAAAGGGAATCAGGTGAAAATCCTGGACGGTCCGGCGTTTTCGTTAAACCCACTGTCTCTTTTCCTTTCTGTATCCGGCAGAGTTTTGCCGGAGTTTTTTTGGCCCGAAAAAGCGTACGGTACGGGCGCTGATTGTGGAATTTAAAAAGTCAGGAAGCTGGCTCAAAAATGCCTAATGATTGTCCTTATGCAAATACATCCTTGCCCTTAATGTTAAGGCCGGGCAAAAGGTGAGGCTGCCAGCTATCCTCTTCGCCGTAAACCCCGGTTTTTACGTAATCATTGTCCTTCCACAGGTACACCGTCACTTTTCGGGCGTCGGGGTCCACAATCCAGTATTCTTTGACGGCATGGCGGGCGTACAGCTTTTTTTTCAGATCAAGGTCTCTTTCGGCGGTAGCAGGCGATAAAATCTCGATGATCAGGTCAGGTGCTCCTTGAATGTTATTTTCCCCTACAATCGAGAGGTTCTCGCGGCTCACGAAGAGCACATCCGGCTGCACCACATCATGGCGGCTGAAAAGCACATCGAACGGCGCTTCGTAGACTTCTCCCAGGCCGTGGGCTTTGGCGAATGACCATAAAATGGTAGCCAGATTTAAACTTATCTTCTGATGCGCCCGCTTGGGGGAAGGAGTCATGAAAAGTTCGCCTCCGATAATTTCATACCGCCTGTCTTCAGGCAAAAGCAGATAATCTTCGTAGGTAAACTTGAGGTGCTCAGGGATGGAAGACATTAAACCACCTGCCCTTTTACATTCCGTGCCGTTTCTATCTTCAGTTTACACCAGGCGGGTGGTGGCTGGCAAGGATTCGCAAATAAAGTAGGGTCGCCATAAAAAATATGGCATAGCCATTACCCATTTTTCCGCACTAAGCCAAGGCCAATTTGGCACGCACAGATAAAATTCGGAGGGATAGAAGGATTTTCGGCGAAAACGGCGAAAGATCTAAACTAAGAATTTTGCAGAGCAATTTTGCAGAACTGAATAGTACGGAACAGGTGACCCCGGGAGCGGCACTCCCGGGGGAGAGGGAAGCCGGTGCAAATCCGGCGCGGTCCCGCCACTGTGTGGGGGATTCGCCTTGCAAGATGCCACTGTCCGGCACTCAATGCTGGGTTCGGCAAAAATGGTGACAGCCCAGCTCAAGTTTTGAGCAGCAATTGAGTGCCGGATGGGAAGGCGCAAGGTTGGAGATGAACCCGAGCCAGGAAACCTGCCTGTTCAGCGGACACCGTTGATCTACGCGTGATAGGGAGGTGTTCTTGATGCTCAATTTGCTTTCTTTGAGCGTAATACCCCCCGGTCCCCCGTAGACCGGGGGTTTTCATTTAACGGGGCTTTAAGTTGCTTCCCGGGCAGAAACGAATTGAAATACGAAGGAGAATACCAATACAACTGGAGGTTAAGTAGACCTATGGAAGCGAAAAGCAAGGTTATTTATGCTTATGGTCTCATCCTGGTGTTGATTTTCACCCTGGGCTTAGGTCAGCTTGCCCTTGCCCCGGCGATTCAGGCAGCAGGAATTAAGGAAAGACGAATTACCATTACCGACTCGACAGGCCGTTTGGTCCGGGTTCCCTGCCCGCCCAGGCGGATTATTTCTGTTAACGGCAACGCCTCGGAGTTGATTTGCGCCTTTGGGGCAGGAAAGAAGATTATTGGAATTTCTGATACAACTAATTTTCCTCCGCAGCTAAAGGATAAGGCAAAAGTAGGAAAGGTCATGACACCCAGTATAGAAAAAATCGCGGCATTAAAACCTGATCTCTTCATTGCATACGGAAGCGGCATGGCGCTTAAACAGGAGATCGTAAGCAAGCTGCAGAAACTTGGCATTCCTGTCGTGCTCCTGGACTGCGGGGTGAACTCACGCCAGGAATGGCCGAAGCCATCGCAAAAAACAGAGCCAAAAAGATTCTTTTGCCCTTGACTCCTGTCCAGGTAAAAGTGGTGGGGATGGAAGAAGAGGCGGAAACCAAACCTTTAAATCACCTGGTGGCAAGGCTGGTCGCAAGGCTGGAAGAGATTGCGGAGCGTGAAGCTGGTAATTAAGGTGCTCGAACGCCCTCAGAAAAAATTCTCCCAGACCTGCCCGGGCTGCAAGGCATCTTTAACCTTCCCAGGAAGAGGGTAGTGCCAGGTTACAATGCTTTATTGCCTCCAGCCTCTCTTTCGGGGCTGGAGTTTTTATTAAACCCACTGTCTCTTTTCCTTTCTGTATCCGGCAGAATTTTGCCGGAGTTTTTTTGGCCCGAAAAATTAAAGAATGTCCGAAAGCAACTGGTTCTGCTGAGTCAAAAAGCACAGCAGGTGGCCGGGAAAAAGTTGTGACTTAAAAAGAATTAAAGAAGGAATTCAGGGAATGATGTCGTATCCATTTTACAATAATGGAGCTGAGGGTGGCAGGAGCCGCCGGTTTCTCTCACCATTAAAGTTAACGCCCTAAAAAGGGCGGACGGTATTTTGGTTTGTTCATCTTCAGGCCACGAAGGCCTTGGCACCTCGCCGAAGCGGGGTGAGGGTTTCCGTGGCCTTTTATGTTTTGCTTAACCCGGGAGTGTGCTTTTAATTGGGCCGTTACCTGGCAAAGCGCCTTCTTTACCTCATCCCCGTGATGCTGGGGGTATCCATCGTCACCTTCGGGCTGATCAACCTGGCGCCCGGCGACCCGGCAGAGTTGATCCTGCGCTCCGGCGGGGTGGAGCCGACCAGGGAAGCTGTGGAGGCCCTGCGTGAAGAGCTGGGCCTGAACGACCCGGTATACATTCAGTACGGCCGGTGGCTGTGGAATGCGGCGCACCTGGACCTGGGCAAATCTTTTCGTACCGGGCGGCCCGTGGCGGAAGAAATTCTCTCCCGCTTTCCGGCCACCCTGGAGCTGACCTGCGCGGCCATGGTCTTCATGATCAGCCTTGCCCTGCCGGCAGGGATTTTATCCGCCCTTTACCGCCGTGCCTTTCTAGACCACTTGAGCCGCCTCTGTGCTCTATTAGGGGCTTCGCTGCCCGGCTTCTGGCTGGGGCTCGTGCTCATCTACTTATTCGCAGTGAAACTCGGGCTGTTGCCGGTAATGGGCCGGGGCGGGTGGAGGCACCTCGTGCTTCCGGCGGTAGCCTTAGGGTTTGGGCTGGCCGCCGTCTACGCCCGGATTTTGCGGGCCGGCATGCTGGACGTGCTAGGGCAGGATTACATCAGGGTGGCCCGGGCCAAGGGGCTGAAAGAAAAGTGGGTGATCGGGCGCCACGCCTTGAAGAACGCTCTTTTGCCCGCGGTGACGTTACTGGGCATGAGCTTCGGGCACCTTTTGGGGGGAGCGGTAATTGTGGAAACCATCTTTGCCTGGCCGGGCGTGGGGAAGTTTGCCGTTGATTCCATCTTCAACCGGGACTACCCGGTGATCCAGGGGTATGCCCTTTTCATGGCCGTGGTTTTCGTGCTGGTGAACCTCCTGGTGGATGTGTCTTATGTCTTCTTGGATCCCCGCGTCCGCCTGGAAAGGGGGAAGTAGCCGGTGGGCATCTCGAAAAATTCTGGTGCTGGGGTTGCTGGTTACCATATTGCCGGGAAAACAAAAGGTTCTGCAGGAGCTGGCTCGCCTGGAGTGCTGGTCGCCGCGCTGGAAAGACTTTGGCAAGACAAACTGGCTCTTTTGGGGCTGGTGATCATCCTGGCCGTGTTGGCCGTGGCAGTCTTTGCGCACTATATTGCGCCCAACGACCCAGTAAAGGTGGATCTGGCGCAGCGTCTTGCACCGCCCGGCGCGCAGTATCCCCTGGGCACCGACCACCTGGGGCGTTGCCTTTTGTCGCGGTTGATCTATGGCACGAGGGTTTCCCTGGCCACGGCAGCTCTGGCCCTGACGGCGATCATTCTCATCAGCATTCCCCTGGGCACGCTGGCAGGCTACTGCGGAGGGCGGGTGGACAACGCCATCATGCGGGTTGTTGACGTGCTGCTGGCCTTTCCGGGCCTGATCCTGGCGCTGGTTATCGCCGGGACGCTGGGGCCGGGGCTTTTAAACGTGATGCTCGCGCTTTCTGCCGTCTGGTGGGTGGGGTACGCCCGGGTCATCCGGGGGATGGTCCTTTCAGTGAAAGAGAAGGAGTTCGTCCTGGCGGCCCGGGCCTGCGGCACCTCCGAACTGGGCATCATCACCCGACACATCCTGCCCAATGTGCTCTCACCGGTGATCGTCCTGGCCACGCTGGACATGGGCAAGCTGATCCTGGCCATTTCCGGGCTCTCCTTCCTGGGCCTTGGCGCCCAGCCGCCCACGCCGGAGTGGGGGGCCATGCTGAATGACGGCCGCCCTTACATGCAGGTGGCGCCCCAGCTGATGATCTACCCGGGTCTTTGCATCATGACGGTAGTGCTGGCCTTCAACCTCCTGGGTGACGGGCTCAGGGACGCCCTGGACCCGCGGGGGACCACCGGGCTTTAAGCTCTCAAAGGAGTGTTTTTTAAGGAAGACAGAGGGGGCTTTGCACGGATGTCTTCTGCTTCTGTTCTGACGGTGAAAAATCTCTCCACCCATTTTTACACCCGCTACGGCGTGATCAAAGCCGTAGATGGGGCGAGTTTTACGGTGGCGGCGGGGAAGACCCTGGGTCTGGTGGGGGAGAGCGGCTGCGGCAAGAGCGTTACGGCCCTGTCCATCCTGCGCCTTATTGAGCCGCCGGGAAGGATCTGCTCCGGCGAAGTCTGGTTAAACGGCTACGACCTGCTAAGACTCCCCTCAAGGCAGTTGAGGCAGGTGCGGGGCAGGGAAATAGCACTGGTTTTCCAGGACCCGCTGACCTCCCTGAACCCGGTTTTAACCATCGGCACCCAACTCGCCGAAACTATTGTCTCCCATCAAGAGACAACCTGGGCCGAAGCGCGGCAGCGGGCGGTGGAGCTTCTTGCCCGCATGGGCCTGCCCGACCCGGAAAGGCTCATGCGCCTATATCCATTTCAGCTTTCCGGGGGTATGCGGCAGCGGGTGATGATGGCCATGGCGCTCTCCTTGCGTCCGAAGGTTCTGATTGCCGACGAGCCCACCACTGCCCTGGACGTCACCCTCCAGGCCCAGATCCTGGCGGAGCTGAAGCAGCTGCAGGAGGAGTTGGGGATGGCGATCATTCTCATCACCCACGACCTGGGGGTGGTCGCGGCCATGGCCGATGAAGTGGCGGTGATGTACGCCGGATCGATCGTGGAGCGCGGCCCGGTGGCAGAAGTGTTTGACCGTCCCGCCCACCCCTACACCCGGGCTTTGCTCCGCTCCGTGCCGCGCCTGGATAGAGAAGAACTGGTGCCGGTTGAGGGACAGCCGCCGTCGCTTCTAAATCTCCCGGCCCATTGCGCCTTTCTCCCCCGCTGCCCGCAGGCGGGCGCAGAATGTTGGGGGGATAAACCCGGATCGCGGGAGATCGGGCCGGGTCATACGGCAGCCTGCCACCGCTTTTCCTGGAGCCGATTGAGGGAGGCGGGGTGCGGGTGAGCCTCTTAGAGGTAAGGGAACTGGTGAAGCACTACGCAGGAAAAAGGGGGATATTTGCGGGTCATCGGGAAAAGGTACGGGCGGTGGACGGCGTCTCTTTCTCCCTGGCCCGGGGAGAGACCCTGGGCCTGGTGGGGGAGAGCGGCTGCGGCAAGAGCACCCTGGGGCGGCTGGTGGTGCGGCTGGAAGAACCTACGGCCGGGAAAATTCTTTTTGCTGGCGAGGAGATCACTGCCTGGACGGGGAGAAAGCTGCGAGAGCTGCGCCGCCGGGTCCAGATCGTCTTCCAGGACTCTTATTCCTCGCTCAACCCGCGCCGGACGGTGGGGGCAATCATTGAGGAACCCCTGGCCAATTTCGGCGTGGCGAAAGAGGAGCGCCGGGAGCGGGTGCGTGAGCTTTTAACGCTCGTCGGCCTGGAACCTGGGGATGCGCCAAAATACCCGCACGAATTCAGCGGGGGCCAGCGCCAGCGCATCAACATCGCCCGAGCGCTGGCCTTAGAGCCGGAACTGATTGTCTGCGACGAGCCCGTTTCCAGTTTGGACGTCTCCATCCGGGCACAGATCTTGAATCTGCTGCGGGAGCTGAAAAGACGACTCAATCTATCGTACCTCTTCATATCCCACGACCTGGCGGCGGTGAAGTATCTTGCCGACCGGGTGGCGGTGATGTACCTGGGCAAGCTCGTGGAGATCCTGGCGGCAGAAGGCCTCGTATCACAGGCCCGCCACCCCTACACCCGGGCGCTTCTACAGGCGGTGCCGGAACCCGACCCGCGGCAAAGAACCGGCCAAAAACCGGTGGTGCGGGGCGAGCCGCCCGACCCGGCGAATCCCCCGCCGGGCTGCCGCTTTCACCCCCGCTGCCCGCAAGTTCGCGGCGTTTGCCGGAAAGAGGAGCCCGTTCTGAAGGAGGTGGGGAAGGGTCATCTGGTGAGGTGCCATTTGAGTTAGCGTACCTTTCGTAACGATCCGGGTGTACAAAGGGCGATAACTGGAGAAAGGGGTGCAGAAACGTGAAATATTTAAAGCAAATAGTGTCTTTCTTGGTCATCATAATGTTGGTTGCCGGGTCTACGGGTTGTGGTGGGCAACAAAGGGAAGGTCAGGTAAGCAAAAAGGAATTAGTTGTGGGCGTTGGAGCTGATGGTTATAGCCAGAGGGACAGCGAGTTAGGAATTTATCCGCTAAATGCCAATATTTGCGAGCCATTAATTAGACTAACGCCTGAGTATCAATTAGAGCCACTTTTGGCCACCAAATGGGAATATAAGGGGAACAATACTTGGCGCTTTTACCTGCGTAGAGGCGTAAAGTTCCATAACGGTGAGGACTTTAATGCTGCAGCTGTAAAGTACACTTTGGAGAAAGGTATTAGCCCAAGTGGAAAATCCATGCTGAAAATCGAAGGGGATGCTGTCAAAATAATTGACGATTATACGGTGGATATTGTAACCACAGAACCTAATATGCGCGTTCCAGAAATCCTGGCTCACCCAAGTTTTGCCATACGAATCAAAGAAAATGAAGATAGCCAGAAACCTATTGGTACCGGCCCCTTCTGTTTTGCCAGGTACGAGCAAGATAAAGAGCTGGTTGTTGAGCGTAACCCTGATTATTGGGGGGAACCTGCAAAAGTGAATAAGATTGTTTTTAAATTCATTCCAGACCACAACAGCCGGCTCCTTGCCCTACAGGCAGGTGAAGTTGATGTTATTACAGAAATTCCTCGTGAAATGATTGGACAACTTAAGACAACCCAAGGGATTCAGGTGTTGCGCGGAAAAACCGGTGCTTATGTGGCTCTTTACCTTATGGTTAACGGGAAACAGCCCTTCGACATTTTGCAGGACAAAAGGATACGGCAGGCCATTGGCTGGGCCATCGACCGTGAGGCTATTATCCAGAAGGTATGGGAAGGTAATGCTATAAGCAGCCAGACCATAATTCCTCCTGATATCTTGAGGGAGTATAAGGATTTAGTCAACGGATTTGCCTACAACCCAGAAAAGGCCAAAAATCTCCTGGAACAGGCTGGATGGAAACCCGGGCCTGACGGCATCAGGATCAAGGACGGGCGGCGATTGGAACTCACCCTTGTTTCCGGTTTTCCTTCGGCTAGTGTGCTTGAACCCTTACCGGAAATCTTGCAGCAGCAGCTTAAGGATGTCGGAATTGCAGTTAAGGTGGTGGAAGTTGCAGATCGCGGGTTTTACTTCGATAAATTGAAAAAGGGGGAAGGGGATCTCTGGCTGGAGCGAGGCAGCCAGAATGATGGCGACCCAACTTTCTTGCCGCAGCTTCTTTTCCATAGCGAAGGGTATTATGAGGCCAACTATAATAAAGCATTCTGGCCAGGCAGAAAGTTTGACGATTTGATTGATCATGCCCGTAACAATCCTGAGATAGGGGAAGCAGCACGGCTGGTGGCGGAGGCCATTCATGTTCTGATAGATGAAGAAACAACTGCTGTACCAATTGCCTCGTTATACACGATCTATGCCGCAAAAGAAAAGGTTAAGGGACTTACTCCCCATCCTTCAAATATTAACACGATATGGGACACTGTCTATATAGAAGAATAGAAGATTCAGGGAGGAAGCTTTATGACAACAGAAAGGCTGGATCCGGCAGGGGGAGCCCCGGATTGTTCAGGGTATTCGTTGAAGGACCCCCATTTCTGGACAGAGACGTGGAACGAGGCGCATCGCCATTCCCTATCTGCCAGGCGGCGTCCTGACCTAAACCCTATAGAATACTGGAACCGGCTGGCGGGGCAAGTTGAACGCTGGACCGATCAGGCGAACGCCAGAGGACGTGTGGCCCGGGTACTGGCCTGGCTCGAGCAGCAGGGAGTACTGCACCCAGAAATAGAGGTGCTGGACATTGGTGCTGGAGCAGGTACTTTCACCATTCCTCTGGCCCCGCAGGTAAAAAAAGTAGTGGCCCTGGAACCGGCTCTGGCCGTACTGGCCGCCTTGCAAAAGAAGGTGGAAGCGGAAGGGCTGACAAACGTTCAATTTCTGGACCTAGAATGGGAGAAGATTGACCCAGTGGTAGAGCGCCTGGCCGGCAAGTTCGACCTGGTCTTTGCCTCCCTCACGCCGGGGGTGCGGGATGTGGAAACCCTTGAAAAAATGATGGCCTGCTCCCGCCGGTGGTGTTTTTTGTGCGACTATGCCGGCAGGCGCAGTGCTCCTGGACGGGAGGAGCTGTGGCGCCTGCTCTTCGGCGAGGAAATGCCCATGCCTGGGTACGATATTATCTATCCCCTTAACTATCTGTACGCTAGCGGTTATTGTCTCTCTTTTCAGACCTGGGAGGATGACTGGGGGGATGAGTTGCCGGTTGAGGAGGCGGTGGCCGGGTTGGAGGAGTTTTTCCGGCTCTACACGGAGGTTACCCCGGAGATTAAAAAGACAATTGCCGGGTACGTGGAGCAGCACGCAGTCAATGGGGTTTACAGGGAGGAATACCGGGTGCGCCTGGGCATGATCCTCTGGACGGGGGGTGAAAAATGGAAGGCCGAAACAGGCGCCTTTTGAGAGAAACATTAAGTTTGACAAACGATACGTGGGTACATGATGGGTAGGTAATTGATATTCGGTTAATGGGAGGAAGAGATGATAAAGATAAAATATGGTAAGTTCACTTCAGTCTGGTGTTTAATTCTTCTCGTCCTGGCCGGCCTGCTTGCCGGCTGCGGGAGTAAGGAGCCGGCGGCATCAGCAACCCGGGAACTGGTGATCGGTGTCGGGCGGGACTTTTACAAGGGGCCGGAGAGCAGCTGCTTTGTGCACGGCAGCACGGGCGTGTGGGAGAGCCTCACCTACCTCAATGAAAACCTGGAGCCGGTACCTCTGCTGGCCGAAAAGCTCGTCTCCGATGACACGGCCAAGGTATGGACGGTGTATCTGAGGAAGGGAGTTAAATTCCATGATGGGGCACCGCTTAATTCGGAGGCGGTGGTAAAGAGCGTGGAGCGCCTACAAAGGCGGGCGCAATTCGACGAGTACGGAACTTTTTTGAACCTGGATCGAGTTGAGGCAGCAGGTGACCGGACGGTGAGGTTTACCTTCAACAAGCCGGAGCCGGTTTTTCCGGCTAAAGTGGCTTATCACGGCTGCCCCATTTTCAGCCCGCAGAGCTTTGACGCTGAAGGAAGAATTGTTCATCCTTACGGGACGGGGCCTTTCAAGTATGCTGAATACAAAAAAGGAGAAGCCCTGGTGCTGGTCCGCAACGAAGAGTATTGGGGTGGCAAACCCAGGCTGACAAAAGTGACTTTTAAAGTCATTCCCGACCCCTCCACCCGCCTGGCTGCCCTGCAGACAGGTGAAATTCAGGCCGTAGCCGATGTGGGTGGTATTTTGCCGGAGCAGGTTCCGGCCATAAAGAGCGATTCACAACTGGCTTTATCTTCCCGGCCTGTTACCACAACCCACTACCTGCTATTTAACAACAAGAAACCGCCTTTTAACGACCGGCGCTTGCGCCAGGCGGTCAGCCTTTTTATCGACAGGCCCCAGCTTGTTAAAGAGGTGCTCGGCGGTTACGGTGAGCCGGCGGATACAGTTTTCACGCCTCTGGCAAAGCATCTAGTAGAGAGGGGATTGTGGAAAACCGACGGGGAAAAAGCGAGATCGCTGGCAGCCCAGGCACTCGGTACCGGCAGGTCCCGGCGTGTCGAGTTTGTCATCAGCACTGCTCTTGCCAACCGCTGGCCTTACAAACAGATAGCTGAGATCCTCCAGGCGCAGTTGCGGGATATCGGCCTTGAGGTGGAGATCAAGCTGGTGGAGGCCGGTGCCTGGAAGGATGCTCTTGCGAGCGGGGAATATCACATTACCCTCTCCCCTTACACCCTGATGACCGGCGACCCGGACTTCTTCTTCGGCCGCTGGGTTTCTTCCGGCGGGCAGATGAACGTGCAGAGGGGTGTGGGATACATCAATCCCGAGGCGGACCGGCTGGTGGAGACTGCAGCTGCCGAACGAGATCCGGTAAAGAGAAGGGAGCTTTATGCTGAGCTGCAACGACTGGTGGCGCGGGATGTGCCTCTCTGCCCCATTTACCACGATGTATGCCTGTACGCGACCAGAAAAGATGTTCAAGACTTAAAACTCGATCCTTTCTTCAAGCCAAGCCTGGATAAAGCCTGGGTTGAGGAGTAATCCGTCTGCGTTTTCGGGGCAGATGCTCATGCCGCCCATGCGGCACCATCAGAAAGATGTAAATACAGATCAGGCGAAGCAAGGTTTGGAGGTTGATTCGGAACCGGCGTTAGACAGTTCTTGCGAGCTTCCGACATCTGACATCTGCCTCGGACATCTAGTTAAATACCCGCTGGCGGGTAATAAGCCGGAGAATTCTGTGATCAATGCCGGTTCTGGGTAAAGGTGGGGATGTAGGTGCAGCTCATTTTAGATGTCCTGCCAAATGTCCTAAAGCTGTGGAAAAGTGTGTTGCCTTCCATGCTGCTTGGTTGCTTTCTCGGCAATCTGTTTCAAAATACCGTTCTTCTGCAGCGCCTGGGCCGGGTAATGCAGCCCCTGGCGCGGCTGGGCCGTTTGCCTGCGGGCTGTGCGACACCCCTCACCTTGTGCCTGGCCGACCGGATTGCCGCCTACACCATGCTGGCCGAGCTGAAAAATACCGGGGTAGTCGGGGCCCGGGAGGTGGTGGTTTCTTTTCTGGTTTCCGCCCTTCCTACGGGGATCTATTATACGATATTTTACTTCAGCCCGGCGGTTATGGCCTCCCTGGGGTGCCATACCGGAGCCGTATACCTGGCAATATACCTTGGCATAAGTTTAATGATCGGCGCCGTGGGAATGCTGCTGGGCAGGTTGCTTTTGCCGCTGCCGGATCAAGATCAGGAAGAGGGTGATCGAAGCCGGGAAACGGTTGGTTTATCCTGGCGGGATAAGCTGGCTGAAGCGGTGCGCCGCACGCTTCCCGCTTTTTGCCGTCTGGCTGTGGTATTCATGCCCGTCACCTTTCTGGTAGCGATCCTGCTGCATACGGACCTTGTCAACCAAATATTGCGGCAGGTTGAACCTGTCTTAAGTTACCTGGGCCTGCCGGCCCCTGTGATCCTCGTTATTACTACAGGTGTAATCAGCATGGTTGCAGCCATAGGCGCCCTCGGCCCCATCCTGCAGGCCGGTTTGGTCACTCCGGCCGAGGCGGTTATCGCCTTGCTGGTTACTTCGGTGCTGCATTACCTGTATGAATTCTGGAGCAGTGGGCTGCCGACCAACATTTCTATTTTCGGACCCAAATTAGGCGGGAAAGTAAGCCTGGCAGCGCTGGTGGTGCGGGAGTGTGCGACTTGCCTGGCAATAGGGTTGGTGGTTGTCTTGTTTAATTAACGTTTCTCCCTGATGTAACAGCGCTTTAAGTGAACATCTCAGGAGTCGTTGCCGGGTAGATGGGGTTTAATTTCTTAAGTATCTATTAAATTACAGTTTAAGGAGTGGTGGAGGATGGGTGAAAAACCGAAAATCGCCTTGCGCGATACCACGGACTTGATGGTATACGGCCACGAAGTGTGGCTGGAGATGGCCGGCAGCCACGGCCACGCAGGCGGCAACGTGGAGGTGTATGTGAAATGGGGGCACAATATGCAGACGGACGGGCTGGCCCGGAAAGAAGGCATGACCACGCTGGTTGTGGCTCCGGGTGGGGAAAAAGAAGAGTTGGCCATCGGCGATGGAGGCCCCGATTATTATATCCTGCGTCTTTCTGCCCCTGCCGAAGGGTTTTATCACGTTGTTGTTCAAAATACCGGCAGCTACGTGCTGGATAAGGAGGGCAAGTATCATCAGGGTACCCGCAGGGAACACCCGGATGCGGCCCAGGCCGTTTTATATAACCAGTACGCGCAGACTTTCGTACCGGTGGGACACGACCTGGAGGGTGTTCCCCAGCGGGCCGGAATACCATTGGAAATAATACCGGCAGTATGGAAACAATGGCGGGTGGGTGATGAAATCGGCCTGCAGGTACAATTCCGCGGTGAGCCGCTGGATGGTGTGGCCCTGGATGTGGCCTGCAACGGGCCTGGTGGATACCGGCAGTGGCAGGAAATGACGGGCGGGGACGGCCGCATCAATCTGCAGGCCCGGGACCCCGGCCGCTACCTGGTGGTGGCCCGCTACCGGGTGCCGGAAGGGGAAGAAGGGGTGTATGATGCCCTGTCCCTGACGGCAACATTGTGCTTTATTGTGACTAAATAAAACCCTGTTACGAGCAAAAATGGCACTTAAGCTACAAGGAAGTTAGACGTTACGCGGCAACGTCTTTTGTCTATAGGCTCTGAAGGACCGTCATGGCCGCCTCTCGTGCTGCTGGCCATGACGGTTCATCAAGGTGAATGCCCGTAAAAATCTAAGAAGAGAGGGATAAATTATGTTTCAAAGACACAAGTTTTTTATCAACTTGTTTATCGTAATACTGCTAGTTGCAATCTTGACGGGCTGTGCAACGAAAACCGGGGTGAGTGTAAAAGAAAAAGGAGGAGAAATAACGGTAGCTGTCGCTGAAGACCCCGGGTTTGATCAGCTGGATGCAGCCTCCTATAACGGTTTAATTCAAGCTTATCCGATGATCTATGACTCTTTGGTAGAGTATGGAGAAAAAGGCAAGATTCTACCCGCTTTAGCCACGTCCTGGGAGATTTCACCTGACGGTAAAACTTACACATTTCATTTGCGACAAGGAGTAAAGTTTTCCGACGGTACACCTTTTAATGCTGATGCGGTCAAATTTTCCCTGGAAAGGTGGCGCCAGAAGCCAGAGCATTCTTCAATCACTGCCTCCAAAGCCCTGGAGAAGATTGAGGTTGTTGATTCTCATACCATTAAGTTGCACTTTAACATCTGCTACTACCCCATCCTGACGGAATTGACGTATCCCCGGCCGGTGAGAATTATGAGCCCTTCTGCGGTTACTCCTGCCGGAGATCCCAATGGTAAGTTCGTCAAACCGATCGGGACAGGCCCCTGGATGGTTGAAAGCTATACTAAAGACCAGCAGGCTGTCTTGGTGAGAAATCCCAATTATTGGGGAGAAAAGCCCAAGCTAAGCAAGATCATTTTAAAGGTTATTCCCGACCCTCAAGCCAGGGTGCTGGCTCTCCAGAGCGGAGAGGTGGATTTGGCCGGAGGGCGAATGAGCAGTATTCCTCTGGAAAGTCTCCCGTTAATAACAAAAGACAGCAAGCTGCAAATTCACCGGACCGAGGGGAGCACATCTTATTTCTTGATCTTCAATTATGACAATGAGTTTTTCCAAGATGTCCGCATTAGGCAGGCCATCAACTATGCGATCAACAAAAGGAGCATGGTGGACAATCTCCTTAGTGGGGTGGGCAAACCTGCGCAAGGGCTTTTCCAATTCACTGTTCCCTATGTTACCGAAAGAAATAACCAGGGTTACCCGTACGATGTGAACAGGGCCAGGGAACTGTTAGCGGAAGCTGGGTGGAAAGATACAGATGGCGACGGCATACTGGACAAGAATGGGAAGCCTTTTAAGGTTTCTTTGACCTTCCAAAACGTAGAGTATCCTGAATGGAAACCCATGTGTGAAGCCATCCAAGGAGATCTGGCGAAAGTGGGCATTCAGGTAAACTTGAAAATGCTGGAGCGCACTGCTTATTATGATGAACTCTGGAAAAACAGGGGCTACGAACTCATTATCTACCGCACCTATTCGGACTCCTGGAATCCTCATGGCTTTTTAGCGGGACTTTTCCATACTGCCAAGGGTAAACCCGCTGTTGCCTGGGCTGATCCAAAACTTGAGTTGCTGATTGATAATGTCTTATCTACTATGGACGAAACAGAAAGGCAAAAAATCTATGATGAAATATTCAACTTGATTTACGAACAGGCCATGTGTGTGCCTCTTTATTACCCGGAAGAAATTATGGTAGTTAATTCGTATGTCCAGGGTTTTGAATTCGGAACCACGGCGTATTTTCCCGTAAAATGGGAAAAGCTTTTTGTGACCAAATAAAGCCGGGCGAGAGGGGAGTAAGATGATCAACGAGATATCAAATTACTGGAGCCGGGAAGCGAGTGAGTACGATAAAAGTATCCAGGCTGAGTTTCGCAATCAGAAGGGTATTGAAGTGTGGAAAAATCTCCTTCGAGAAGCCTTGGGAGAGAAAGTACCCCAGCATGTCCTGGATGTGGGAACCGGTTCCGGATTTTTAGCATTGCTTCTGGCCGAAATGGGACACCGTGTTATGGCCGTGGATGCTGCACCGGGAATGCTGGAAATTGCATCTAGAAATGCTGCCCAACGCGGTTTACGAATAGATTTTCGTTTAAATGACGCATCGGAACTCGTTGGATTTGCCGACGATACGTTTGACGCAGTAGTTTCCCGCCACGTCGTCTGGACCTTGCCGGACCCGGGAAAGGCATACGCTGAATGGTGGCGGGTACTACGCCCGGGAGGAAAGTTAATAGTTATTGACGGCAATTGGTACCTAAACCTGCGTTCCCCGTTCAGGAGGGCCTGGCAATTTTTTGCCTGGATATTAATCTTTCTTTCCGAGGGCTATAAACCCTGGAAGCGGGACCGGAATGAGGAATTTTTGCAGAAATTACCCCTTATTGACCGCCTCCGGCCGCAGGAGGATCAAAAAATATTAAACGCTTGTGGCTTCAAAATAATTACCGTTAAATCTAACATTAATTCTCAAATACGAAGCATATTTGAACATTTGAAGACAGGCTATTGGGGAGATACCTTTATGATTGTTGCCGTGAAACAAGCATAAGCCCCTCTGGTGCCGGATGTACGTCTGGAGATACCTTTATGATTGTTGCCGAGAAACCAGTTATATGATGCAAAGCTGGAAGATCGACCGGAAATGTGTTCAATTACTAAATACATCTGCTTGGGTGACTGAATCGATATTTCTGCAGTGGAATCATATGGTATCTGAAAGGGAGGTTACAGATTATGAAGTCGAGCAAATATTTGATCGCTCTGATAACGATTGCATCTCTTTTGCTGTCAGCATTGGGTTGCGGCCAAAAGGTATCCGAAAAAGCGTCGACAGGGGGGACAACGGAGAAAACCCTCACGCTAGGCCTGGCCCAGTCGCCGACCAATCTTGACCCTGCTGTGGAATATAACGGCTGGTACACTGTGGAATACGGTCTGGGAGAGACCCTATTCAAGATCAACAAAGATATGAAGATCAGACCCTGGCTCGCAGAATCATGGAAAAGAGTGGACGAACTGACCTGGAAGATCAAGATCAGGGATAATGTCTTCTTCCATAACAACAAAAAGGTCGACGGAAAGGCGGTCAAGGTATCGCTCGAGCGTTCCCTGCGAATGAATAAGAGAGCGCCTGAGTTGCTCGATATCGCATCAATAGAGGCAAATGGCAATGAGATTACGGTAAAGACCAACCATCCAAACCCGGCATTGCTGAATGCCCTGGCAGATCCCCTGACGGTGATCGTTGATGCAGAGGCAGCCAGTGCCATGGGCGATGCTTTTGCCATGAAACCCATTCTGACCGGCCCCTTCAAGTTAAAAGAATATGTGAAAGACGTTCAGGTGGTCGTCGAAAGGAATGACGATTACTGGGGAGAGAGGCCGAAGCTGGAGAGGGTGATTATCAAGCTTATTCCTGATGCCAATACCAGGATAATGGCCCTGCAGGCGGGGGAGGTCCAGGTTGCGAACAACATTCCTGCAGAAAGCCTTGAGGCCATTAAAAAGAGCAGATCATTCCGGACGCTCAGCTGGTCCTCTGTGCGCACCCATATGCTCATTTTTAATGTCAAGAAACCAGGACTTGACGATATTAACGTGAGAAAAGCGATTAATATGGCCATTAACAGGGAAGACCTGGCTAATAAAGTGATGAAAGGCAGCGGCATCCCTGCGGTTAGCCCTTATCCACTGGTCCTGCCTTTTGGCGGGAATGAGCTGAAGGGATATGCCTATCAACCCGATGAGGCCAAGAAGCTCCTTGATGCCGCAGGCTGGAAGGTTGGCTCTGACAACATCCGCCGGAAGAACGGGAAAAAGCTGGAGTTTACCGTTCTCTGTTATAAAAGCAGGCCAGAGCTGCCGGTTCTTTTGGAGGCCATCCAGGCTGAGCTGCAGGAGATCGGGATCAAGATAAATATTTCAGTTGTGGAAAACATCAGCGATGCTCTGAAAGGAGACTTCGATGCTGCCATTTACAGCATAAACACTGCTCCGACTGCTGATCCTCAGTACCTGCTGGAGATCATGTTTAGGACGGGAGCGAGCTCCAACTTCGGGAAATACAGCAATCCCAGGCTTGACGCTCTGGTCGATCAGCTCAAAACCGCTTTCGATACCCAAAAGAGAAACTCCATAGCAAAAGAGGCTCAACAGGTGCTGCTCGATGACGCAGCTTTCGCATTCCTGGTCTACCCCAAGACGATTGTGGCCATGAGCAATAAGGTTAAGGGGATTACGCCATCTCCAACCGAGTACTATCTGTTGACACCAGAGGTGACGCTTGCAACGTGATTGAGGTGATTAGTGCGTGGGGGTGATCCATATGCCAACAAGTGCGGGGATTGTTGTCAGGAGCGCGGCAGGGGATAATGCTCAGGAGGTTGCCGAATTCGCTATTCGCAGCATTAAAGAGGTTTATGGTAGAGAGATCAGGCCGGATTGGGACCGCGATCTGCTTGAGTTTCAAAAGGTCTACCTCGAAACCCCTGGCAATACCTTTTTGACCGCTTATGCCGAAGATGATAAGATTGTCGGCGCCCTGGCCGTGCGCCGGTATGACGGGCGAATACGGATTTTGGATGGTTTTTATGATTTAAAGGCGACGGCAGAGCTTTCCAGATGTTACGTTGATAGGAAATACCGAAGAAGGGGAATTGGTTCCCTGTTGGTAAAAGAAGCTGAACAATTCTCCAGGGGAGCAGGGTATAAAGTAATTTATCTCCATACTCATATGTACCTACCAGGTGCTTTCGAATTCTGGCATTCGCAGGGATTTAAGCTAAGGCTGGATGAAGGGGGCCCCCAGCAAACTGTCCATATGGAAAAATTTTTACCTTAGGTATAAATCTGGTATAAATCTGATAGTTGGCGCCGTGGGGATGCTGCTGGGCAGGTTGCTTTTACCACGGCCGGGGTGGGTCAGGTTTGGGCTGGTAAGGCAATGGAGAATAACTGCGGGGTAATCAAGCCCGAGTAATGAGGACCGGCGGGGAGAAAAGGACCTGGAGTACGTTCCGTCAGTACCGCATCCGCAGCGTTCCGGGCTTGTAAAGAAATCGAAATGCAAATACATCCTTGCCCTTAATGGTAAGGCCGGGCAAAAGGTGAGGTTGCCAGCTATTCTGTTGCAGGAATTTATTACTTAATGTCGAAGCTTAATGTCGAATAGAATATCTCCCGAATAAAAAGGCGGCTGAAGCTGCTCTGGTTTGGTTGAGAGAAAGGCAGACCACGAAGGTCTTTTCTTGCAGAAGCAAGATGAGATTTTCGTGGTTTTTTGTTTCAGTGGCTCCTCGCAAGGAAAGGGGTACGCGGCGGCTTTTTTAAGCTGTCAGGCAGGGTGTTTGATAGTGGATTCCAGTTTGCTTCTTATCAGGGACCTGTCGGTGGAATTTCCGGGTCCCGGGGGTTCAATCCGGGCAGTGGACAGGGTTGACCTGGAGATTGAAAAAGGGGAGCGGGTGGCCCTGGTCGGGGAAACAGGCAGCGGCAAAAGCGTCCTGCTTCTCTCCCTCCTTCGGCTTTTGCCGGCCGGTGCCCGGATTGCCGGAGAAATCTGGTACAAAGGAAGGAACCTTCTCCGTTTATCCGAGGATGAACTCTGCCGGATCCGGGGGCGGGAGCTGGCCTACATTCCGCAAGGGACAGGAAACGCCTTGAACCCCGTCTTAACCGTGGGAATTCAAGTGGCCGAGCCTCTGATCGTCCACCTGGGCTTCAAAAAGAGGCCCGCTCTGGCAAAGGCGGTTTCTCTGCTCGGGCAACTGGGCATCCCCGAGGCTCACAAAAGAGCCTTTGAGTACCCGCATCAGTACAGCGGAGGGATGAAGCAGAGGGTGCTGGTGGCCATGGGGGCAGCTGCCGAGCCCCAGGTTCTCCTTGCTGATGAACCTACGAAGGGAGTGGACTGGGAAAGGCGAGAAGAAATCATAAACCTCTTTCAAAGTTTGGCAGAAAAGACTATCTTAACCGTTACTCATGACCTCTGTTTTGCCGAAAAGTTTGCCCAAAAGGTGGCAGTAATGTATGCAGCCCAAATTGTGGAGGTGGCTCCCCGGGCGGAATTCTTCAGACAGCCGCTCCACCCTTACGCCCAGGCGTTGCTGGCCGCCTTACCCCCCCGCGGCTTGCGGCCCCTGGCCGGCTACGCCCCTGAGCACGCCAGCTATGGAGAACCGGGCTGTCGTTTCCGAAAGCGCTGCCCCCGCGCTTTCCACCACTGCCAGGCGGAGCCACCCCTTTTAGAACAAAACGGTCGCCAGGTGAGGTGCTGGCTCTATGTTAGTTAAAGCAGTTGCCCTGAGCAAGACCTATAAAATCGGGTGGCTCAAGAAAAGGTCCATTAAGGTGATCAAAGAGGCCGAGATCTTTATCGATGAAGGGGAGACCGTAGGCCTCGTCGGGGAAAGCGGGAGCGGCAAAACCACCCTGGGGCTCCTTTTAACAGGTCTTTTAAAACCCGATGAGGGTCAGATTTTCTTTAACGGGAAGGAAATCACCAGACTGACTCCGTCTGAGAATAAGGATTTCCGGCGCCAGGCCCAGATCATCTTCCAGCACCCCGAGGCGGCCTTCAACCCCAAATGGAGATTGATCCGGAGCCTGGCCGAACCGTACAGGCTGCACGGAATCCCCTTTACAGAGAAGGTCCTCTTAAAGCAACTGGAAGCCGTCGGCCTGTACGCCGAGCACCTGGGCCGCTACCCCTCCCAGCTGAGCGGGGGAGAACTGCAGAGGGCAACCATCGCCCGCGTCATGGTGCTTGAGCCGAAGTTTCTCGTGCTGGATGAACCCACCAGCATGCTGGATGTCATTACCCAGGCGCAGATCATCAGGCTTTTGCAGGCGATTCAAAAGGAAAAAGGGGTGGCCTATCTCTTCATCAGCCACGATTTAGAACTGGCCCGGTTGTTCTGCCGGCGGATTTACCGCCTGGTGGACGGGAAGCTGCAGGAGCAGCCGCCGGTGCGCCAGCCTCACGAGATCCTGCAACAGGGTGCTTTTTAAGAAAGGGGGCGCGGAATTGCAGCGCTGGAAATGGATTTTGTTCTTGTTCGCAGGTTATCTCTCTGTTGCCTGTTTTGCCTCTGCTGCTTTGGGGCAATCAGATCTGAGCGTCCTCCGCTTTGACGAAAAAATCAAAAAAGAAACCATCGATCCCGAAAGATATCCCAGCCGGGAGGCCTATGCCGTGGGGGAAAAGCTGGCCCGGGAGGCTATGAGCAGGTTCAGAGCAGAAAAAGGGAGTTACCCCCCGCGGGTAGCCGCAGTGATCTGGGGCAAGGAGACGGCGGGGAGGGAAGGGCCGATGGTTTCCTTTGCCCTTGCCCTGCTTGGCGTCAGGCCCCGGTGGGATCCATCTGGAAAAGTGGTTGGCCTGGAGTTGATCAGTCCCAGTGAATTGGGCCGGCCGCGCACCGATGTCATAATGATAGCCACAGGCCTGTTTCGCGACCTTTTCAAGAACCAGGTGATTATGCTGGACCGGGCCCACCGCCTGGCCCTGGCGGCTTCTTACCAGAGCATCACCTCAGCCTATCCCGACCTCCAGGGGGCCCTGGATGCCTCCCTTGCCTCTTTAGAAAGAGCCAGACTGCTCACAAAAGGGAGGGAGCCATTGGACTCCAACTATGTTGCCGGGTGCTGGATAATTGCCGTCCGCGAGCTCCTGGCCAAAGGCCACCAGCCAGAGGAAGCCGGCGAACTGGCGGCGGCCAGGATTTTTGCTCCACCTGAAGGAGAGTTTGGTTCCGGAGTCGATGTTGTCGGATCTCCGCAGGACCCGGAAAAGGTGGCCAACCAGTTTGTGAACCGCCTGGGCAATGTTTATTCCGAGACGGATTGGGGTGCAAACCGGCCCGAACTTTTCAAGGAACTGCTGAAGGGGTGTAATGTACTCTTCCACTGTTGCAGCGAAAGTTCGATCCTTGACCAGGACGACCTGCCCCTGGAATACACCTACGTGCCGGGGCTGAGGGCGGCCCTGGAAAAATGGGGGGGAGGGGAGGTGGAAAAAATTACCGGGACACCCCATGGCCTGCAGGGAGTTGAGACCGGCAAAGAACCAGGACCGCAGGAAGATTCCCGGGTTCGGCTTGGCGAAAAGGGGAGCGCTCCGGCGGTTCAGAAAAAGCCATCAGCAGCAGGGGTAGAACCGGTCCAAACAAAATCCCAACAGCAGCAGGCAAGTTCAGCGCCTTTGCCGCCCCGAGCACCCGAGGTTAAACCAGGGCCGCTGATCTTTGAAGTGGAGCCTGTACCATTGCCTGCTGCCCATTCCCAGGGGCAAGCTTCCTGCTGGCCTGCTGTTGGAGTCCTTCTGGCCCTGCTTGCGGTGGGCGGAGCAAAGGGGCTCCTCCAGCACAGGCGAGAATTTGGCCAGATGCATCCAATTGGTTTTTGAGGAGGAGTTGAAATTGGGTCTGCTGTACGGATTGAAGGAAGTAATGCACCAGCTTTCTGCCATCCTGCTGGTTCCCACCATCGCCGTGCTTCTGTTCTTTATTTGTTTTGCTGTAATTGAACTGGGCAGCCTGCTGGTGGAATGGCTCTTTTCGAGGCGTGCTGCTTTAACCGATGTTTCTGATTTGGTGAGAAAAATCAAAATGAGCAGGCACCGGGTGGAACTGGGAAGACTGGTTGAGGAAAGCAATATGCTCCGCAGGCAAAAAGAAGCGCTGGGCGCGCTGCTGGCGCAGTCAGAACTGCCCCACGCTGCCTGGGAGGCCCTGGCGCGCAGGATGCTTACTCGGGAGGAGCTTTTTTACGCAAAGATAGTGACCAAAACAGAACTCGTGGCCCGGTTAGGCCCCATGCTCGGTTTGATGGCAACACTGATCCCTCTCGGCCCGGGGCTAATTGCTCTGAGCCAGGGTGATACCAAAAAACTTGCCGAAAGTTTGCTGACGGCGTTCGACGCCACCGTGCTTGGCCTGGCGTCGGCCGCCATCGCCTATTTCATTTCCAGGGTGCGCCGGCGGTGGTACGAGGATTACATGAGCATCCTGGAAACCGTTACTGAAGCTTTGCTGGAGGTGAGCAAGAGCCATGAGGTCGCTGCGGAAAAAGAAGGGGCTGCTGACTTCGGCGGAGGAAGCAAATCCCTTAGAGGGAGCGATTAACATTGTAGACGCCATGCTGGTCTTCGCCTGCGGCTTGATGCTTGCCCTGGTGATTTACTGGAAAGTTCCGATCATCCCTCAGGGAGAAAGAATCGAGTTAAAACAAGCGAGGGAAGTTTCCCATCTCCCCGAAGTGCGGCGCGACCTGCTGGAAACACCTGGGGAAGGAAAGGCTTATGAAAAGGTGGGGACAGTCTTCAAAGACCCCGAAACAGGAAAACTCTTTATGGTAACCACAGAACAGTTGAGATAGGGGGGAACAATGGTGGCGAGAAAAGCCAGGTTTTTTACTCTGGCGGTTTTATTCCTTTTTGCCGTAACCCTTTTTAATGGGACGGCCTTGGCTTATGCGAAGGATTTCAGCGTCAAGGTCGACGGAAGGGAACTGGCTTCTGGGTCATCACTGCTTAATGAGCAGGGAAGAATTATGGTTCCTGTTCGTGGCTTGGGTGAGGCGCTGGGATTAAAAGTCAGGTGGTACGGCGATGAAAGGATGGTCACCCTGCAAAAAGGGGACCTGCTGCTGAAGCTCACTGTCGGGAGCAGGGCGGCTGAGAAAAACGATGGAAAAGTTTTTATGGAGGTTGCGCCGAAGATCGTAAACGGCAGGTGTTTTGTCCCTCTCCGCTTTGTCGCCCAGACCTTTGGCTGCCAGGTGGGGTGGGACCATGGAAGGCAACTGGCTGACGTAAAGAGCGGCAGGGTGAAGGAGGTATCGCTGGGGACGCTCAGCCCACTTGAACCGTTGAATATCTTAAATGCTCTGGGCGCCTGGTACCGGATGAACCACCTGGGCTTCACTCATGTCCAGCTCGTTCAGTATAATTCCCAGTTGAACATTGTGCCGTGTCTTGCCGAAAAGTGGGATGTCTCTCCGGACGGGAAGGCAGTCACCTTTTACCTGGTAAAGGATGCCCGGTGGCACGACGGGAAGCCGGTGACAGCCGAAGACGTGAAGTTTACCTTTGAATACAAACTCAAGCACTTGAAAGAGCTTGCCCGGTGGACGGTGGCCGCAATCGAGAGAATCGAAGTTGCCGACGAGCACACAGTTACCTTCTACTTGAAGGAACCCCTGGTCTATTCCCTCTTTAAGGATCTAGCCATCGGCATCGGGATCATCTTGCCGAAGCACATCTGGGAGAACGTTGAGGATCCCAAGAAATACACCGCAAGGGAGAACCTCATTGGTAGCGGCCCCTTTATTTTCGAGTCCTACGACCCCGCTTCCCAGACCGCCACTTTCAAGGCCAACCACGACTACTTTGCCGGGCAGCCGAGCGTCGAAAAGGTCAAGGTGAAGTATTACAAAAACGTTGATGCCCTGGTAATGGCGCTTAAAAAGGGAGAAATCGCTGCTACATATGACTATGCCATGCCCGTTCCGGCCTCTTATGCCCCTGCCTTGCAGGATGTTCCCGGCCTGGAGCTGGGGGTAATCCCCGACTTGGGAATCATGATCTACATGGCTTTTGGCAGGGAATACCCGGTGCGGGAGAAACCTTTCCGGGAAGCGGTCTCTTACGCCATCGACTACGAGATGCTGGTGAAGGCGATTGCCGGGGATTACGGCGAGGTTCCGGGACGCGGCATCGTGCCCCCGAGCCTCCCCGGGTATGACCCGTCGATCCCCAGGCTAAAACAGGACCTGGCGAAGGCCAATGCCCTCCTCGACCAGATGGGCCTGAAAGACAAAAACGGGGACGGGATAAGAGAGCTCCCGGACGGCTCGAAGCTGAGCATTCCGGTTACGCCCGCCACAAAGAAAGGAAAGGAAACGATGATGGTGAGGGCCGCGGAGGTAATCTGCAGCCACCTGAAAAAGGTTGGAATCGATGCGTATATCGATCCTGAGGTCCTCGGTAATGAAGAGAAGTGGCAGCAACGGGTCTGGAACGACCGCGACTACTGGTTCTACCTGGGCTATGCCACACCGGGCGCGGCCATCTACGACGGGGGTTTGATGTACTTTGTGGATGCCCAGGGAGCTTTCGGCACCCGCGCCGATCCGGAATACGTGCGGATCTACCAGAAAGTCAGGCAGGCAAAAGACGATTCGGAGTGGACTGCTGCCTTAAGAGAAGCCCAACACTACCATGCCCGCGAACTGCCGGGGCTCGCCCTGATCTGGGGGAAGGCCCTGTATCCGTACCGGACGGACAAGTTTAGCGGCTGGGTGATCCGCAGCGGGTTCGGCCCCGTAAACTACCAGACCTGGTTCAGCCTGCGCGCTCATTAAGAAGGCTGCCGGGCAAGGAGGCTGCTAAAGTGGAACTTGACTGGGCAACAGTATGGCACCAGAAGCGCGAGGAGTATTTCTGGACAAGGAGGCTGAAAGAGAAGGGGCTCACCAACGAAGACTACTGGGACAATTACCCTGATGAGCTCTACTTTGACCACGGGTACAAGAATTATCCCGGGGCCATCCTGGAGAAGATGAAGTCTTACCTCGGCCCCAATTCTAGGGTCTTGGACATCGGGGCCGGGGACGGCGCCTATACCGTTCCCCTGGCCCGGATCGTCAAGGAAGTTACGGTTGTCGAGCCCTCGCAGGGGCAGATCCGGAGGTTGCTCAAGAGGACGGAGGGGCTCGAGAACATCAAGATCATCAACAAGCGCTGGGAGGACGTGTCGCGGGAGGAATTGCAGGAGTACGATCTGGTCAACGCCGCCTACTGCTTTGCCATGCCCGATATCAAGGACGCCTTGATGAAGATGTGGGGCTGCACCAGAGGCGTTCTTTTCCTGATCACCCAGGCCGGCAGCTCCCTGGCTGCGGTGTATCCCCTCTTCGTCCCCGACTATGAGCCCCCTCCCGACTATATCATCCTCTATAATGTGGTCTACCAGCTGGGGATCAAGGCCAGCGTGGAGATCAACACCAGGCGCTATCTTTACCCCTGGGACCTGCTGGTCAAGACCTGGCGCCACGATGAGGGAATTGCCCCGGAAGATGAAGATAAAGTGCGCGCCTACCTGGAGGCAGAAGGAAAGCTCGTCACGAAAGAAGACGGAACGCTGTGGGTCAACTGCTGGTACAGGGATGCGATGATCTATGCCGAGAAAGAGTGATTCCGGCGAGCATTAAAATAGTTCAGGGCTGGGCAAAACCGAAAACCGCAAATGAAAGGAGTGTTGCGTGACGTGAGGTTTAAAGCGCTACGACTGCTTGCCCCGGTTGTTATCCTCTTGTTTACTGCCAGTATTTTATGGGGAATTCACCCTGCTTTTGCCGCCCCTAAGATAAGCGTTCTCGTGGACGGCCGGAGGGTTTCTGCCGATGTGCCTCCCTTTATTGAAAACGGAAGAACCCTTGTTCCTGTAAGAGCCCTCGCGGAGAGCTTGGGAGCTAAGGTAATTTGGGAGGAGAAGGAAAAACTATCACTATTGAAGCCGAAGGCAAGAAGGTCAAGCTTCAAATCGGCAATCGCTTGGCTTCTTCGGACGGCCAGACAACCGTGATGGAAGTGGCTCCCAGGATAGTCCAGGGTCGGGCTTTTGTTCCCTTGCGCTTTGTGAGCGAGCACCTGGGGGCGGCCGTGAAATGGGACGGAAATACGGGTACCGCTAGGATATTCAAGGAAACCCTTCGCCCGCTCGTCCTGGGTACCGTCAGAAAAGGCGGTTTTGGAACCTTAAATCCTAGAGTAGCCGATTGGTTGTCCCAGTCGAACATTGAAGGGGTCACACATGTGGGCCTGGTAAAGTTCACCCCCGATCTGAAGCTAGCTCCCTGTCTGGCAGAAAGGTGGGAAATATCCCCCGAAGGCAAAGCCGTTACTTTTTACCTCCGCAGGAATGCAAAGTGGCATGATGGGACACCAGTAACTGCTGAAGACGTGAAGTTTACTTACGAGGCTAATTTAAAGCACCACTTCATGACTAACTGCAATCTCATCTGGGAACCATTTTTTGAGCGGGCAGAAATAAAGGATCCCTGGACGGTTACTTGCCATTTCAAGCGTCCGGTGGCTTACGCCGCACTCCTTGAAGAAGCCGGAAACTACATGCTCCCTAAGCATATCTGGGAAGATATAGTGGCCACTGGGGACCCGGGGAAGGCTACAGGCCGCGAGTTGATGATTGGCAACGGCCCCTTTATCTTCGAGCGTTACGATCCTGCAGAAAGAATAGCTTACTTAAAAGCCAACCCCGATTACTTTGCCGGGAAACCGGTCCTCAATGAAGTTCGTTACAAGATTTTCGACACCATGGATCAGGCCGTTCTGGCCCTCTGCAAAGGGGAAATTGATGGCTTGGGCACCTACTATGAATCGGTAGCACCAGCCTACGCTGAGGCTCTGAAAAAGACAAAAGGTGTTTCCCTGGGTCTCACGCCCAACACGGGGATTAGCTTCCTCCTCCAGTTTAATGTGCAAAAGTACCCATTGAACCTTAAGGAAATGCGCGAGGCAATCTCTCTGGCCCTTGACTATAACCAGCTGGTGAAAATGTTTGCCGGGGGTTACGGGGAAGTCCCCGGAAGGGGTTTTATTCCCCCGCGTGTTCCGGGTCACAATCCAGAACTCTCCAGGCTGGCGTATGATCCCGAAGGCGCAAAGCGAATCCTCGACTCTTTAGGTTTGGTGGACAAAAATGGCGATGGCTGGCGCGACCTTCCAACTGGGGAAAAGCTTATCCTTGCCCTTATCCCCTATGGATCTCCTGATGAATTATATATCCGGATGGCCGAGGTTATAGCCAGTTATCTAAAGAACGTGGGTCTTAATGCTACCCTTGACCAGGAAGTAATCGGCAATGTTGATAAAGCCAGCAAGAAGCTCCACGATGATAAGGACTTCTGGTTGTGCGTGAGGAGGGCCTACCCCATGATCACCCAGGTCATTGGCGGGCTGTGCCACTTTGTTGACCTGGGCAAAACCAAGGAAGGAATAGGCGCCTGGGGCACTTCCGATGACCCGCAGTTGCAAGAGCTCTATTTTAAAATGCTCTATGCCAGTAACGAAAAAGAGGCCTTAGAGGCGATTCGGGAGCTGCAGGATTACTACAACAAGACGTTGGTGGGAATCGCCTTGAGCTGGAACGAGCTGTTATATCCCCACAGGATCGACAAATACACCGGTTGGATTACTTACCCCAGGTGTCCCTTTAATTACTTCTCCTGGTGGAGTTTAGAGCCTGCAGAATGAGGAAGGAACGCTGCCTTAGTCAAATAATTAGTGTTTTGGTGAAAGTAGACCTAACGGTGAGCCTGTACGAGATCATGACCTACAGGCAGTGAGGATACATGAGCTGTGGGAACCGTATAGACAGAACTGAAAGCGATAATAACAGAATTTTTTAGAAAAAACAAGAAAAATATAGAGACTTATCCAGAATCTCCTAATGAATCGGTCAATATAAGATTTTATGGTGATGAGTTTTTATGATACAATGCCTTCAAGACAGCAGGTAGCAAAATAAACAAAAATGAACAGAATATAGCAGTAAGAGGAACCGCGAAGGTTTCTACCATGCCGTGAAGGCGGGTAAGATCTTCGCGGTTTTTCTTTGATATAGGGGGTGGGAATTGAAATATCAAAACAAGCGGGCGAGCTTAAAAAAAATGCAGGCTTAATATTCGCAAATCACTTAAAAAGTAATGTGTAAGGGGGCGTAAACAATGAATTTGCCTAAGAGCAGGTTCGTTTTGGTATTGCTCACCGCAATGCTTGTGGCAGGCTTGCTCAATATTACCGTAGCACCAGCTGCCATAGCCACTCCAGACAAGCAAGCCATAAAAGTTGAGGTAGACAACAAATTATTGGCCTTTGATGTTTCCCCGTTTATTGAAAAAGGGAGGGTCCTTGTTCCTGCCAGGACACTATTCGAAGCTTTAGGAGCCTCAGTCGAATGGGATGGAAAAAGTAAAACAGTAACTGCGGAAAAAAATGATACTGTCATTAAATTAACCGTCGGCAGCAAGATTGCATCCATCACCCAAAGAGGAGTTACCCAGGTTGTTTTGGATGCGCCTGCAAAAATTGTCAATGGGCGCACCATGGTGCCTTTACGGCTTATCAGCGAGGCCTTCGGGGCAAAGGTGGCGTGGGATGACCAATCGCGCCTGGTGAGAATAGCTACCGGGGTCCCGGCTAAAGAAGAACTGGTTATAGCATTAAATACCTATTCTCCGAGCAAGGCTTTTAAAGTAGCTGGCTGTACGCAAATTTATGAACCTCTACTCTTTCTCAACAGAAAGTTAGAAGTGCAGCCAGGATTGGTACTCTCCTGGGATAGACTAGATGATCTTACGTGGAGCCTTAAAATACGTGAAGGGGTAAAATTCCATAACGGTAAAGAATTTGATGCGGAATCAGCCAAGTTTGCGTTTACTATTTATCTCGATCAGTTAAAAACAGGTTATGTTGGCCAGAGAGTAAGTCAAGTTGTAGATCACAATTCTTTCAAAGTAGTGGACAAGTATACACTAGAAATAAAAACACTTAGGCCTTACCCCTTTTTACCTAATTTAATGACCCATGGGTCTATAGCAGGGTTTGATCCTGAAGCAATAAGCAAAGGAGAAGTAGTTGGCACAGGGCCATTTAAATTTAAGGAAGAGGTCAAAGACCAGTATGTAATAGTTGAGCGCAACGATGAGTACTGGGGCGAAAAGCCCTACTTCAAACGAATTGTATTTAAACCAATACCAGATGCCAATACCCGGGTAATGGCTTTACAAAGAGGGGAGGTTGATGTAGTCCTTTATCCTCCTTACCCGCTTATTAACGAACTAAGGAAAGATTTTAACGTAGTTGTAGCTCCGCGTGGCTGTACAGCTATTCTTCTGTTTAATCACAATCGTCCTCAGATGCAAGACATCAACTTAAGAAAGGCGCTGTGTATGGCCTTCGAAAAAGATAAGATTGTAAGCAGAGTTTTTTATGGGACAGCCAGTCCGGCCAAGGCAATAGTACCACCTGAGGTCATATATTCTGCAGAAAATGAAATCCAAGGATGGTCTTATAATCCCAACGAGGCGAAAAGACTTATTGGAAAGGCTGGTTACCGGGAGACCGATAGGGGTTATGTCGATAAAAACGGTCAACCTTTGAAACTCAGGTTTACTTATTATGCCCCGGAAGAAGGCTATAAGGAACTTGCCGAAGCTATTGGTTCTTACTACAAGAAAATAGGCATAGAAACAGATATCGTAGGCTTGGACTCGAATGCTTACTACAAAGAAGTAATTGAGGAGGGGAATTTTGATATTTGTCTTGACCTGGTGGGTCTTTTCTGGGGTAGCCCCAGCACAATGCTTTACGACCAGCTTTACAGCAAAAGTGGTTTGATAGGTTATCACCGGCCGGAAGATGAAGAGATAGACCGGCTGTTAGAGGAAGGAATGGAGCTGGAAAGCAGGAAAGATCTTGCAGGAGCAGCAGAAAAGTATAAGGCAGCGCAAAAGAGAGCTTTAGAAGAACTGGTTGTTTCATGCCCTATAGCCTATCAGAAGCATATTGTTGTTTCAAAGAAAAATGTAAAAGGTCTTTCTCCTTTCCCAATGTATAGAATGTACTTTAACGGCGATGCTGAAAAAGAGCTGATAAAGGTAAGGTGGGAGGAATGATTTGCGATGATGAATTTCTGCAAGCTTTTGGTTTCCGAGGCTTGCAGTGATTAACAGTTGAGGGAGGAGGTGAAAAGGTATGGAGTGGACGCTTGAGCTGGAGGAGTTTGTGTTTGCAGGTTGCATGAGTAATCATGCAGGACAGTCGGGTTTCTGTGTTGGCGAATCTGCGGAAGAATAGCAAATTTTTGGTCAGGGTGGGGGTTTACCCCCACCCTGACCCGGATTTCAGTTTTACTGAAAAGGGAGCCTGATATTTTATGTATTTACCAAAAAGTCCCCTGGAATTGTCCATAGAGCTTACAACACGTTGTAATCTTGATTGTCCACACTGTCTAGCTGAAGCAAGCAAAGAAGGCAAGAGTATACCCTATGATAGAATACTATCACTCGTAGATGAAGCTCAGCTTATAGGCGTAAGGATATTGGATTTAGGAGGCGGTGAACCACTTCTTTACGATGGTTTTTTCGACTTATGCGAGTACATATTGTCGAAAGGGTTAAAGTTGTCTTTTGTTACAAACGGTTTGCTTATACCAACTAGGATTAATTCATTGCGGAGAATTTTAAAAAAATATGATGACTTGTTGGGAGTAGGGGTCAGTTTAGACGGCCCTTCACCAGAACTCCATGGTTATTTTCGGCCCAAAGAAACCTTTGATTCTGCAATTGAGGCAATTATTATGTTGCGTGAATCAGGCGCCAAAGTTTCTGTTTCATGTGTCCTAAATAAAGAAAATATCAAGGTAATTCCAGAATTTTTAAGTTTCCTTTCTGCACTTAATATTTCAGATGTAAGATTCCTACCATTTATGCCTTTAGGCAGAGGTGCTAAGTTTAAGAGCGAGGTTCTTTCTTCTAGAGCAATATATGATTTTCTTCAGCAAAAGCATTCATGGAACAAAATATTTAAAGGTAACATAGGCTTTCAAATGCCCTGGGAATTTCTTTTTCTTCCCCCTAAAAAACGCCAGGCTGGGCCATGTGAAGCAGGATACACGCGCCTTTGGATAAATTCCCATGGAGATGTAACGCCTTGCGCATATATGATAGACGTTATTATAGGCAATATCTATCATGATTCTATAAGCAAAATTTGGCATGACTCGTTTGTATTAAAGAAACTGCGCGACCCCACCTTGCTTAAAGGCCCCTGTGCCACCTGTGCTTACCGTGACGGCTGCCGGGGAGGCTGCCGGGGCCTAGCTTATTTTCTGGAGGGTGATTATTTATGTTCGGATCCTTACTGCCCGATTGTTGTCCAAGGCAAAGAGACACAGGCTTAATGCAGCGCCAGGAGGGGGACAGGCTTGTACTTTATCGGGGGCACCAGCTTTTTGTTTTAGGAAGCTATTCGGCAGAAATATGGCATTTATGTGACGGCCAGCACACAATAAAGGATATGGCTGAAATAGTAGTTAACAAATATAACGTTGCCAGGGAAAGAGCTATGGAAGAGATAACCGGTTTTCTTAATCAATTAATGGAAAAAAACCTAATTGTTATATAAAACGCCTCTTTGGAAAGAAGGTTAAACATGAGTTTAGGTCTTCATCTGGTAACTTTAGAAATCACCGGCAGGTGCAACCTATCCTGCAGCCACTGCTACCGGGGAAGTGAACTTCCAGAAGACTTTAGTGATTTTAATTTGCTTTTGGGCTACCTTGCTAAAGTAAAGCCACATTTCATTACTGTTTCCGGGGGAGAACCTTTGGTTTTGGAGAACATTTTTGAGTTAGCTAAAGAACTTAAAAAAGTGTGCCGGAAGCTTTTGCTTACTACCAACGGCACTTTAGTCCGGGAATTTCCGAGGGAATATTTTAAGATTTTTGACGAAGTACAGATAAGCTTAGACGGCGATGAATCAACTCACGATAAGATAAGAGGAAGAGGGGTTTTCGAAAAGGCGGTTAGCGCTGCCTGCTATTTGAAAGAAATTGTGCCGGTTTCTTTTCTCTGTACAGTAAATGCAGACAACCACCATAAGCTGGATGCCTTTGTCCAAATAGCCAAAGAAAATGGCGCTGTAGCCAAGATTGCCCGCATGTGCGGTTTTGGAAAAAATAACCTGGCTCCTTTAACTGACCCTTCTATTTGGAAAGACGTGTTGTTAAAAGCTTTTCACGCTGGCCTCCCCAACGATGACCCTTTAAATTTCTGGTTTAACGAAAAAAAGAAAAAATCTGTAAAACCCAACAAAATAGCCGGCGGCTGCACTGCCGGTATTGCCGGGGTGGCCATTTCACCTGAAATGGACGTTTACCCTTGTGTAAAGCTAAGGATTCCCGCTGGAAATCTTAAAAACCAAAGTTTAAGAGAAATCTGGCTAAATTCACCATTATTTATAACCTTGCGCAACTGGCATAACTTAAAAGGAAAATGCTCCGGCTGTGAATACATTAGCATCTGCCGGGGGTGCCGGGCCGATGCCTGGGCGCGCTCAAAGGATTACCTGGCCGCTGACCCCTTATGCTGGCTGGAAGGTGGGGGCCGGTGAAAGAATTCGCTTTAAGCCACCCCTTTATCCTTGCCCTGGCTTTAAACAATTACGACCCGTTCCTTAATCCAGGAAAAGTAGGCATTTTAAGCGAATCAGCTTACGACCAGGTCTTTGCTTACCTTAAGACAAACCCACCCCAGGGTGTGCTCGTTTTAACAGGCGGAGAGCCTTTTGTGGATTTGCGCTTAAAGGAAATTCTTTCCCTGGCGCGAAGCATGAGGTGGCCGGTTTCTGTAGATACCTGGGGCGGCTTTTTGGAGCAGCCTTCATCTTTAAATCTAATTCAGCAGATCCGCCTGCGTCTTTTTTCTTTAAATCCAGAAAAACATGATCAGATCGCAGGTGAAAAAGATAATTTTCAGAAAATAATGGTTTTTGCCCGCTGGCTGGCTGAAAATTATAACCAGGAGAAAATCCTGGTCTTCCCGGTTTGCCGGGAAAACACGGAAGAAATAGCTGATATTTTAAGCTGGTGCGCCAAACATAATTTTAAAGCCAATATTTTTATTGTTCCCCGGCACCATAAATATGCTCTCGAGTTTACGTCTTTCCAACAGATAATCAAAAAGCTGGGAAATTTACCCTTACGTGAGCTGATCATAGACATCCCCCTGTTAGGCCTGTCCGGCTTTCCCAACCTTTGCCCTGGGGGAAGGCTGGCCATGTTTATTGGCCCGGAAGGGGAAGTAAAACCCTGCCCCTACTTTCCCCTCCCGCTTAGCCACCTCAAAGAAGGCGTTTTAAAAGCCTGGGTTTGCTTGCAGGCAAAGCTTACGGAATTAAATAAAGGCTGTGCTTGCTGTCGTTATTTTTCTTTGTGTGGCGGCGGCTGCCTGGCAAATAAAACCGGGGCGGGAAAAGACTACTACTGTCCTCTCCAATGAGGTGCTTTTTAATGAATATCCTGGAAGTAAAAGATTTAACCAAATACTTAAAAAAACAAAAGGTGCTGGACAACCTTAATTTTGTTTTAAAAAAAGGAGAGGTGCTGGGCTTTTTGGGGCCCAACGGAGCAGGGAAAACCACAACGATAAGGATCATTACCGGCCTCTACAGGCCGTCCGCAGGGCGAGTCTTTATTGCCGGGATCGATGCAGTCGCAAACCCCATCAAGACCAAGGGCCTTTTTGGCGTCTGCACCCAGGATTTCAGCTACAACGCACACTATAACATCGAGCAGGACCTTTACTTTTACGCCCGCCTCTACGGGCTTCCCCGCCAAGAAGCCCTGGAAAGGGCCAGGCTTGCTCTCCAATGGGCGGATTTAACGGAACACAGCAAGAAAAACGGGGCGCACCTCTCCGGCGGGATGCAAAAGAAGGTCCTCTTTGCCCGGGCAATGATTAACGATCCCCCCCTGCTCCTCCTGGATGAACCAACTACAGGCCTGGATGTGCGGGCCAGAAAAGAGCTCTGGGATTTAATTCAAAGGCTGAAAAGCCAGGGGAAAAGCATCTTTTTAACCACCCATTATTTAGAAGAAGCGGAGCAGCTTTGCGACCGGGTGATTATCATCAATCAAGGGAAGCTTGTCGCGCAGGGAAGCCCAGAAGAGCTGCGCAAAATCATCGGCAAGCCGCAGGTTTTATCTGTAGAGCTTAAGGAATCGCCCGCGCCGGAGGAAATGAACCGGTTGAACGGGCTGCCAGGGGTAAAGACTTGCCATCTTCAGGGAAAAACCCTGGAGGTCACTTTTAATGGTGATTCCCGGCAGGCAGGCTGGCTCGTCCAGGAAGTTTGTTCTCGGTTTAATCCGCTGGGGTTTTCTTTAAGGCAGGCTTCGCTAGAAGAAGTTTTTTTAAAGGTTACCGGGAAGGATGATGAGGTAAATGCATAAGCCTCTGCAGGCGATTGGCGTTACCTGCGAATACGTATTATATGATTACTTGATCCACCTCCCGTACTTTGCCGTAAGAACCCTCCTTGCCCCCGCCCTTTACCTTTTTGCCTTTGGTTTGGGGGTAGGCACTCTTACCCGCTACGGGGGGAACACTTACTTTGAATATGTTTTTCCAGGAATTTTAATGATTACCGTGATGCAGGTAAGCTATACTCACTTCAGCTCGGAGCTCTGGATTTCCCGGCAGGTAGACAAGTATTTAGAGCTTTTAATGATGGTGGCCCCTATTTATCCGCTGGAAGCAGTGGCTGGTTACCTGATTGCCGGCATTTTCATTTCTCTTTTTGCCGTGGGTTGTTTTTTAGTCATGGCGTATCTGGTTATAGGGAGCAGTTCAGTTTCTTTAGGCTGGCTTATTGGCTTTAGCGCCGGCTTGGGGGTGTTTTTTACCTCGTTGGGGATTATTAGCGGGATAAGCCACACCAATCCTCATCACTTCACCACTACAGGCACTCTGATTTTGCTGCCGCTTTCCTTTTTGTGCGGGATATTCTTCCCTCTTGAACTTTACCCAAAGGCGGTGCGCTGTTTTATCGAGCTTGTTCCCCTGACTCAGGCGGTGGAAGGATTAAGAAGCAGCTCCCCTTTAAGGCACCTGCTCTATGTCTGGGGGGTGGCTTTGTTTACCGCCATCGTTTCAGCCAGGATCTTTCATCGCAAGATCGTTTCTTAATTAAGGAGGGAAAGGAGGATTGAGCTTGGACTTTAAGCTCCTCAAGACGGCCGGGTTCTGGCGCAGCGCCTGGGAAGAAGCTTTAAAAAATTCCCTATGGGCTAAAAGGACGAAAGATAGCTCTGACTTCTGGAATAAGATCGCTCTTACTTACGGGCAGGAGAGACAAACAAAGGAAAAAGATCGCTTAGAAGCTGTGATGGAAATTTTAGAGACTCAAGGGATTTTAAATAAAGATTCCGTTGTCCTGGATATAGGCTGCGGGCCGGGGGTTTATGCCCTGCGCATGGCACCTAAAGTAAAGCAGGTAGTGGCTTTGGACAGTGCTGAGAAAATGATCGAGGTTTTAGAAGAAAAGGCTAAGGAAGCAGGTTTGCCAAACATAACCACAGTGGTTCTTCCCTGGGAAGAGGTTGATTTAGAAAAAATGGGCTGGTCGGGTTATTTTGACCTGGTCTTTGCTTCCATCACACCGGCAATCAGAGATCCCGAAACCTTCCTGAAAATGCTCGCCGCCAGCCGCAAATACTGCTGCCTCATTGAATTCGCTGGAGGTTATCATAACCCTGTTTTTGCTGAACTGTGGAAACTTATCTTTAAAGAAGCTTACCCTGGTGGCGGATTTGAAGTTATTTACCCTTTGAATTTCTTGCTGGCTTTGGGTTATCTTCCAAGCTTACGCTTTATCGATGATTTTTGGGAGGAAGAAAAACCTGCTGAAGAGGCCATTGAAAGCCTTTGTGCATCTTTTGGCCGTTATACAGATGTTACTCCTGAAATTAAGCAGATAATTTCTGACTACATCCAAAAACAGAGCAAAGACGGCATTTATCATCAGAAAGTATCGCATCATTTAGGAGTCATCCTCTGGGAGGTAAACAAAAAAAGAATTTATCCGGTTGGCCGCCAACCGGATAATTGGGGCCAAAGGGGTTGAAGAAAATGAGAACGTATCTCCTTAAGCGTTTGTCTTACCTCATTCCGGTAATGTTTGGCATCTCCATAATTACTTTTGGCTTAATTCGCCTGGCCCCTGGAGACCCGGCGGAGTTGATCTTGCGGCAGGGCGGGATTGAACCGACAAAAGAAGAGGTAGAGGCGCTGCGTGAAGAGCTGGGCTTAAATGCCCCGGTTCCTCTCCAGTACCTCCGCTGGCTTATAAATGTCCTTCACCTGGACCTGGGAAAGTCCTATTATACCGGCGAGCCGGTGGCAAAGGAAATCCTCGCGCGCTTTCCGGCAACCCTGGAGCTGGCCGGGGCGGCTATTGCTCTGGTGGTCTTGCTTGCTCTGCCCGCAGGTATTCTGGCTGCCCTTTACCGCCAGGCCGCAACTGACCATTTAATGCGCCTGATCGCTATTTTAGGCGCTTCTTTGCCCGGTTTCTGGCTGGGCCTGCTCCTCATTTATCTTTTTGCCGTAAAGCTAAAGCTTTTGCCTGTCATGGGAAGAGGTGGCTTAGAGCATCTTATTTTGCCTGCAGCAACCTTGAGCTTTGGCATGGCGGCAACTTACGCCAGGCTCCTGCGCGCAAGCATGCTGGAGGTGCTGGGGCAGGATTACATTACGGTGGCCTGGGCTAAAGGACTGAACAAAAGAGAGATAGTCGTCCGGCATGCTTTAAAAAACGCCCTCTTGCCGCCTGTGACCATGCTGGGTTTGAGCTTTGGCCACCTTTTGGGGGGGACAGTGATCATTGAAACCGTCTTTGCCTGGCCGGGGGTGGGCAAGTTTTGCCTGGAGGCCATTTTTAACCGGGATTATCCGGTTGTCCAGGCTTACGCCTTGTTTATGGCGGTGGTTTTTGTCCTGGCCAACTTGGTGGTGGATCTATCCTACCGGCTCCTCGACCCCCGGGTAGAGGTGGAGGAGAGCTAAATGCAGGAAGCAAGAATTTTGAAAGAAAAGATCGGGGTAAGGCCGGAGGCAGCAGGCCTGTTAAAAATTTGCCAGGACCCTCTGGCTTTCGCCGGCCTGGTCATCGTTCTAGGGTTTATAGCGGTTGGGGTGCTGGCTCCTTTCCTTGCCCCCCATGACCCGGTAGATGCAAACCTTGACCAGGCTCTTCTTGCACCTTGTAAGGAATACCCGCTGGGCACTGATCAACTGGGGCGCTGCCTGCTTTCCAGAATAATCTGGGGAACAAGGGTTTCTCTTACCACTTCTTTTATTGTTTTGCTGGCCATCCTGGGAATCAGCATCCCTTACGGCCTGATTTCCGGCTGGTTTGGAGGCCGGGTAGACAATTTACTAATGCGCATTGTGGACGTGCTGCTGGCTTTTCCCAATATTATTTTGGCCCTGGTCATCGCCGGGATGCTCGGCCCCAGTCTCACCAACACCATGCTGGCTTTGGCCGGTGTTTCCTGGGTAAGCTTTGCCCGGCTCATCCGGGGACTGGTGCTGCAAATAAAAAAGCAGGAATTTATCCTGGCTGCCAGGGCCTTAGGCGCATCAAGTTTATGGGTTTTATCCCGTCACGTCCTTCCCAATGTTATCGGGCCGGTGGTGGTGCTTGCCACCTTAGACCTGGGCTGGATTATTTTAAGCATTTCCGGGCTTTCCTTTATAGGCTTGGGAGCCCAGCCGCCTGCTCCGGAATGGGGGACAATGCTAAGTGACAGCAGGCCGTACTTTCAGGTGGAACCAAACCTGATGCTGTTTCCTGGTCTGGCCATTATGCTCGCGGTGCTGGGCTTTAACCTTTTGGGAGACGGGTTAAGGGATGTGCTCGATCCCCGGGAATCCGTCAGGGGAAAACGGAATATCCTGGAAACAGAAACCGCGAAGGTTTCCACCTTGCCATGAAGGCAAGGAGGAGCTTCGCGGTTTTTTGTTTAGGGGGTGGGCAAATTTATACACCTTTGGTGGTAACCGTGGAACTTACCAACCAGTGCAACCTCAGGTGCCGCCACTGCTATGCCAGCGCCGGGGAGAAGCTGTACAACGAACTGAGCCTGGCCGAGGTCAAGGAATTGCTTGGAGAGTTGTCCCGGCTGGGCACCATGGAGGTGGAATTCAGCGGCGGTGAGCCCCTGTTGCGACCCGATTTGTTTGAGATTATTGCATATGCGAAAACCTGGATTTTTCTGTTGTTTTAATAACCAACGGAATTATAAGGAGGTTAAGCGCCCATGTTGCGGAAAATTAGTACCCGCTGGCAGGCAGCAATAGCAATCTTACTCTTACTCGCGCTGCTTGCCGGACCAGGGGTGGCCGGTTATACAGCTGTTCAAGAAGGAAATGGTACGGTAGACGAACTGATCAACATGCAAGTAATGGAGCAGCAGAAGGTTGAAAAAGGGCAGAAGATCTTCGAAGAGCTTCTGCGTCAGAAAGTCGGTAAGGTCCCTAAATACGGCACAGAGGAGTACTGGCAGCGCCTCACCGAGTATGCCGACCCCGCAGGAAAGCTGCGGCGTCAAGATCCCCAGAAATGGGAACTGATAGATGCTTACGCCTACGACTACTACGTCCGAAACATTTTGCCGCCGGTAGGGTCACCAGAAGAGGAGCTAAGGAAGCAATCGCAGCAAAAGCCTGCTCCTACCGTCATACAAAGTGGCTCGTACAACCGTTCGGGGGCTGTTAATTATGCCTACCGTTATGTCGGCAACGCGAGTGACAATCCTTTTTACAAAAACTACAATCCCGCTTACCACGCTTTTCGTGCCGACTGCACCAACTTTGTCTCCCAGTGTCTTAAAGAAGGCGGCGGGATACCGATGGTTGATGCCTGGTGGCGGCCCTGGTGGGACAAAGACGACTGGTACTACTACCGCCACGGTAGCGATGCTTACGACAGCAACAACGACGACGACTGGTCCTGGAGTTGGGTGAAGGTGGAGACCCTCCACTGGCACATCCGGAGTCGTTTAGGGACCCTGGTTTCCTCACCCAGCCAACTGCAATTGGGTGACATCGTGCAGCTCAACCTCGATGATAGCGATCCAAACGATCACTCGATGATCGTAACGAAGATTGATAGTGCAGGGAATCGACATGTGACGTACCATACAACTAACACAAAGGACAGAAAATTAAGCGACATCAGTGGCACCAAGTACTACCTCCATATAACATATTAAATAAAACAGGCTGCCCCAGGCCTCCTGCCTGGGGCAGGCTTACCCTTTCATGCCATATAGGAGGAGATAGAACCTTGAAAAAACTCACGGTCTTTTTTGTGATCTTAGTTATTCCGCTGATCTTTACCGGGTGCCAGAAATACGATCCCGTCGACACTCTGCAAGCTACGGTTAAAGTCAGCGTGTACTTTTCTCCTGATCCACACGATCCCTGTTACGACTGGTATAAAGGTAGGAGGCCAGACCCAGAGAAACACCGGCAGGTAGTATATCAAGTAACCGTAACAAACACCGGAAAAAGGAATAAAAGCTTCATTTTAGTCGACCCGATTCTTGATCCTTCTTTTAAGAAACTCGTCATCAACGAGTGCTTAGGCATCCCTGGGGCTGTAGCTCCAGGTAAAACAGTCACCCTGGACAAGGTTACGTACCTCATTGAAGGCAACCCTGACGAAGTTGAAAGACTTGCCTACCAAAGCAAAGTGCGGATCGTCTGGGAGGAAGGCGGCAAAAAGTGGGAGAAGGTTGTTAGCGTTACTCCGGAAAGGTAGTCTGATTGGCTCAGAATTTACTGTCCTTGATATAGGGGCGGGTGATGGCGCGTTTATCATTCAGTTGGCGGCTGCCTTTTGCTTGCAATTTTCACGCTAAAGAGAACCCTCTTAGGTTGCTACAAAAGCGAGTATCAAGGCTAGCTGTGAGAATTTAATCCAAAGATCAAGAAGGTTTGGAGGGGGATTTTGATGAAAAAAAGTTTTTCCCTGAAGGGCATCTCCTTTTTGATGGTTTTTGTTCTGCTGATGTCTTTGCTTCCTGCTCTTGGCCATGGAGGGGCGGTTAGGGAGCAGGGAATTCAGGTTTATCTGAAGCGGGTCTTGACATGCAGCTAGATTGGGTCGGTTACCCATCTCCTGGCGGGGCAACCCATTTGACGTTCAACTTTTCAAAATCGTTGTCAAAGGAGCAGATGCTTTCCTCACGTGCTCGGGCCAGCGCGGCAAGGTAGGCATCTGCGAAGTCGACATTTTTTTCCGCCATATCTTGCAGGGCCTGGATAAGCAAAGCGGGGTTTTCAGGGTAAATTCCGTCGGCACTGAGAAAGGAGATTAAGGTTTCGGCAATCTGGCTTTTGGCATACCTGTAAAAAGAAGACAGAACCCAGACGATTTCGGCTACTACCAGGTGAGATACTCGCAGGCCGATTTCTCCTTTTTCAGCACGGCTCATTAGCTCCAGGGCTTGAGCGGCCATTTCGGGTGGGTCGCCGGTGAGAAAGCGCAAGACAACGTTGGCATCAACCCACAAATAGACCATTACGTTTCTTTCCCCTTGTCCAGTATCTGCCGGGCGAGTCCACCAGCCACCTCTTCCCGGACTTCTGCCTTGCCGGGGTAAGGTCTCTTCGCGGGCAGGGAGGCATAGAGCTCAGTTAAGCGTTTGCGCTTCAGGACCCTTATCTTAACTTCCCCGCCCGGGTCGAGATCGAACACGAGCTCGTCTCCCGGTTGCAGGTTAAGCTTGCGGCGGACGATTACGGGTATTGTTACCTGTCCCTTACTTGTTAGCCTTGCTCTTATCATTTAAATACCTCCTTACACCTGAATATAATCCTTACGTCAGTTCCTGTCAAGGGTAGTTGCCTGAAGGTGGTTTGGCGGTTTAACACGTTTGGTCATAAATCGCCATTTTAATCAAAAACTCCGAGGTCCCCTCAGGTATGTAGCCCTTGAGCGCATGGTAGTCTGTCACAAGGGGGGGCTGAAGGGATTCGAAAAAAATACATATTGAAGGATAGAGAAATTGAGGCAGTGAAAGGAGTTGGCCTGGAAATTAAAAGTGGTGAGGTGGTGGCCCTGGTGGGGGAATCCGGTTCCGGCAAATCTACGCTTGCCCACATTTTGGCAGGGGTTTTGCCGGCCGATGCGGGCCGGGTATTTTTTAAAAACAAAAAAGTGAGGCGAACCGCCGGTTCTCGACGCCAGGCCAGCAATAATTACGCTGCTGTCCAGGAATACTTTAATTTGTTTATTTTTGCAGCCAGGCAGGTTCAGATAGTTTGCACAAACTGCTGTGTTCAGGTAAAATAATGAAAAAACCGCGGATTAAGACAATGCCAAAACCAGTACCGGAGAAATGGAGGTGCGAAAAATGAGAGCCGTCCCGGGTGAGCTGGCGGCCGGCCGGCAAAGGTATACCTACGAAGACTACTGCCGCCTTCCGGAAGGGTCGCCCTATCAACTGATTGGGGGGGAACTGGTCATGACGCCCTCGCCGACACCATACCACCAGATGGTGTCCATGAAACTGGAATTAAAAATGGCGGGTTATGTCCTGGAAAAAGGACTGGGCGTTGTTTTGTACGCTCCTGTGGATGTCTATCTGGAAGAAACGGAAACCTACCAGCCGGACATAATTTATATTTCCAACGAAAGGCTGTTCATTATCGAAGAGAACCGGATTAATGGCGCCCCGGACCTGGTGGTGGAAATCCTTTCTCCCGGTACCGGTTATTACGACCTGCGGACCAAGTATAAGATTTACGAAAAGAGCGGCGTCAGGGAATACTGGATCGTTGATCCCCATAGTAAATCGGTCCAGGTTTTTTGCCTGAAGGGTGGAAAATATGCCCTGGACCAGGAAGTGGAGCAACAGGGAGAGGTTCAATCCCGTGTAATCGCCGGATTTGCGGTACAGGTGGAAAGTATTTTTTAAATAGCTCACCCAAACTCATGCCCTCTCTTTTGCGGTCGTCCCAGGGGCGGGGGGCTTCTCCCGGCCCGGCAGAGGCTGGGGCGGATCCAGCTTCCTGTCTAATGCCTTTCACCTCAAGCTTTTCCATCCGTGGCTGTGCACGGCAACTGGAGCATCATCCCTGACCACCCTCATCGCGGCCTCCCTGGGAATGGAATGATACGAGTACCGGAAACTGCCAGGTTATAGATATGGGAAGTGATTTCATGGGTATGGATATTCTGGCCATCCTGGCCGAAGAGAAAATCCGGGAAGCCATGCGCAGGGGTGAGTTTGCAAACCTTGCGGGAAAAGGGCAGCCCCTGCAGGTGGACGACCTGTCCCACGTCCCCGAACAGCTGCGGGCCGGTTATACCATCAAAACGCGGGGGTGCTGCCCGAAGAAATGCAACTGAAAAACGTCGCTGTAGCATACGCCCAAAACCTGACTCCGGCCGGAGTGGGTTTCGGCAACAAAACTTATCTTTCAGCAGGAATTACCTTATTCTTGTCGAATAGGTTGAAATCAGAAGGCGTCTCGTGAAGGGACGCGCGCGGAAGAACCCAGGCGGAACATCAAAACCACGGAGGTTTTCATTCTTGCCACGAAGGCAGGAAAGGAGAATTTCTGTGGTTTTTTCTTTTAGGGTGGCGGGGAGCAGCTAATGAGGAGATTTTACTTATCCTTGAGGTTGGTCTGGTATTTATTAGCTTTTTTCTGCGTAATCACTTTGAACTTTTTCCTGATCCGCTTCATGCCGGGAGATCCCCTGGTTCATCTCTTGGGTGAGGAAAACTACCAGTATCTCTACGTTCACGAACCTGAGACCTTGGAGGAGTTGAAAGCCAGGTACGGGCTGGACAAGCCCTTGCCCGTTCAGTTCGGCATTTACCTTGCCAGCTGCCTGAAAGGGGACTTTGGCTGGTCCTATCAATACGGACAGCCTGTTTTCAAGGTGATCCTCTTCCGCATCAAGTGGACGCTTGTCCTGCTCCTGCCGGCGATTATCCTGGCTGCCATTTTAGGGGCTTACCTGGGGACGCTGGCCGGCTGGAAAAAAGGGCAGAAAGCTGACCTTGTCTTCACTCCCGTGCTCCTGTTCTTTTACACCGTCCCTACTTACTGCTTCGGGATGCTGCTGCTCCTGCTCTTTGCCTTTTACCTCGACCTCTTCCCTTTAGGTGGAATGGTGAGCGGGGATCTTTCCGGCCCGGCCAGGCTGGCCGATATCTTGTGGCACATGTGCCTTCCCCTGACGGTTCTGGTTATCCACAACGGCGCCTACAACTACATCATCATGCGCAACGCCGTGGCGCAGGTAAAGACAGAGGAATATGTGCTGACCGCCTTTGCAAAAGGTTTGAGGGAAAGAAGGGTTCTCTTCGGGCACATTTTCCGCAACGCTTTGCCGCCGCTGGTGACGGTGGTGGCCCTTGATTTCGGGTTCTTGCTGGCCGGGGCGCTGCTGGTGGAGGTGGTCTTTTCCTGGCAGGGGATGGGCACGTTAATCTATGATGCGGTAGTCTCCAGGGACTACCCCATGCTCCAGGGGTGCTTCCTGATCTTAACCATCTGTGTGATGCTGGCCAATTTCCTGGCCGACCTCGCCTATGCGTTGATCGACCCCAGGATCAAAGAGGGTGAGGCTTTTGTTTAAAAACAGGATGGCAGCTACAGGCTTGAGCCTACTTCTGCTTTTTTTAATCACGGCGATTTTCGCCCCTCTCCTGTCACCCCATGATCCCTGGGCGCTGGGGACTCCGTACCTGCCGCCGGGGGGAGAGCATCCTTTAGGCACCAACGACATTGGGCAGGATCTCTTAAGCGAACTGATTTACGGTGCCCGCATCTCCCTGTTTATCGGTTTTTTTGCCGCCTTTCTGGCTACTGTCATCGGCACCCTGGTAGGGCTTGCGGCAGGTTATCTGCGGGGAACCCTGGATGAACTCCTGATGCGCTTCGCCGATCTCTTTTTCCTGATTCCCACTCTGCCGCTGGTGATCGTGCTGGTGGCTTACCTCAAGCCCAGCATCTGGAACATTATTATTGCCATCTCCCTTCTGGGCTGGGCGGGAACGGCCCGCGTGGTCCGCTCAAGAGTGCTGCAGATCAGGGAAATGCCCTTTGTCAGGAGTGCCCGCGCCCTGGGAGCCGGCAGTTTCTACATCATGCTCCGGCATATCCTCCCCAATACCACAGAGGTTGTTTTCGCCAAGGCTTCCCTGGCGGTTGCCGGTGCTATGCTCACGGAAGCGGGAATAAGCTTTCTCGGGCTTGGCGACCCGACGCAAAAGAGCTGGGGAATGATGCTACACTACGCCTTCACCCACGGGGGGATCGTCAACGGCTACTGGTGGTGGTACCTTCCCCCTGTTTTCTGCATTTCCTTCGCGGTGTTGAGCTTTGTGCTTTTAGGCCACGCCGGACAGGAGGAGAGGTTAGAGACCCGCTGGTTGCCTGAAGTTAAGTTATAGAATAAGCTCGGTTTTTATCAGGGCATTTAGGCGTTGGATGAGGGGGTGATGGACGGAGAACGTGGTTAGCCCCATGGCCGGGGCAGGGTGACTCGAAGTTTAGTTAAGAGCAAGGGAGGGCGAGTGATGAGACTCTGGAAAAGATTGTTTTCAGTGAGCGGTATGATGCTGGTGCTGGTGGCGGGCATCATTTTGGCAGGCTGCGGAAAGCAGCACCCGACATCTACCCCACCACCCAGGGAAAACATCCTGGTGATTGCTCCCAAGTACGAGGGCGATAATTTGAACCCCATCTTGGGCTACGGCAAGTACGGGGGCTCCAAGTTCTTCAATGGGCTGGTAAAATTTGACGAAAACCTCAATGTAGTTCCAGACCTTGCTGAATCTTGGGAAATTTCCCCTGATGGTAAGACCTACACCTTTCACCTCCGCAAAGGGGTAAGATGGCATGATGGGAAGGAGTTTACTGCCGGGGACGTGAAGTTCACCTACGAGAAAATCCTTGATCCTGAAGTGGCTTCTCCCCTCAAGCCCTACTTTGAATTTGTAGAAAGGATTGATGTTATTGATGACCACACATTGAGGATTCAACTCTCCAAGCCTTATGCCCCGTTTCTAGAGAGACTGGTGGTCGGGATTGTCCCCAAGCACCTCTTGGAAGGGAAGGACATCAAGACTGCTGAGTTCAACCAGCACCCTGTGGGCACAGGTCCCTTTAAATTCGTGGAGTGGAGAAAAGGAGAGAGGCTGGTCATGGAGGCAAACCCCGATTACTTCCTGGGGAAGCCGGAGATCGACAGGGTCGTGGTTTCTTTTATTCCAGATGAAAACACCCGCCTCCTCCAGCTGACCAAAGGGGATGTCGATGTGGCTTTCTTGCCTCCCAGGCTGGCGGCGAAGGCTCAAAGCAAAAATATTCAGGTGGTTGCTGTTCCCACAGGTGAATGGTGTGGCATCGGCCTCCCTTATAAGAACCCGCTCTTCCGGGATCGAAACCTCCGACAGGCCCTTGCTTATGCCATCGATAAACAGGCCATTGTCGATAGGATACTCGAGGGCAAAGGGGAGCCCACCAGCATTCCCTTCCGGAGCAACCACTGGGCCTTTAACCCTAAAGCCAAAAGGTACAGCCCTGACCTGGAAAAGGCAAAGGCCCTGCTGGCCGCCTCCGGCTGGAAGGATACCGACGGCGACGGAATTCTGGATAAAAACGGAAAGCCCCTCCGGTTCACCTTGATGTATGCCGCAGACGATGTCCTGCGTAAGGATATCTGCACCGCCGTGAGAACAGATTTGAAAAAGGTCGGCATAGATATAGAGCTGGCCGGGCTGAGTTGGGAGCAGATTAAACCCAGAATGTATACTGATGCCACCCTCTTTTTCTGGTCGACTGTCTATGATCCCGATGACCAGTATCCCATCTGGCACTCGGAGTTTATCGGCCAGGGCTGGTGGAACCCCGCCTGCTACCAGAACGAAATGGTTGACGAGCTTCTCGAAAAGGGCCGGGCGACCATGGATAAAGAGGAACGCCGGAAAATCTACGGGGAGCTGCAGCAAATCCTTGCCGAAGAGCAGCCGATGATCTTCATTGCTTATATCGACCACACCTACGCCTGCAGCACAAGGGTTGAAGGACTCAAAATCCAGCCCGAAGGCCACAGCGGCTATATGACCGAGGGCCTCTGGTGGAACCTGGAAGAATGGAGGCTGGAGAAATGAGGAAGAGGGAGAAAAGCGGGCAATGGGCTTAAGCAGTTATCTCTTAAGGAGGGGGAGCCAGCTTCTCCCCCTCCTTTTCGGGATCAGTATCCTGGCTTTTCTCATCATCCATCTGTCTCCCATTGACCCCGTCGAACTCTACCTGGGCAAGGAAGAAGCAGGCCTGCTGACACCGGAAGATCGGGCGCGGCTCCAGGCTTCCTGGGGGCTGGACAAACCCTTGCCTGTCCAGTACTTTGTCTGGTTGGGCCGCCTGCTGCGGGGAGATTTAGGCACATCCCAACTCATCGGACGACCCGTTCTCCAGGTCATTGGAGAGCGCCTGCCGGCCACCCTGGCGCTCATGGGCACAGGCTACCTGCTCATTATTGCTGTCAGCATTTACCTGGGGGTGGCTTCTGCTAAAAAGCAGGGGTCCCTTTTTGACCACGCCTGTACAACTGTCAGTTTCGCCCTTTACTCCACGCCCAATTTCTGGCTTGCCCTCATCCTTATTTATATTTTTTCCCTTAAGCTGAACATCTTTCCTGTGTGCGGAACCGCTTCGAGCCGGGCAACCACCTTTTCCTTTTTGGAGTTTTTGCATCATTTAGTTTTACCGGCTCTCGTGCTTGCCCTTACTACCGCACCCTGGTACACCAGGTTCCTCCGGGCCAGTTTGCTGGAGGTGCTTGCCTTTGACTTTATTTTGGTGGCCCGGGCAAAGGGTCTTCCGGAAAAGGCCGTCCTCCTCCGGCACGCTCTCCGGAACGCCCTCCTTCCCTTTGTTACCCTTTTGGGGATGGCCTTCCCTCACCTCGTTGGGGGGAGCGTGGTCATCGAGACCATCTTCGCCTGGCCGGGAGTGGGACGGCTGCTGGTGGAAAGCGCGCTGCGGGCAGACTACCCGGTCTTGATGGGGCTTGTTCTCCTTTTAAGCATCTTCGTTGTGCTAGGGAACCTCCTTGCGGACATCACCTACGCTTTCGTCGATCCGCGGGTAAGGTACGGTGGTGAACTCTGAGTGCCGAAAAGAGCTGTCTTTGGTGCTTGCTTTCTCTGTCTTGTTTGCCTTTTGGCTGCTTTTGCTCCGCTGATTTCTCCCGGTGATCCCACGGCAACTTCCCTGGACAGGGCCAGCCAGGCACCTTCTTTCAGACACCCCTTTGGCACAGATGACCTGGGCGGGGATGTCCTGAGCCGGTGCCTTTACGGGGCCCGGGTTTCCCTGCTGGTCGGGTTCCTGGTGGCCGTAATCACCACCGTGCTGGGGGTCGCTATCGGCCTGGTCTCCGGGTATTGGGGAGGCATTCTGGACAACATCTTGATGCGCTGCGTGGATATCTTCAACTCTCTACCGAATATCGTTGTTTACATTGTACTCCTCGCCTACTTTAAACCGGGGCTTGCCAATGTGGTCCTTGTGTTAGCTCTTACCGGCTGGACGGCCACCGCCCGGGTGATCCGGAGCGAAACGCTCTCGTTGAGAGAAAGAGAATTTGTGCTGGCTGCCAGGGCGCTGGGTGCCTCAAGGGGATATCTCATCTTTTTTCACATCCTGCCCAATGTCGTTGCTCCCATGCTGGTCGCCGCTACCTTCAGCGTAGCCCACGCCATTCTGGCGGAGTCCACGTTGAGTTTTCTGGGCCTTGGCATCCCGCCGCATGAGCCGAGCTGGGGGAACATTATCATGGAAGAGATGGACGATCTGATGGCCGGTGTCTGGTGGACGGTTTTCTTTCCGGGCCTGGCCCTTATTTCCACCGTACTGGCGGTGAATTCTTTGGGCGAAGGTTTAAAGGAAATGCTTGAGGCCGGAAGGGGAGCCAGAAATGTTTAGGGACCGCAACGTCCTTTTATTCAGCGCAGCTATCATTCTGGCCCTGTCAGGGCAGGGCTTTGTCGTCCCCTTTCTCCCTGTTTATGCCCGGCAATTAGGAGCGAGCTATTTTGAAGTAGGGATGCTCTTTGCGGCCCTCGAGATTGCCTGGGCCCTGGCGGTGCTTCCGCTGGGACTGCTGGCCGATAGATTCGGGAGGAAATATTTTGCCTGTGCCGGGTTTGCGCTGCTTTCATTGACTCCGGTGGCCTATGCCTTATCCCGGCACCCCTGGCAACTGATCGGCTTCAGGTGCCTCCAGGGCATCAGCGAAGCCCTGAACTTTACCATTGGAACTGCCTATGTGGCCGGGATGGCCCGAAAAAAGGGGCAGGCCATCGGTGCCTACCACTCCCTGGCCAATCTGGGGTTTGCCCTTACTCCTATTCCTGCAGGCCTGCTTATCGATTTCCTGGGAATTAAAAAGGTCTTTTTAATCGGAGCAGCGGTGATGGGCATGGGTTTTCTGGCCTCGCTGCCTGCAGAGCGGGACGAGCCTTCCAATGATCAAACCAGATCCGTGCACTTCATAAAAAACCGGTTGGTTTACCTGCTCTCTGTGCTGGCTGTTTTCCCGGCTCTGACAATAGGTTTCTGCAATGCTTTCTTGCAGGTTTTCTTTTACGAGCTGGTTCCTTCTGAAAGAGTGGTCGGCTTCACCATAACCATTTACTTTATCAGCTACAGCCTGGCCGTCTTGCTGGCAGGGCATCTCACAGACTCCCTTGGGTGGCGGCGTCCCTTGCTCCTGGGCCTCTTCGGGAGCGGGGTCAGTTTCGCTGCCCTGGCCCTGGCTCGGGACGTCATCCGGGCAGGGGTAAGCGCAGGGTTTCTCGGCCTTGCCCAGGCCCTGGCCTCCGTTCCTTTCACGGTCAGGCTGGCCGAACTCTTTCCAGGAGAAACTGCCGGCAGTTTAAGCGTTCTAACAGTTTTTCGGATGGCCGCCCTGGCCGGCGGCGCCTCCCTGGGTGGAATGTTTTCCCAGTTAACGGGGTTGAGGCCGGCGTTTTTGCTTTGTGGCGGAATCATGTTTTTGGGAGGTGCATTGCTGGTTTTGATGAAAAAATACACCGAATACACCGGGTAAAAGCAATTTTTTGCAGGCATCCTGGGCAGGAATTTTCTGTTTTGCGTCGAAGTAAACACTAGCAAGAAGGGACGGCTGGAGCCGTTTGGATTTTCGGCGTTTTTTTGGGTTGCCGTGAAGGCCGGCATTGAATTTAACAATTAATCCATCCGGCTTTAAGAAGCAGACCACGGAGGTCTTGCGCCTCCCTGAAGGGAGGAGAAACTTTCGTGGTTTTTTGTTTTTTAGAAATACGTGAGGCTTGCAAGAAAGGTCAGAATTTATGAAAACTAAAAGTCCTTAAGGGGGATTGAAATGAAGTCCAGATCGCTTCGGGATACGACCCACCTCGTCATCCGGGGCCACGAGGGGTGGCTCGATGTAGGCCGCGTGCACTACCACCCCGGCGCTCCTGTCGAGGTCTTTTTCAAGTGGGGGCACAACATGAAGCCGGACGGGTTGTGCCAGAAAGAAAGGCTCCAGGCTTACCTGGTTGACCCTGAGGGAATCAAAGAAAACTTGAATCTCTACGATCACGACGATCTTTCCTACGCCCTTTCTTTCACTCCGGCAAAGGAGGGTTTCTATCAGGTCGTTGTGGAGCAGGACGGGATTGTAACGGTTACGGTCGACGGCAAATACCTGCTTTTGCCCAAAAAAGACTGCCAGTTTCCCCTGGAAGCCGCGGCCTTCACCCAGTATGCGCGGGCAATTATCCCGGTCGGCCACGACCTGGAAGGGGAGGTCAGGCCGGCAGGCAATGCCCTGGAGCTTGCGCCGCTGCTCTGGAAGACCTGGCGGGCCGGTGATCGTTTAAGGCTGCATGCTCTGTTCCGGGGCCAGCCTGTGGCAGGTGTGAAAATAACCTTCGTCGACGGGGATTCGCCTGATGTGGGCGAACCTCTTGTAAAAGAAACGGGAGAAGACGGTCTCGTGGACTTTACGTTAAGTGAATCGGGTCGCTACCTGATCCTGGCAAGATACGTGGATGAAACCGACGCAAAAGAGGGGTACTACGACCAGCGGCGTTTTACCGCGACCCTCCCGCTCCTGGTGACCAGGTGATCCAGGTGTAGAAAAAGAGTCTCCTGCCCGGGGAGCGCGCTCCCCGGGCAGGACGGAAAAGAGCCTTTGGGGAGCGGCCGGATTGTTGGGGGGGCTGTTCTGAGGGTGCCTGGACATAAAACCGTACTCTTCTGATTTGGACAGTGTTTCTGATTTGGACAGTGTTTCTGAGGCACGCACAGGCTGGTTTAAAGATGATTCAAGGAGGGTTGGTTAAGGATGCCTAAATTGCTTGTTGGCGGCCGGGGCGGCAGCGGGAAGAGCACACTGGTGACCCTGCTGGCGCGGCGGCTGGGAGAAAAGGAAAGGGTGCTGGTGGTGGATGCCGACGAATCGAATTTAGGATTGGGTACAATGTTAAATCTGCAGCCGCCGGAAAAGACGTTAATGGACCACCTGGGGGGCAAGCCGGCGGTAAGGGAGAAGTTGATGGCTGCCATCCGGGGTCAGGGCGATGAAGTTATTCAGCTTTTTGCCGAAAAAATCACTCTGGACAACCTGCCGGAGGAATGCATGTACAGGGAGGGGCAGGTGGCCTGGATGCAAGTGGGCAAGATCGAGCATGTCATGGAGGGGTGCGCCTGCCCCATGGGTGCGCTGGCGCGGGCCTTCTTAAACCACCTGGCGGTGGGAGACGGCGAATGGGTCCTGGTTGACACCGAGGCGGGGGTGGAGCACTTCGGACGGGGAGTCCTGGAAGGTGTGGATGCCGTGCTGATGGTGGTGGATCCTTCCCACGATGCAGTCGTCCTGGCCGAGAAGGCTGCAAGCCTGGCCCGGGAAGCGAAAAAGGACTTCGGAGTGGCACTGAATAAGGTGGATGAGAAAACAGAGCCTGTTTTAAAAGAAATGCTGGCGGCGAAGGGCATCGAGATCAAGGGCGTTTTCCCTTATTCCCCGGCCATAGCCCGGGCAAGTCTGCTGGGGGGTCCTCTGGAAGGAGGCACCATGCAGGAAGAGGTAGACAGGCTGGTGAGCTGGATTGAAGAGATGTTGAAACGAAACTAGCCATCACACGAACTCGGCGACCGGGGATATGGTTTACCCGGCCGGTTTTTGCGGGCAGGTATGCAGATTACCGAGAAATGTTCCCGAGCAAAAAGGATGAAGCCCCTGCTTTTACTGGCGAACTGCCCAAGGAAAGCCAGGAATTTATCCCGGTATTAACTTGAGCGAAGAAGTGAGGGTGTCGGGAAAGGGGAACGTAGCGGGCCACAAGAAGCACTCGTATTGGCTGGAGCCAGGAAAGAACCCGGGCCCCAATGCTACTTGAAAGAGGTGGGTTTTGACCGGTCATGTTGAGATTTCACGACTGCGCCCCCTGCCTGGTGAGGCAGGCTCTGGATGCGGCGCGGCTGGCCGCCACGGACGAACAGGTCCAAGAAAGAGTCCTCCGAAAAGTACTGGCAGCATTCGCAGAGGTCTCCTTTACGCAATACCCCGCCAGGCTCAGTTACCTGGCTCACAGCATTGTCAAGCGAGAAACCGGATGCTCAGACCCTTACCGGCCCCTGAAGCACTTTTTTAATAAAGCATCCCGCAGGCTGTACCCGCGCTTAAAAGAGATCGTCAGGACTTCCGAAAACAGCCTCGAGGCGGCAGTTAAAATAGCGATTGCCGGAAACATCATCGATTTTGCCATTCGGGATCTCGAGACGGTAAACAGAACAATCGAAGATACTCTGGAGAAGCCTTTCGCCATCAATCATTTTCGTGAATTTCGAGAGGCCGTTGAGAAAGCAAAAAAGATTCTTTATATCGGAGACAATGCCGGAGAAACCTTCTTCGACCGGATTCTCATCGAAAAACTTCCGTTTGAAAAGCTCAGTTATGTTGTAAAAGGAGGCCCGATCATCAACGATGCCACAAAAGAGGATGCAATTTTTGCAGGTTTACCTGAACTGGTGGAGGTAGTTGACACCGGTTCCGATACACCGGGCACCTTACTGGAAGCATGCTCACCAGAATTTCAGGAAAGGTTCCAACAGGCGGATCTGGTTATTGCAAAAGGGCAGGCGAACTACGAAACCCTTCAGTTTTGTGGAAAAGATATATTTTTCCTGCTCCGGGTGAAGTGCCCGATCATCGCCCGGGATACAGGCCGTCCAATAGGCAGCATCGTTTTACAATATAAAAGGGCAGGCCAAACTTTTTGATTCTTTTGATAAAAAAAGAGAGGGTTTTCTCTAAAGACCCTCTTTTTCGCTTTTTTATAAAGGGCTACATTAATGTCAGGAAGATGGTGTCACCATCTTTAAAGGCTCGTACCAGCTCGCAGTGGCGCAGGATTGCAAACTGCTTCTCGAGGTCTTCCCAGGGCATCCCTATATAAGTTGCCAGCTCATCGCGGGTTGCCTTTCCTTTTTCTTTCAAGTAGTCGTAAATCTTTCTCTGTAAGGGAGTAAGCCCCTCGGCTCCCTTAAGCCCCTGCAACTCCCGGCTCGCCCTGGCAGCCGAAACTGCGCCCGGGTCGCAGGGTTGAGGGCGGGTTAAAGCCGCAATATAGCAGTCCTCGCAGAGCTTTCGCCCTAAATGCTCGTGGATTTCGATTTCAGGAACATCTGCCTGGCATTTGTCGCAGCGCACCTGAAAAGCCTCCTTTATTCTTCTTGATCTAAGGCACCAAGATCCTTCAAAGCTTTTACCACATAAGATGTGTAAGCGATGGATGGCCCTCCCCCCATCATTACGGCCACACCGCATGCCTCAAGAATTTCTTCGGTCGTTGCACCCTCCCCGAGGGCGCGCTTAACATGGCTGGCGATTCACGGCTGGCAGCGGATTGCAACTGCTACGGCTACCGCGATCAGTTCCTTGAACTTTGGCGCTAGAATTCTTTCTTTCATAACTGACTGGGCAAGGGCATGAAAGTTCTCCAGTACACCGGGAAGATGCCGCGCCATTTGAGCCTGCCCCTCTTGGAGTTGGTTCAGAAGGGCTTGTGTTTCATTGAGCACCGGCTCACCCCCTTTCCTGCGGAAGATTTTGCTTCGAGTACCCTTCTCAAGGCATTTTACCTATATATGTTGGCAACATATATTATAATCCAAACCTTTCGTCAGGGTCAAGCGGTTTTCGGTGCTCAGAACTATTTTCAAAAGGGTCTGCTGGGTGTTAAGATATTAAGACGGAGAAAAGCTGAATTAAATGGAGGGGGCGGCAGTGTTCCACGGTGGCTACCCTGATGATACAGATTTTAAAGAACATGATGAAGCCTGGCGGTGCCCCGGGGGCCCTTTAAAAAAATTCATCCAGCCCTGTTTACTTCTCCTGCTGCGGCAAAAACCGGCTTATGGATACGAACTTATAGAAAATTTAACGGGATTCGGATTGATGCAAACACCCGACCCTGGCGCAGTTTACCGCAACCTGCGCCGGATGGAAGAAGATGGCCTGGTTCAATCGCACTGGGATACATCTGGTACAGGGCCACCCCGCCGCTTTTATAAACTAACTGGCGAAGGGGAAGATGTTCTTCGCGCCTGGGTGCTAACAATTAAGAAAAACAAAGAACTGCTTGAGGAATTCCTTCAGCGGTACTGTGAAATCACCGGGGAGGAATTATAAAAGCAAGGTTTTCGGGGAGAGGCAGGAGCAGATTGAGGATGTGCCATGATTTTGAGCAGATGAGCAGCGAAGAGTTAAAAAAGGAACTGAACCGTCTCTATGAAGAGCAGTCTGACCTTGAGCGGGAGCGAAGTTTTGTCTTATGCAAAACACCTGTACACATACCGGACGGTGTGCGAAAAAGACTGGACCAGGAGCTTGATGACTTAAAAAGAAAAATTGAATTAATCGAAGCCGTTCTCAAAAGACGAGGCTACGGCCCCGATTTTCTGCGAAAGCATTTAACTAAATAATTGTTCAAATTAATTAACATTTGTTTAATTTTTCCTTAATGGAAAGGAGTTATCAGAGGATCAGAGGGATAGAAAAAGCCATGAGGGTAATCCTCATGGCGCTTTTTGCGCCGCCATTGAGACGCTCGCAGAGCGAACTCAATGACGGTGGGAGAGGAGAAACTGGAGGAAGAGCTCATGGGGGAGGGTTTTCTGTAACCTCTGCACCAACAGAAGCCACGTTGCCTGGTTCGGGGTCCCCCTCCCCATGAAGACCCTTTGCCATTACCTATTCTGTACAATTACAACGAATTTATACATTTTTTCTTGTGGTAATTTATACCATTTAACTGGGATCTTCGCAACCGGTGCAAATCCACCGCGAAGAACAGGATAGGGAGGGTTTCTCTCCTAAATCTCCTAAAGTAATAACTCCAGGTTTACTCCCTGCCCGAAAAACTGTAATGCCTTTCAGCCTCCCCGTGAAAGCTCTTTTGTAGATGAAATCTAAATCCTCCACGGTGCTTGTTAGGGGAAGATTGATCGTTTTGGAAATCGCATTATCAACCTCCTGCTGGAGTTCGATCTGCATTGCCAGATGATCTTCTGGAGCAATTTCGTAAGCCCCTTTAAATAATTTTTGAAGCTGATCCGGGATTCCGGCCACTCCCTGACAGGAGCCCTTGGCAGCAACTTCATCTAAAGCCCTTTCCGGAACTCGATGCTGGTTGCAGAAATGGCGAAAAAGACTTGAAAAAACGGGGATTGTTCCTGCTTCCGTCTCTTTGCGGTAGGCAACTGCAAAAATCGGCTCGATTCCGTACCCTTCGGTGCCGGCAAGAAGGGTAATGGTTCCGGTAGGGGCGATGGTGATGCAGGAGGCGTTTCGCATGGGCTGTGTTGGATAAAAGATTGAGTCTTTCCACTGGGGAAAACACCCCTTTTCCCGCGCCAGTTGAGCTGAATAGCGGTATGCGGTCAGGCGGATGTGGCGGAGCACCTCCCTTGCCTTTTGGCGCCCTTCATGGCTGTCATACGGAAGCCGGAGCCGGATCAACAGATCGTGCAACCCCAAGACGCCAAGACCAACCTTTCTCGTGGCGCGGGACTTTTCCCCGATAAAAGCAAGCGGATACTGGGCGACATCAATCAGGTTATCGAGAAAGCGCAGGGCGACCTCTGTGATTGCGGCCAGTTCTTCCCAATTTATTTTTGCGATCCCCTTTTCGGCCGTCACTATTTGGGCAAGGTTGATGGAACCCAGCAGGCAGCTTTCTCCCGGTGAGAGAGGCTGTTCACCGCATGGATTGGTGGCGTTTAAAAGATTTCCCGGCACCGGATTCGCCTCTTGAAGCCGGTCAAGAAAAATTAAACCTGGATCTCCACACGCCCAGGCGGCATTGACAATCGCCTCCCATAAATCTCGGGCTTTTACGGTTCTCCTTGTTTCCCCCCTAAACTTGAGGCTCCATTCTCCTTGGTTAAATACGGCCTCCATAAAGGAATCAGTGATTCCCACAGAAAGGTTAAAATTTTCTAAGCCGCCTTCCTTTTTGGCATTGATAAAATCAAAAATTTCGGGGTGATCCACGTTGAGAATTCCCATGAAGGCGCCTCTCCGGATGCCCCCTTGTTTTACCATTGCAGCCGAGGCGTCGTAGAGCCTGATCAACTCTACAACGCCGCTTGCCCTTCCTTTTGTGGAACGAATAAAATCTCCACGCGGCCGGATAGAACTGAAATTAAAGCCAACCCCTCCTCCCCATTTACAGACAAGGGCAGTTTGCTTCAAGGTTTCATACATGGACTCGAGGGAGTCCTCCACTGCCAGAACAAAACAGGCGCTCGGCTGCCAGGGCCGCTCCGGTTTTCCCACGTTGGCCCAGATGGGGGTGCTTGGGATAAATTTTTTCTGGTCGATGATCGCGGCGAACTTTTCTGCCCAAGAAGCCCGCTGAAGCGGTTTTTCGGCAAGTGCTGCCGCATTTGCTATCCTCCAAACGGCCTCTGCAGGGCTTTCGATCACTTTTCCGGTATCGTCTTTTTGGGCGTAACGACTTCGAAAAACGGCCCAGCCTGCCTCTGTAAGTTCCATGCAAGATGCTCCCCTTTCGAACCCTTTGCTTTGACTAAAAAAAGGGTTTCTCTCCTTCTGGTTTAATATTAATAAGCAAATCCTTTTTAGGGAAGTGTTTTCCTGGTTATTTAATGCTATAATTTCTTTCAGGATTACAATCTGGGGTGGAAAAACTGCGCGTGATCGGCGGAATTGCGAAGGGAAAACGGCTGAAAACCAGAAAGTCGAAGGATTTGAGACCCGCGACTGACTTTGTCAGAGAGGCTCTTTTCAATATCATTGCCCCACGGGTGCCAAACAGCATCTTTTTAGATCTCTTTGCAGGAACCGGAAGCATTGGAATTGAAGCGTTAAGCCGGGGGGCGCAAGAAGTTGTTTTCGTGGAAAAAGATCCCCAAAATGCTGACTTAATCCAGGAAAATTTGAAAATTACCAGATTTCTTGCCCAAGCGCAAATTTACAGGTGCGATGCTTTCAAGGCCCTTAATCTTTTAAAAAAGAGGGAATACGGGTTCGACCTGATCTTTGTTGACCCTCCCTTCAGACAGGGTTTAGTGGCACCAACTCTGAATTGCCTGTACCGGCTAAAACTTTTGCGTCCAGGGGGGTTGATTATTACCCGGAGCGCCTTCGGGGAGGAAATAACGGCAAACAGGTTGCCAGTTCGGGAGGAGAGGTATGGAGACAGTGTTCTGAGATTTTACTCCGGGGAGTAATTGCAATCACGAGGAAGGAGGTCATCATGAAAGTTGCGGTTTACCCTGGCAGTTTTGATCCGATCACTTACGGCCACCTGGATATCATCGAAAGGGCTGCCCTAATCTTTGATAAAGTTATTGTGGCTGTATGTATCAACCCCGGGAAACAACCCCTCTTTTCGATAGAAGAAAGGGTGGAGATGATCACGCGGGAGTGCAAGCACCTCCCAAATGTTGAGGTGGGATCTTTTAGAGGATTGTTGAGTGACTTTGTGCGCCAGCAGGAAGCTCGCGCCATTGTCCGGGGTCTGCGCGCGATCTCAGATTTTGAAAGCGAATTTCAAATGGCCCTGATGAACCGGAAGCTTAATCCTGCGGCGGAAACGGTCTTTCTGGTCTCGCAGCCGAAATATTCTTACTTAAGTTCAAGCATCGTCAAGGAGATCGCAAGCCTGGGTGGAGATGTCACGGGTTTTGTTTCAGATCAGGTAGCCTCACGACTGAAGGAAAAATTTCTGCAGAATTGCAAGCGGTAAGCAGACGGAGGTGGGAGGGTGGATATCTTCAAGGTCCTGGATGAATTTGAAAGCATCATCCAGAGCAGCAAAAAGGTGCCGATGACCGGTAAAATTTTAATCAGCGAAGAAGTGCTGCTTGATTTTCTAGACCGGATCAGAACAATTTTACCGGAGGAAATTCGCCAGGCTAAATTGTTGAGCAGGGAAAGAGAAAGAGTAATTCAAGAGGCCCGCGAAGAGGCAGAACGGATCCTCGCCGAGGTTCGGGAAGAAGTTAACCGCTTGACCAGCGAAAGTGAATTGACGAAACAGGCCCAGGCAGCAGCCGAGGAAATTGTTTCCCAGGCAAGACGCGTTGCCAGGGAAATCCGCAACGGGGCAACGGAATATGCCGACGAGATTTTACGTCAGCTTGAAGGGAGTCTAGATCAAAACCTCTCTGTCATCCGCAGGGCGCGGGAAGAACTCAGCCAGATGAAGTGAGTACTGTTCAGCGAATGATAATTACTTTTTTTCGAAAAGATCTGGCAAAAGAGATGATGCAAAAGGTAATTGCTCCAGTCAGGAAAACCGCCGCCCAGACCAGAGGGTCCCGGGGAGAGATGGCTAAAATTGCTTGAACCGGGGAGCAGGTGAAGATGCAAGTCAGCGAAACCGCAATTGCAGCCTGGAGAAACCGCGTTAAAATGTAAGTCAAAATCCGGAGGTCGGTTCCTGCAACCATTCCTGCTACCTGAGCCTGAACGGCAAGTCCGTTCCATGCTAAAATTGCTTCGACCATCATCAGTTGTTGAAGTAGAGAACCGTTAACTTTGCTTGCTTCGTTGATTCCAATTGTAATTTCAAAAAAACCGTACAACAAAGGCCGGAATAAAGAAGGATCAAAATTGAAAAATGCGGCAAGGGGATTTAAAATCCTGGTAATTGCTGCAAACAAGCCCACCGCTTGGAGAATCCCTAGCAGTACCGAGAAGAGGGTGATGAAGCCTCCAATGGTGAGAAGAGTAATGGTTGTGCTGCGAATTGTCTCCCCCAGCAGGGCCCCGAAGCCCTGTTCTTTAAGCCGTGAAGCCTTTTGAAAGGCCCTGAGGGCGCTGGCTAAAAGGGATTCCTTTGACATTCCAGATCGCGGGGGATGACCAGGAGAAATCCGAGAAAAAAATTTGAGGATCACCCCGCATAAAAAATTCGAAAAGTAATGGATCCCGGCGATCAAGGGGCCCAGCGCCGGATTTTGAAACATTCCCGCGCTTACAGCCCCCAACATGAAGAGAGGGCTGGCATTGCTGGTGAAGGATAAAAGCCTTTCTCCTTCGTCCTTGGTGCAGAGGTTCGTCTGGCGCAGGCGAGCAGTAAGAACTGCACATAAAGGAAAACCCGAAAGGTAGCTCACGGCCAGAATAAATCCGCCGCTTCCCGGCAGATTGAAGAGGGGCCGCATTACCGGTTCCAGAAAGGTCCCGAAAAAAGCGATAAAGCCCAAATTCATGAGAAGATCAGAAATGATGAAAAAAGGGAGGAGGCTGGGCAGAACTATTTCCCACCACACCTCTAAACCCCGCCGGGCGGCCCGGAGGACAACGACAGGAAAGCAAATCATCCCGATGCCAAAACTTAGAAAGATGAAAATCCAGAAAAAAGATATGCCAGTTCTTCGGAGTTCAAAGTTGGAAAGCATTCTCCGTGCCAGCATTAAATATACCTCCCGGGTTATTAAAGGAAAAAACTTTTTCTCGGAAGGATTATACAAGCTCAATGTAGAAAGTAGACCTGGCAGTATAGCTTGAGACAGCAGGCTATCTAGAAAAATTTAAGCTGCAAAAAAAGAGTGGTTCCATTAAAACAATTATGATATAATATAAGCAACTCTACCCTGGAGACAGGCCATAGTCAATCCTAAATAACCGCGCATACTGAGAGCCTTCCTAACAAAAAATCTGCAACATTTCCAACACTTTTTTAACCCCAGGAATTGCTTTCGAATGCCAGTTTTCACTGGAAAAAAGAAAAGGGCGGGGCCGTTAACCGCCCGGGATACAGGATGCAAAGGCGGGAGAGATCGGTACGCTCTTCTAAAGTACCGATTATGGTATATGTTTTTATAATTTCATCAGGGAGGTAGAGTCGATGGCTGTCGTAGGACCCAAGCATCCCATCATGGAGTATGTGTGGGAGAGGGCCCGCCAGGGTCAAAAGCGCATCGTTCTTCCGGAAACGGAAGATGAAAGGACTTTGCTTGCCGCAGAAATGATCCACAAGGCGGGGCTGGCCAAGGTGATTCTGGTTGGGAAGGAGGATGAGGTTCGCAAGAAGGCCAAGGAGGCGGGAGCGAATATTGACGACCTGCCGGTAATCGATCCGGATAAGTACGAAAAGACCGAGGAATATGCCCAGAAATTAATGGAGATCAGGAAGGGAAAGATTGCGTCCCTTGATGAGGCAAGAAACTTGTTAAAGGATTATCTTTATTTCGGAGTTACAATGGTCAAGCTGGATGACGCCGACGGTATGGTTGCCGGGGCCAGTCATACCACAGCAGATGTTTTAAGACCTGCTTTTCAAATTATTAAAACAGCTCCCGGAATCTCAATTGCCTCTGCTTATTTTGCCATGATTGTGCCTGACTGTTCCTATGGGGAAAATGGATTCTTCCTCTATGCCGATTCCGGAGGTCATCCTAATCCCACCGCGGAGGAGCTTGCTGACATCGCAATTACCACCTGCTTGACCATCAAAAACATTTTCGGCGTGAAAGAGGCTTATGCTGCCATGCTCTCTTATTCGACAAAGGGAAGCGCCACCCACCCCATCGTTGACAAGGTGATTGAAGCCACCAAGATCGCCAATCAGAAGCGTCCCGATCTTTTCATTGACGGGGAACTGCAGGGAGATGCCGCCCTTGTTCCCGAAATCGGGAAAAAGAAGGCACCGGGCAGCCCTGTGGCAGGCCGTGCAAACTGCCTCATCTTCCCTGATCTGAACTGCGGAAACATCGCATATAAATTAACAGAGCGCCTGGCCAAGGCCGAGGCTTATGGACCACTGGTACAGGGTCTGGATAAGCCCATCAACGACCTTTCCCGGGGCTGCAAGCCGACCGACATCGTCAATGTTGCAGCAGTTGTGGCAGTAAAAGCAATGGTTCCGTACGGCACCCGCTAAATGAGGGCACATAAGCCTGCATGCTGTAAGAGGTTGAGAGGCTTTTTCTTGGGTAGCCCTGTCCAAGGCGCAGTCCCTTAAGCCTCTACCTGGGAATAATCAACGAATAAAAAAGGGGGAGAGAGTTAAATGAAAATTATGACCTTGAACTGCGGGAGTTCCTCCGCAAAGTACATGGTCTATGACTGGGATGCGAAAGAGATCATGTGCAAGGGAATTGTAGAACGGGTAACGATCGGGCAATCGTTCTGCGTCCACGAAGTGGCAGGAAGGGACGCTGTAAAGGTCGAGCATGAGTGCCCTACACACAGAGAGGCCGTACACCTGATCCTCGACCTCTTAGTAAGTCCTGAACACGGTGTCCTGAAGAGCGTCAAAGAGATTGATGCGGTAGGTCACCGTGTAGTTCACGGGGGCGAAAAGTTTGCGAAATCCGTAATAATCGATGACGAGGTACTGAATACCTTTAAAGAACTGCAAGATCTGGCTCCCTTGCATAACCCCCCAAACATTCTTGGCATCGAAGCAGCAAAGAGCCTCCTGCCAGACGTCCCCCACATGGCAGTCATGGACACCGCCTGGCACCAGACCATGCAGCCGCCCCAGTACATTTACGCCATTCCTTACGAATGGTACGAAAAGTACCGGGTGCGCCGCTATGGCTTCCACGGCACCTCCCTCTTGTATGTTTCAAAGCGGGCAGCGGTCCTGCTTGGGAGAGACCCCTTTGATGTCAACCTGGTCTGCCTCCACATCGGCAACGGTGTAAGCGCAAACGCCGTCAAGAAAGGAATTTCCTTTGACACCAGCATGGGCTTCACCCCACTTGAAGGTCTCGTCATGGGCACGCGGGCCGGAGATCACGATGCCGCCCTCGATTTCTACATTATGCAGAAAGAAGGTCTTTCCCCGAAGGAAATTGACAGCATCCTGAACAAGAAGAGCGGCATCTTTGGCATCACCGGGAAGTACACCGACCGGCGCGACGTTCTCGAAGCCATGGAAAAAGGTGACGAGCGGGCAAGGCTTGCCTTCGAAATCGAAAGCTACAGGATCAGGAAATATATCGGTGCGTACGCAGCAGCAATGGGTGGGGTCGATGCCATCGTCTGGACAGCAGGAGTCGGGGAAATGGCAGCCGACATCCGGGCGCGTGCTATGGAAGGTTTAGAATTTATGGGCATTAAATTTGACCCTGAGTTAAACAAGCTGGCGCGGACGAGGAACTCTGAATCGGACATCTCGGCCCCGGATTCCAAGGTTAAGATCTTCGTCATCCCAACGGACGAGGAACTCGTCTTTGTGGAAGACGTGGTCGCCCTCCTGGAGAACCGTTACGATGTCCATACCAACTTCAAGTATTCCTTTGAGAACCCTGAATACAGGAACAAGATGCGGGATGAAGAATTCGTGAAGCAGCTCCAGAAGAATCCGGATATGATCAGGGCCAGGGCAAAGGTTCCGGGGCGCACTCCAATTAAAGTTACGGTCAACGGCCAGGAAATGGAGATCTGATTTCAGGTAAAAAATAATTTTACCAGCCGAGGGGAAGGTTATTAACACCTTCCCCTCGTTCGTTGACACGGGGGTAGGCGACCGGTATAATGTGGGGTGATTAAAGGGAGTGATCTCAGTGAAAATCGATGTCAGTGAGCTGCGCAAGGTAAAGGGGCGTGTGGAAGAATTTGCCGGAAATCTCCCCGGTTTCACCGTTGATTTTCAGGGTGCTGCCATTGCCGTACGCGGCCTTAAGGTTTTGGGGAAAGCAACCAATACAGGAAAAGAAATTTTGGTTCAGGGAAATGTAGAGGCAAGAGCAGAACTGAACTGCAGTCTTTGCCTGAAGCCGTTTTTATTCGACCTGAAATTTCCCTTTACGGAGTCTTTTTTCAGGGTAGGGGATGCAGGATTAAAAAAAGAGGAGGGGTTAGGAAGAGTTTACGAAGGAGATACAATTGATTTAACCGAAGTCATCAACGAAGGCCTGATTTTATCTCTTCCCATGAAGCCGCTTTGCAAACCAGGTTGCCGGGGATTGTGTGCGGCCTGCGGCCTGGATTTGAATCTCGGAGAGTGCAACTGCGAGAAGCAGGAGGGAGACCCCAGGCTGATTGTGCTGGGAGAGCTATTGAAAAAAAATGCAAAAAATAATCAGGAGGTTTAAGAGAAATGGGTGTACCGAAAAGAAGAGTATCAAAGGCCCGGAAAAATAAACGGAGGGCAATGTGGAAAATAAGCGGCCCTACGGTGGTCCTCTGTCCCCACTGTCATGAACCGAAAATGGCGCATCGCATCTGCCCTGAGTGCGGCTACTACCGGGGCAAGGCGGTCTTGGAAAAATAAACTCCCAACAGGAAAAGCTCAAAAGACAAGAGGTTCTTCACAAAACCTGCTTGTCTTTTTTATTTCTTTGTAATATACTAAATTACAGGAATTTTTATTACCTGTTAATAATAATAGGTCATAAATAAGGTTGTTGAAATGATGAGGAAAAAGCGAACCCAGGAGAAACTGGAAAGGCACCAAAAGTTAACCACATATCTGCAGGAGAATCCGTTTTTAACAGACGAAGAGCTTGCCGACTTGCTGGCGGTAAGCGTCCCCACGGTCCGCCTGGACCGGCTTGAATTGGGAATTCCCGAACTGAGGGTGCGGACCAAAGAGGTTGCAGAACGGTTTTACGGGAAAATCCGGTCCCTCATGACAGGCGAACTGATTGGAGAACCCGTGGAAATCCAGATCGGAAAAAGGGGTGTTTCCGTACTTGAAGTAAGGAGGGACATGGTTTTTGCAAAAACGAAAATTCTGCGGGGCCACTACCTTTTTGCGCAGGCCAATTCCCTGGCCGTGGCTCTAATCAATGCCGAGGTGGTTTTAACCGGAAGTGCACGGGTCCGTTTCTTGAAACCTGTTTACTGGAAGGATAAGGTAACTGCCTGCGCCGAGGTGGTAACCCGGAAAGGAAACAGCTATCTGGTAAGGGTCAACTCGCGGGTAGGCAAGGAGGATGTTTTAAGGAGCCAGTTCACTGTTGTGGCAAAGGAGATGAAGGAGCTTTATGAAAGTTGCCGTTGACGCCATGGGGGGTGATTATGCTCCTGAGGAAATTGTTAAAGGGGCGGTTGAAGCAGTCGTAAAAGACGGGACCCAGATTATCCTGGTGGGGAAAAAGGAAAGGGTTCAAGCGGAATTAAATAAATACCACTACCCTCCTGAGTTGATATCCTGCGTTCATGCACCTGAGAGCATCGAGATGGATGAGGAGCCTGTACCGGCGGTCCGGAGAAAAAAAAATGCCTCCCTTGTGGTTGCCACAAGGCTTGTCAAGGAGAGAACCGCAGCAGCAATTGTCTCCGCCGGAAACACCGGGGCTCAAATGGCAGCTTCACTTTTTGAATTGGGCCGGATTCCGGGAGTCGAAAGGCCGGCTATCGCCACTGTTTTCCCTTCTCCTGGAGGCCCCAAAGTCTTGATCGATTCCGGGGCAAATGTAGACTGTAAAGCCCGCCACCTCGTCCAATTTGCCTGTTTGGGGAGCATCTATGCCCGGGAAGTGCTCGGGATCGAAAGCCCGCGGGTTGCCCTCCTCAATATCGGAAGCGAACCGAACAAAGGAAACGAAGCGGTTGTAGAGGCATTCCAAATTTTAGAAAAGACAAAGAATCTTTTATTTGCGGGAAATCTTGAAGGACGTGATTTTTTCACAGGAGATGTTGATGTTATTGTCTGCGATGGTTTTCTTGGCAATGTTGTTTTAAAGCTCACAGAAGGCCTGGTTGCAGCACTTTTCATGATGATCAGGTCGGAACTCAAAAAAAATCCCCTCCGGTCGCTCGGGGGAGTTTTGGTAAAACCGGGGTTTCGTGAGATTTTGCGGAAACTGGATTATACGGAATACGGAGGTGCACCCCTTTTGGGAGTGCAGGGGATAAGCATTATCTGCCACGGCAGTTCCCGAGCCAAGGCAATCCGGAACGCGATTCGTTTTGCGCAGGAAGCTGCCCGGAAAAACCTTTTGGAACTTGTTAAAAAGGGATTAGGGGGAAATCTTTGTGAGTCAGGTTAAGATGAGGGGTGTTGCAATCACAGGCCTGGGAAAACACCTGCCGGACCAGAGGCTTACAAACAGTGATTTAGAAAAAATGGTAGAAACAAGTGATGAATGGATTCTCTCGCGCACCGGAATCAAAGAAAGGCGGATTGCCGCACCGGATGAGCCCTCCTCAAGTCTGGCTTTAAAGGCTGCAGAAAAGGCCCTGTTCGAGGCAAGAGTTGAACCGGATCAGGTTGATTTGATTATCGTTGCAACTGTAACGCCGGACATGTTCTTCCCTTCCACAGCATGTCTGGTCCAGGCAGGTTTAGGGGCAACACATGCTGCAGCTTTTGACATCGAGGCAGCATGTCCGGGTTTCATTTATGCCTGTGCGGCAGGCTCCCAGTTCGTTGCCACAGGGATGTACAACTGCGTTCTGGTTATCGGAGTCGATACCCTAAGCAAGATTGTCAACTGGACAGACCGAAGCACCTGCGTTTTGTTCGGCGACGGAGCAGGAGCTGCGGTTCTCCAGCCTGCTCCTGAACATAAGGGATTTCTCTCTTTCGTTCTCGGCGCTGATGGAACGGGGGAAGATTTCCTCAAAATGCCTGCCGGCGGTTCCCGCTTTCCGGCCTCTCCCGAAACCGTTGCAAGCCGGCTCCATACCATCCACATGAACGGAAACGAAGTCTTCAAATTCGCGGTGCGGGCAATGCCCGAAGCGGCTCTGGAAAGCCTGGCCCGCGCCGGCCTCAGAGCCGACCAGGTGGATCTTTTGATCCCCCATCAGGCGAATCTGCGGATCATCGAAGCAGCACGTAAAAGGATGGGGCTTCCTCCGGAAAAAGTTTTTGTGAATCTGGAGAAATACGGAAACACTTCGGCAGCATCGATTCCCGTTGCCTTGACCGAAGCCGTCGAAGAGGGGAAAATCAGGGAGGGCTCCGTCGTTGTTTTAACAGCCTTCGGGGCTGGATTCACCTGGGCTGCGTGCACTTTGCGGTGGTAGGGAGGGGATTGAAATGCTGAAAACACCTTTGTGCGATTTGCTTGAAATTGAATACCCCATTCTGCAGGGGGGGATGGCCTGGGTTGCGACGGCGGAACTGGCAGCCGCCGTCTCCCAGGCGGGGGGTTTGGGGATCATCGGAGCCGGCAACGCGGAGCCTGAAGCCGTCCGGGCCGAAATCAGGAAGGCAAAGTCTCTGACCAGCCGCCCCTTTGGAGTAAATATTTACTACATGTCGCCTCATGTAGAAGAACTGATCGATCTGGTTATTACCGAGAGGGTTCCCGTAATTACAACCGGGGCAGGCAATCCCGGCAAGCACCTCCCCCGCTTAAAAGAGGCGGGGATTAAGGTGATCCCCGTTGTAGCTTCTGTTGCCCTGGCAAAGCGTCTTGAACGCACTGGAGTAGACGCGCTCATTGCCGAGGGCATGGAATGCGGCGGCCACATTGGCGAAATCACAACGATGGCTCTGGTTCCCCAGATCGTGGATGCCGTGAGGATTCCGGTTATTGCCGCAGGCGGGATTGCCGATGGAAGAGGGCTGGCCGCTGCCCTTGCCCTCGGCGCGGTAGGTGTTCAAATAGGAACGCGCTTTATCTGCGCCTCCGAGTGTGTAGTGCATCCCAATTACAAACAGGCGATCCTCAAGGCCGGCGACAGAGATACGGTAGTCACAGGTTATCCCGGCCATTATGTGAGGGTTTTGAGAAACAAACTGGCACGCCAGTTCGAAGAACTGGCGAAACGCGGGGCCTCTCCTGAGGAGTTTCAAGAACTGGGGACAAATAGACTGCGAGCCGCTGTGATTGAGGGAGACGTTGAAACGGGATCTCTGATGGCGGGCCAAAGCGCTGCGCTTGTCAAAAAAATCGAGCCGGCTGAAATGGTTATTAAAGAAATTATCCAGGAGGCAGAGGAGGTCATCAAAAGACTCGGGGTGCTTGCAAATGGGTAAAAGGGTGTTTGTTTTCCCCGGCCAGGGTTCCCAGTACGTAGGGATGGGGGCGGAGCTTTTCAGGAGCGAGCCTGAAGCGGCGAATGTTTTCAGGCAGGCAGAGCAGATTTTAGGTTATCCGCTTGCCCGGTTATGTTTTGAGGGGCCGCCGGAAACTTTGAACAAAACCGGCTTTACGCAACCTGCCGTCTTCACGACAAGCATTGCTGCTTTTGAGGTTTTAAAAAAGCACGGGATTTCTTGCGATGCTGTTGCGGGTCACAGCGTGGGAGAATACTCCGCCCTTGTTGCAGCAGATGTTTTAAGCTTTCCCGATGCCTTAAAAATCGTCCAAAAGCGGGCCCAGTTAATGGAAAAGGCCCTTTTAGAAAAACAGGGCGGAATGGCTGCAATCCTCGGCCTTGAACGAGAAGCAGTAGAAGAAATCTGCCGCCAGGCTCGGGCGAAGGGAGTTGTGCAGCCGGCAAATTTCAATGCACCGGGGCAGGTTGTAATCTCAGGCGAAAAGGGGGGACTGGAGGAAGCCTTTGTTTTAGCACGCCGGGCCGGTGCAAAAAAAATCATTCCTCTGCCGGTAAGCGGCCCTTTTCATTCTTCTTTTATGGAGGAAGCGGCACAGGAACTGGCGCTCTATCTCGAGCAGTTTTCTTTTTCCCCGCCGCGGGTTCTTTATGTGGCAAATGTGAACGGAAGCTACGTCTCGAATCCGGCAGCAATCAAATCACTTCTGGCAGAGCAGGTTAAAAGTGCCGTTTACTGGGAAGAATCGATAAAAAGATTGCACCTGGATGGGCACCGTACTTTTATCGAAGTTGGGCCGGGCCGGGTTCTCTCCGGCTTAATTAAAAGGATCGTTTCCGATGCAAGGACCTTTCATGTTGAAGACAGAACTTCCCTGGAAAAGGTGCTTGCACAATTAAGGGGGACTGTTTAAAATGATTTTAGAAAATCGGGTTGCTTTAGTAACGGGTGCTTCGCAGGGCATCGGGCGGGCAATTGCTCTGGCTCTGGCTCGGGCAGGCGCCCGGGTAGCGGTGAATTTTTACCCGGACCAGGAGGAAAAAGCCGCGCAGGTTGTAGCCGAAATCGAAAAACTGGGCGGGAAAGGTTTTACGGTTCCTGCAGATGTCAGGAGCAAGCCGGCTGTGGAAGAAATGGTGGAAACGATCCAGAAACATTTCGGCAGCCTTGACATCCTCGTTAACAACGCGGGAATTACAAGGGATCAGTTGCTCCTCCGGATGAAGGATCAGGACTGGGAAGATGTTCTCTCCACCAATTTAACCGGGGTGTTTTACTGCACCCGTGCCGCTTTAAAGCTGATGCTCAAGCAGCGGTGGGGAAGGATTATCAACATTGCCTCGGTAATAGGAGTTACAGGCAACGCGGGGCAGGCTAATTACGGCGCGGCAAAGGCAGGAGTCATCGGCTTCACAAAATGCGTTGCCCGGGAGGTGGCCACGCGGGGGATTACCGTAAACGCCGTGGCACCAGGTTACATTGAAACAGAAATGACCGAAAAAATACCGCCGGAAGCAAAAGAGGAACTGCTGCGGAGAATTCCCCTGGGAAGAGCCGGAAAGCCGGATGATGTTGCCGGAGTGGTTGTATTTTTAGCTTCTCCTGGTGCAGATTATATTACCGGGCAGGTAATACATGTCGATGGAGGAATGGTCATATGATCTGGAAAGCGGGAGGGAGGTGAAAGGTGGATGGCCGAGTATGATGAAAAGGCAATTTTTGAAAAGGTGAAATCGATCATTGTGGAGCAGCTTGGTGTGGAGGAAGATGATGTTACTCCCGAGACCACTTTTGAAGAACTGAACGCAGACTCTCTGGACATTGTAGAACTAATCATGGCACTGGAAGAGGAGTTCGATCTGGAGATTCCCGACGAGGAAGCTGAAAAAATCCTCACCGTAGGAGCAGCCGTCGAATATATCAAAGAGAATCAGTAAACCAGGGTCCCGTGGGAAAACTACGGGACTTTCTAAGTTTGAGTTCTTTTCTCGATCCCATATGAAAGGATTAAGATTTTATGGCTAAGGTCACAAGGGAACAAGTCGTTGTTACGGGCCTTGGTGTAGTTTCCCCGGTTGGGATTGGTAAAGAATCTTTCTGGTCTTCCCTGGTGCAGGGGAGATCCGGTGTGGGCACCATCACACGCTTCGATCCTTCTTCTTTTGCCAGCCGAATTGCCGCGGAAGTTAAGGACTTTAACCCCGAAGCTTACCTGGAGAAGAAGGAAGCAAAGAGAATGGACCGTTTCACCCAGTTCGGAGTCGCAGCTGCAAAACTCGCGTTAGAAGATGCTGCACTTGATCTGGAAAAAGAAGACTTAGATCGGGTGGGTGTTTTTATCGGCTCCGGAATCGGTGGAATTGAAACCCTTGAAGAACAGCTGCGCCTCCTCATCGCCAAAGGACCCAGCCGGATCAGTCCCTTTTTTGTCCCCATGATGATCAGCAACATGGCTGCAGGGCAGATCGCCATTTGCCTGGGACCGAAAGGACCAAACATGACGCTTGTAACCGCCTGCGCCTCGGGGACAAACGCCATAGGGGAGGCCTTTCGGGTCCTGCAAAGGGGAGAGGCAGATGTGATGCTTGCCGGGGGAACGGAGGCTCCCATCACTCCAATTGCCCTCGGCGGCTTCTGCGCAATGCGTGCCATGTCCACCCGTAATGACGAACCTGCCCGCGCCAGCCGCCCCTTTGATCGGCAAAGAGACGGCCTGGTGATTGGGGAAGGAGCAGGAGTTCTGGTTCTTGAAACTCTATCCCACGCCCTGGCAAGAAAAGCAAGGATTTATTGCGAAATTTCAGGATATGGAACCACAGCAGATGCTTACCACATCACCGCTCCCGATCCCGACGGTGCCGGAGCCGCCCGCGCCATAAGGCTAGCCCTGCTTGATGCCAACATATCCCCCGAAAGCGTGGATTACATTAACGCGCATGGCACTTCTACAGAGTTAAATGATAGAATAGAAACCCTGGCGATCAAAAACGTCCTGGGAGAGCACGCCTACCGGATTCCGGTCAGCTCAATCAAGTCCATGATCGGGCACCTGATGGGGGCGGCGGGAGCTGTTGAAGCAATCGCGACAGTTCTCACGATTGCCAGCGATTTGGTTCCGCCAACGATTAACTACGAGTTTCCGGACCCCGAGTGCGACCTGGACTATGTCCCCAATCAGGCGCGGGCGCATTCCGTCAGGGTTGCACTTTCTAATTCCTTTGGTTTTGGCGGTCACAATGCAGTTCTGGTTTTTCAAAAATTTCAGAGCGATTAACGCACCTCCCTTGAGGGAGGCAGGGTACCTGTATGGAAATAAACAGCCGCAGAAAGCTGGACCAGTTCCAAAAAATAATAAACATCCGCTTCAACCGGCCAGAGCTTCTCGAAAGGGCGCTCACCCACCCTTCTTATGCTGCCGAACATACCGGAGGAAAAAACCATAACCAGCGGCTGGAATTCCTCGGCGATGCCATTTTAAGTTCGGTTATTGCCGATTATCTCTACCACCATTATCCCGAACAGCCGGAAGGCCAGCTTACAAAAATGAGGGCAGCGGTTGTGTGCGAGCCTACCCTTGCCCGGCTGGCCGCACATCTTAAGCTGGGAAACTACCTTCGTCTCGGGCGGGGGGAAGAGCTTTCGGGAGGAAGAACGCGCCCTTCCAATCTTGCCGATGCCCTGGAGGCTCTTACAGGAGCTATTTTCCTGGATCAGGGTTGGGAAAGGGTCCGTGATTTTATATATAATTTATTTAAAGAAGAAATTGAAAAAACGGCGCGGGGTTTTTATCCGGACTATAAAACATCTCTGCAAGAACTCATTCAGCAGCAGAATAATGGAAAGCTGCAGTACGTTGTTTTATCTGAATCCGGGCCCGATCACGCAAAGCAATTTACTTCGGGAGTCATCTGGCGCGGCCAGATGCTGGGGAGGGGGAGTGGAAAATCAAAAAAGGAGGCCGAACAACAGGCGGCAAGGGCTGCCCTGGAGTACCTGAAGAACCAGAAGGTTAAAAAATCCTGAGATTGTGGAGATGATGCAAGGCAGGAATTTTAGCAACTCCGTCGAATATACATGTAAAAAGCCGGGTTAATTTCACCCGATTATCAAGGTCAAATTTGGTAACTTCAGAAGTACAAAGGAGGAAATAATGGTGGAAGTGCTCAAAGTTTCTGCTCAATCGAATCCTAAATCAGTTGCGGGTGCACTTACTGCTGTTTTAAGGGAAAAAGGAACCGCGGAAATTCAGGCTGTAGGTGCTGGCGCTGTAAATCAAGCTGTAAAAGCAATCGCGATAACCAGAGGCTTTATTGCCCCCAATGGCATCGACCTTGTTGCAGTACCGGCTTTCGTGGAAATTACAATTGACGGTGAGGAGCGAACGGCGATTAAATTCATTGTGGAGCCCAGATAAAGGTATCCGATGTACTTAAACCGCCTGGAAATCCAAGGTTTCAAGTCATTTGCCGATCGCGTTGAAGTGGAATTCGGACCGGGTATAACGGTTATTGTGGGCCCGAACGGTTGCGGAAAAAGCAACCTGATCGAGGCCGTGCAGTGGGTGCTGGGAGAACAAAATGTGAGGGCCCTGCGGGGCTACAAAATGGACGACGTAATTTTTTCGGGCACCACAAGACGCCGTTCTCTCGGCATGGCTGAAGTTTCAATAACTCTGGACAACACGACAGGCGTTTTGCCCCTTCCTTACCAGGAAGTTCGCATTACGCGCCGCGTTTACAGGTCGGGGGAGAGTGAATATTTCATCAACAAGTCACCCTGCCGGCTGCGCGATATCCAGGAGCTTTTTTCTGCCTGTGGTATCGGGCGGGCGGCTTTTTTTGTTATTCCTCAAGGGAAAATCGAGGAATTTGTTTTCCTCCACCCCGAGGAGCGGAGGCTTTATCTGGAGGAGGCAGCGGGGGTAAGCAAGTACCAGCGGAGGAAAGCCGAGGCCGTCAAAAAGCTGGAAGAAACGGAAAAAGACCTGGTGCGGCTCCGGGACATATTAGAGGAGCTGGAGAGACAGCGCCTCCCCCTCGCCGAGCAGGCAAAAACAGCCGAACTCTACCATCAGCTCCGGCACGAACTCCGGAGTTTAGAGGTGCGCTTGCTGGAGGAGCGATATTTCAAAGTAAAAAAAAGAAAAGAATTTATCACGAAGACATACCAGGAAACAGGAAGCTCCCTGGCGCAGAAGCAGCAGAGGATGGCTCCTCTGGAAGAAGAACTGAAAAATTTAAGAACCGGCCTCCATGAAAGAGGAGAAAAAATCTCTCAAATTGAAAGAGACTGCGAAGAACTTCAAAAGTATGTTCAGGATTTGAGTATTTTAAAGGTTCGCTGCGAAGAAAGGCTTGCTTCCGCCTCCTCGCGCAAAAAAGAACTGGAATCTCAAATCCTTTCCCTCGCCCAAAAAGACGCAGAGGGAAGAGGGGAACTCAGGGGCCTGGAGGAAGAACTCAAGCGGCGTCTCAAGCAAAAAGACGACCTCGAACAACATCACGACCACCTGGAAAAGGAGAAAAACAGCTGGGAAGAGAAAAGGAACCGGATAAATCAAGACTGGGAGCTCGCAAACAGGGAGTTCCTGGAAGCCTCTCATAAAAAAGCTTCTCTTATCAGCCGCATCCAGGAGGTTAAAAATCAAAAAGAAATGCTCAGGCAGCGCCAGGAAAACATTGAGAAAAGGGGAGAGGAAGAGAAAAGGCGGGTTGCTGAGCTGAAGGAGCAGATTCAGGAACGAACCCGGCGTTGCCACTCTCATGCCTCCTCGCTGCAGAAGGTTCTGCAGGAAATTTCCCTGCACCAATCACGGCTTCAAAACCTGAGAAATGAAAAAGAAAAACTTGCCTCCTCCATTCGGAAAGTGCTTGAAAAAATTCAAGGAGCAGAGATGCGCCTCGGCTTTCTAAAAGAAGCCGAAGAGGCCAGAGATGGCTACGAAAAAGGCGTGAGGGAGATCCTGCGCGCTCTGGCCGAAGGAATTCTCTCCCGCCGTGAAATTTTGGGTTTGGTTGAAGAAATTTTTTCAATCGAATCTGAATATACGGCAGCGCTGGATGTGGCGCTGGGCCGTGCCGCTCATTACTTTGTTTGCACAACACCAGAGGCCGCCCACCGGGGCGTTGACTACCTGAAGTCTCTTGGTGCAGGAAGGGCCAGCTTCCTTCCCTTGACCGCGCTTGCCCGCTGGGCAGAAAAGGAGCATCTTCCGCGGTTTAAAGATGAATCAAAAATTCTCGGCCGGGCCGCAGATCTTGTCAGGTGCAGCCCAGAGTACCGGAATGTTGCTGAGTTCCTGTTGGGACGCACTTTCTTTGCCAGAGACTTGAAAAGTGCAAGACATTTCGCCGAAAGCAACCAGTACCGGGTCCGCGTTGTCACACTTGAAGGGGATCTTATCCAGCCCGGGGGTTTAATTACAGGAGGAAAACTAAGTCCCCGTTTTTCCGCCTCTTTCCACCGGAAGCAGGAAATCGCCCGGATTTCAGCTCAACTTTTCAAAGATCAGCAAGGTCTTGAGCTCCTCAAGAAGCAGGAGGAGTGCTTAAATTCGGAAATCAGTCACCTTGAAAGAAAACTCAGGGAGCTGGAAAGCCTCCGGCTTTCCCGGGAGATGGAAAAAAGCGAGGAAGAGCAACAGCTGTTTTTCTTAACCCAAGAGTTAAAGCAGCTGACCGAATTCACCCAAAAACTTTTTTCCGAAGGTGAAGTCCGCGGCCAGCTGGAGAACCTGGATCAACTGGTTGCCGGTTTAGAGCAGGAGCTTGCGGAGATTCTAGAAAAAGAAAGAGGCCTTGAAAGAAGGCGGGGAGAGGTTGAAGAAGCGCGCCTCTTTTGCGAAAAAAAACTCCAGGCGCTCGAGAAGGAAATTACAGCTTTGAAGGTCGAACTGGGCTCTTTAAACCAGGAACTCAAGCACCTGGCCCAGAGAAAATGTCAGATCCAAGATCTGCTAACCCAGCAGGATGGCCTCATTGAAAAGCTCAAAGGAGAGCTTGAAAAAGTCAGCCAGGAAATGCAAGAACTGCAAAACCAGGAAAGGGAAACCCGGGAAAAATTGAGCGAGATCGAAAACAAAAGAAACATTTTGGAAGGCGAACTTTCTTTCAGGAAAAAACAGTTTCGGGCCAGAAAGGCATATTTAACTGCAAAAGAGAAAAGATATCAAAAAATAAAGCAAAAAATTGGGCAGTACCAGCAGCAACTGCGCAGTATGGAGCTTCAACTAAATCATTTAGAAGAACAAACTGAACAACTTCTAACCGAGGCCCGCGAATACGGAGTCGACCTCCGGGAAATCAAAAACAGCAGGGAGATGGGGGATCAGGAGAAGAATCTCATTAAAGAAAAAATTGCGGAATTAAAAGAAAGATTGGAGTCTCTTGGTGAAGTCAATTTTACCGCACCCGGTGAACTCCGCGCCCTTGAAGAAAGATTAAGTTTTCTCCGCCAGCAAAAAAAGGACCTGGAAGAAGGAAAGGAGGCCCTCCACCGGGTGATCAGGGAAATGGATCAAATTGTGGTAAGCCGTTTCCAAAAAACCTACCGGGAAGTCAGGGAAAATTTCGAAGAAATCTTTTCGATCCTCTGCGAGGGTGGAAGAGCCGAACTCCTGCTTACCGATGAAAAAAATCCTCTGGAAGCCGGTCTGGAGGTAGTGGTTTTGCCCCGGGGGAAAAAGCCGCGCCACCTCTCCCTTTTATCGGGAGGGGAAAAGGCCCTGGCAGGCATCACCTTCCTCTTTGCCCTGTTAAAAACGCGCCCGAGCCCTTTTTATTTCCTGGATGAGATCGAGGCATTCCTTGATGAGGCGAACATCGCCCGTTTCACGAATTTTCTTAAAAAAATGGGGGAAAGTTCTCAGCTTATCCTTATTTCCCACCGTTACCAGACAATGCAGGTCGCCGATACCCTCTACGGGATCACCATGGAGGAGCCTGGAATTTCCAAGATAGTTTCTGTCAATCTTACTGATTCAAAATGGGTAAGGGCAGGCTGAATTTGTTTACCGGACCAAGGGGTGCCTTCTGCGGCACCCTTTTTCAGCTTTTTACAGTCCGGCTCTAATTGAGCAGGCCTTTCTGGTTGTGGTAAAATGTGCTTGAACTAAAAAAGAAAAAGAGGGTTCAAAATGGTTTCCTTTTTTGCCAAACTAAAGGAAAGCCTTACAAAAACACGGCAGGGTTTCGTAGAAAAGGTAACCCAGCTTGTTTCCGTACATCGGAAAATTGATGAAGATCTTTTTGAGGAGCTGGAGGAAATTTTGCTTCAGGCCGACGTAGGGGTAGCGGCCTCAAACCACTTGCTGGAGGAGATCCGGAAAGGGGCAAGACAGCAGAGGCTGAAAGAGGCAGAACAGGTAAAGGGGCTTCTGCGCGAAAAAATGGAAGAGCTATTGGGACCCCGCGTTCCCCTTGTGATAAGCGATACCCCCCCTACCGTGATCATGGTGCTGGGGGTGAACGGCGTGGGCAAAACCACAACAATCGGGAAACTGGCATACCGTTTCGGCGCCGAGGGAAGAAAGGTTCTTCTTGCTGCAGCCGACACCTTTCGTGCCGCTGCCATTGAACAGCTGGAGATCTGGGGAGCGAGAACGGGAGCCGAACTGGTCAAGCATCAGCCAGGTTCCGATCCTGCGGCTGTTGTTTTTGACGCCCTTCAGGCAGCACGCCGGAGGGGTACAGATGTGGTAATTATTGATACAGCCGGCCGCCTCCATACAAAAGTGAATCTGATGGAGGAAATCAAAAAAATTAAAAGAATTGTCGAGCGGGAAATACCGGGTGCACCCCACGAAGTGTTGTTAGTGGTAGATGCGACAACCGGTCAAAACGCCCTCCGCCAGGCCGAATTGTTTCAGGCGGCTACCGGTGTGACCGGCATTGCCCTGACAAAACTGGACGGCACCGCCAAGGGGGGGATTGTCCTCGCAATTAAAGAGGAACTAGGAATTCCTGTAAAATTAATCGGGATCGGTGAAAAGCCCGATGATTTAAAAGATTTCGATGGAAGAGAATTTGTTGCTGCACTTTTTGGTGAGGAGGCTTAAAAAGATTGAAATTTGGGATTATCGGTGGAACAGGTTTTTACGAACCCGGCTTTTTAGAAGACGAAAGGGACCTTAAAGTGAAAACCCCTTATGGAGAGGTCAGCTTAAAAGTTGGCTGCTACAAGGGGAAAGAGGTTGCCTTTCTTCCGCGGCATGGGGAGGGCCATGTAACACCTCCGCACCTGATCAATTACCGGGCGAATATCTGGGCACTCAGAGAAATCGGCGTGATCAAGGTAATTGCTACCGCAGCAGTTGGCTCCCTTCAAGAAGACTTAAAGCCCGGCGAAATTGTTCTCGTCGATCAGTTTCTTGATTTTACGAAGAGCCGTCCCCAAACCTTTTACGAGGGAGGGGAAGCAGGGGTCTTGCACGTAGACATGACTTCACCTTACTGCCCAAGCCTCCATGAAGAGATCTACCAGGTAGCGCGCCACGCGGGGGTTAGGGTGCACCGGAGCGCCACCTACGTCTGCACAGAGGGTCCCCGTTACGAAACTCCTGCAGAAATCCGCATGTTCCGCATGCTGGGCGGGGATGTCGTCGGGATGACCAGCGTTCCCGAGGTGGTGCTGGCGCGGGAGGCAACCCTTTGCTACGCGACTGTTGCGTTGATTACAAATTATGCAGCAGGCATTTCTCTGCGCCCCCTGTCCCACCGGGAAGTTGTCGAAGCAACAAGCAAAGCTCAGGGTCTCGTGCGGAATCTAATTTTTACCGTGATTGAACGATTAAAAGAAACACGCACCTGTTCCTGCCCCTATGCTGCCCAGGAATTGGGCTCCCTGGGGAAACCAAAAAAAGAAGGAGAGTAACCTGCTTTGGAGATTCTGCGCTGGGAGAAGAACAGCTTGCTGATTCTCGATCAGTCGGAACTACCAGGAAAAATACATTATCTTTTGTGCACCCGCTATCAACAGGTGGTTCAGGCTATTCAGGAAATGCGGATCCGGGGCGCTCCCGCAATCGGAGTTGCGGCAGCCTTCGGCTTCGCCCTGGCCGCTTTTAACTTTTCGGGGGGTGGGGAACACGCCTTAGATCGGTACCTGTCTGAAGCCGCCCAGAATTTAAAAGCAGCAAGGCCGACGGCAGTTAATCTCAACTGGGCCGTTGAAAAAATGGTTCGCGCGTATCAAGATTTAAGAGGCAGGCCGTTGGTTCAAATCAGGGAAGGACTCCTGGAGGCGGCACAACAACTGCTCAAAAAACAGCGGGAACAGGACGAAAAAATCGGCGCCTTTGGTGCGGCCTTAATTCCTCCCCGCGCCCGCATTCTCACCTATTGCAATACCGGGGCGCTGGCGACGGGGGGACTGGGCACTGCTTTAGGAGTGATTTTGAAAGCTCACCAGCAGGGAAAGGAGATCCACGTTTACGTTCCTGAAACAAGACCCGTGCTCCAGGGGGCACGCCTTACGGTCTGGGAATTAAAGGAACGGGAGATTCCTTTTACGTTAATTACCGATAACATGGCAGGATATCTCTTTGCCCAGGAGAAAATCGACCTGGTTCTGGTCGGTGCAGACCGGATTGTTGCCAACGGTGATTTCGCAAATAAAATAGGCACTTACGGTTTGGCCGTGCTCGCGGCTTACCACCATCGTCCCTTTTATGTTGCCGCCCCCCTGTCAACCTTTGATCTGAGCCTGGCGAAAGGGGACGAGATCCCCGTCGAAATTCGAAACCCGGAGGAAGTAAGAAGAATTAAAGGGAATTTGATAACGTATGAGAATTGTCCGGTCTTCAACCCTGCCTTTGATGTGACCCCTTCCCACCTGGTTTCGGCTTTTATTACGGAGTGGGGAATCATTAACCCCCCCTTCCATAATCTGGTATGCTCTTTGAGAGATCTAGAGTCCAAACAACAGGAGTAAAAAAGTGGAGAGAACTTCAAGAGATCTAAAAGAAGTAATTAAAATTGGGCGGATCCTGCTGCGAACAGGCCTCGTCCTTGGCACCTGGGGAAACATTAGCATCCGCGCTCCAGGCCGGCAAGGCTTTTTCATTACCCCGAGCGGGGTTCCCTACTCCGAGATGCGCCCCCAGGACCTTGTCTTTGTTGACTTTACGGGAAAAAAGAGGGAAGGAAAAATGCGGCCCTCGACGGAAACTCCCCTTCATGCAGCAATCTACCTGGCGCGGCAGGATGTGCACGGAATTATCCACACCCACAGCCCATTTTCTTCTGTTTTCGCCGTAAACAGGATGGAAATACCCCCGGTTCTCGAGGAGGTGGCTCAAATAATCGGGGGAAGCGTCAGAGTAGCCCCCTATGCGCCGCCTGGCTCCGGGGAACTGGCTGAGGCTGCGGTTTCTGCTTTGGAAGGGCGAACTGCGGTTTTGCTGGCAAATCACGGCCTCGTGGGGGTGGGGAGTTCGCTGAAAGAGGCCCTCCTGGTATGCCAGGTCGTGGAAAAGGCGGCCCAGGTCTTTCTCTGGGCGAAATTAAGCGGAGCTCCCTGTCTTCTGGCGGAGACAGAAGTGCAGAGGCTGCGTGAAAATTTCATAAAAAATTACGGGCAACGACCCGGAGGGGAAGATGATGAAAGAGAAGATTTTAATTAAGGAGTGCCTGATTTTACCGATGACCCATCAACCCGGGGAAAGGAGGAAAGATCCTGGAGAACTGGTCCTCAACGGGGACATTGCAATTGAAGGAGACCGCCTTCTGAAAGTAGGACCGGAAGGCGAGCTCCCTCCCGGTTGGGAACCCGACAAGATCATCAACGGTCAGGACTTTCTTTGCCTGCCCGGACTGGTTAACTGCCATACCCATGCCGCAATGACCCTGCTGAGAAGCTATGCCGATGACCTTCCTCTCATGTACTGGCTGGAAAAGAAAATCTGGCCGGTTGAAGCGCGTTTGACAGGGGAAGATGTTTACTGGGGAACTCTTCTCGCCTTAATCGAAATGATCAAATCGGGGACAACTACCTTTAACGACATGTATTTTTTTATGGACGAAGTTGCCCAGGCGGTAGATAAGGTGGGAATCAGGGCGTGTCTGGCGCGGGGTTTGATCGGGATCGGGAGCCAGGCCGAAAGGGGTCTTGATGAAAGCCGCACTTTAATCGAAAAATGGCAGGGAGGAGCAGGAGGAAGGATTAAGGTGTGGCTCGGGCCCCATGCACCCTATACCTGCCCCCCTTCGTACCTGGAAAAAGTACTCGCCCTCGCCCGGGAGTATCGCGTGGGGATTCATATCCACGTTTCAGAAACCCGGGACGAAGTAAAGCAAATTGAGGAGCAGTACAAAAAAACACCTGTGCGTTACCTCCAGGAAATCGGCCTCTTCCAGGTTCCCGTGCTGGCCGCCCATTGCGTTCATCTCACCAGGGATGACATCAGGATCCTGGCGGAATCCGGAACAAGCGTTGCCCACAACCCAGAAAGCAACATGAAACTGGCAAGCGGAATCGCTCCGATTAAAGATTTACGCGCGGCAGGAATTACCGTTGGTTTAGGAACAGACGGGGCGGCAAGCAACAACAATCTGGATATGTTCGAAGAAATGCGGACTGCAGCGCTCCTGCACAAAGTTGCCAGTGAAGATCCTTTAACCTTGCCGGCCTCTGAAGTGATTTTGATGGCAACCCGGGAGGGAGCGCGCGCCCTGGGCCTGGAAAACGAAACCGGCATGCTGAAGCCGGGCCTGAAGGCGGATCTGATTCTGGTTAACCTCAACCGGCCGCACCTCTGCCCCAGGCACAATCTGGTCGCGCATCTGGTTTATGCCGCCCAGGCGCATGACGTTGAAACCGTAATTATTGACGGCAGGATCGTGATGGAAAACAGGAGAATCCTTACAATTGATGAAGAAACAGTCCGGAGAGAGGTGGAAAGGCGCGCCCGGCGCCTGGTTTCCCCGGGCTGAAGTTGTATTTGACAAGATTTTCTCTGTGGGCTAAAATGCTGTTAAGGTTTAACCCTTGACAGGTTGGTGGCAATGCTGCTGAGCAAATTGGGCCGCGTCATGCTTTTATATGATTTTTACGGTTCCCTGTTAACTTCGAAACAACAGGAAGTGATGCGGCTTTACTATGAGCATGATTTGTCTTTAGGGGAAATTGCGGCTGAGCTTAAAATAAGCAGGCAGGCAGTGCATGACATTCTCAAACGCGCCGAGCGGTCTCTGGAGGCATATGAAGCAAAGCTCGGCCTGCTTGCGGGATACCTGAAGGAGCGTACTTCTTTGAGATCCGGAGAAGGGGGGTGAAGGTTTTGCTTTTTCAGGGACTGGCAGAAAAGCTGCAGAACACCTTTAAAAAACTCAAGGGAAAAGGGAAGTTAACCGAAACCGATATTAAGGAAGCCCTCCGCGAAGTGCGGCTGGCCCTGCTTGAAGCAGATGTAAGTCTGCCCGTTGTAAAAGAGTTTACACAGCGGGTCAGGGAACGAAGCATGGGAGCAGAGGTTTTAGAAAGCCTGACCCCTGCCCAGCAGATGATCAAAATTGTCAATGAAGAACTTGCTGCACTGATGGGCGAGGGTCTCAGCAAAATTAACTTCAGCAGTTCCGGCCCTACAATCCTCATGCTGGTTGGACTTCACGGCAGCGGAAAAACCACAACAGCAGGCAAGCTTGCCCTTCTGCTCCGGAAACAGGGAAGGTCTCCGCTGCTGGTGGGGGCAGATGTTTACCGTCCTGCAGCAGGGAAACAGCTGGAGGTTCTGGCAAAACAAATCAACGTCCCCTGCTTTACCCCTGGCGAAAAATTTACTCCGGTCAAAATCGCGCAGGATTCCCTTGAATTTGCCCGAAGCCGGGGGTGCGACTTAATTATCATTGATACTGCGGGAAGGTTGCATATTGATGAAGAACTCATGCAAGAACTCAAAAACCTCAAAAAGGCGCTCGAACCCCAGGAGATTTTGCTGGTCGTAGACGCAATGACGGGTCAGGATGCTGTCAATATTGCAAAAAGTTTTCACGAAGAGTTGGGTTTAACAGGGGTTATTTTAACAAAACTGGATGGAGATGCCCGGGGAGGAGCAGCGCTTTCTGTTAAAGCGGTGACGGGGTGCCCGATCAAATACATTGGAGTCGGCGAAAAGCTGGATGCCCTGGAGCCCTTTTACCCCGACCGCATGTCGGCCCGGATTCTCGGGATGGGCGACGTTCTGAGCCTGATCGAAAAGGCCCAGGCGGCTTTTGATCAAGAGAAGGCCAAGGAGCTGGAACAAAAACTCCGGAAGCAAGAATTTACGCTGGAGGACTTCCTGGCTCAAATTCACCACGTACGGGCGATGGGGCCCCTGGAGCAGGTTCTGAGTTTGATTCCAGGCCTGGGCGGGGCGAAGCAGCTTCGCAAAATTCAGGAGGAGTTTGATGAGAAAGAACTTGTTTATATCGAAGCAATTATCAACTCCATGACTCCGGAAGAGAGAAGAAATCCTTCGATTATCAACGGGAGCCGGAAGAAACGGATTGCCCGGGGGAGCGGTACCACAGTTCAGGATGTCAACCGTCTCCTGAAACAGTTTGAACAAACACGGAAGCTTATCAAACAGTTCAGTGAACTGAGCACGGGGAAAGGTGCCCGTAAACTAAAATCACTAAGATTTCCGTTATTTTAAAGGAGGTCTGCTTCTTGGCAACACGGATTAGATTGAAAAGGATTGGAGCGAAAAAAAACCCTGCCTACCGCATCGTTGTCGCTGACTCCCGTTCTCCCAGGGATGGAAGGTTTATTGAAGAAATCGGCTACTACCAGCCTGCCTCCAACCCCGAGGTAATCAAAATCGACGAAGAAAAGGCGCTTCTTTGGCTTGCCCGGGGAGCACAACCCTCCGAGACCGTGAGGGCGCTTTTGAAAAAAACCGGGGTCTGGCAGAAACGCACAACTCAATCGGCAGTTCCAGAAAGCTGAAGGCCCCAGGCAGGGGGATTGACAAATGCGGGAACTGATCGAGCTTCTAGCAAAATCTCTTGTAGATAATTCCGAAGCCGTGCAAGTAAACCAAATCGAGGGAGAAAAAGCAATCATCATCGAATTGAAAGTTGCCAGTGAAGACATGGGCAAGGTGATTGGAAAGCAGGGAAAAATAGCAAGGGCAATTCGTACTTTGGCAAAAGCCACAGGGGCAAAGATGGGAAGAAAGGTCTTCGTTGAGATCACGTCTTGAAGATGGTTTCACTGCAATTTTTATACACGGCGTTTTAGGGGAGTAAAAATGGAGGAGTTTATTACGGTCGGGCAGATTACCGGTCCTTTTGGCTGCCGGGGGAAAGTCAAGGTGACTCCTTATACTGATTTCCCCGAGCGTTTTCTTGCAACAAAGCGGATCTTTCTTCGCCTCGCGGATCTCTGCCTGGAAAAAGAGGTTGAGAGTGCTGTACTTCAAAAAAATCGCGTGATCTTGAAGCTCTCCACCATCAACACCCCGGAAGAGGCAAAAAAATTTCAGGGTGCTCTGCTCCAGGTGCCGCGCGCCGAGGTCTGGCCCCTGCCGGAAGGCCGGTACTATCACTTCCAGCTCCTCGGATTTTCCGTCTTCACGGAAGATGGTGAACTGGTAGGAAAAGTTGCAGAAATCCTGACCACCGGGAGCAACGACGTCTACGTTATCAAGGACAGCAAAAAGGGAAAGGAGTACCTGATCCCTGCCATTAAAGATGTTGTGAAAAAAATTAATCTAGAGGAGAAATCCATCCTCATCCATCCTTTACCCGGTCTGCTCGGGGAGTGATCTTTATGGTGATCAAAATCCTGACTATTTTTCCGGAGATGTTCTGGGGCCCTTTTCAAAGCAGTATTCTCAAACGCGCCCAAACGCGGGGAATGCTTCAAATCGAAGCCATCGATCTCCGGGAATATTCCGAGGATAAACACTACAAGGTTGACGACTATCCTTACGGTGGCGGGAGTGGGATGGTGATGAAGCCAGAGCCCTTTTTCCGGTGTCTCGAGGCAGTACGAACAGATCCGCGCTCCCGCACCATTCTCCTTACCCCCCAGGGAGAAACCTTTACTCAGGCCAAGGCCCAGGAATTCGCGCACGCACCGGAACTCATTTTGATCTGCGGACACTACGAAGGCATTGATGAAAGGGTCAGATACCTGGCAACCGACGAAATTTCAATTGGAGACTTTATTCTAACAGGCGGAGAAATTGCAGCAATGGTCCTCGTTGATGCCGTTGTCCGTCTGATCCCCGGGGTTATCGGTGAAGAGGGTTCGCTAAAAGAGGAGTCCTTCAGCTTTGGTTTCCTGGAATACCCCCAGTATACAAGGCCCCGGGTTTTTCGGGGCTGGGAGGTGCCGGAGATCCTGCTGAGCGGAAACCATCAGGCAATATCCCGCTGGCGCCGCGCCCAGGCCGTGAAGCGGACCTTTCTGCGCCGCCCTGACTTGCTGCAGCAGGCAAACTGGGAGGAGGAGGACCGCAGGACTGTTGATGAAATTTTTAATTCCCGGGAAACGGACGGCGGATTGTGATTTACCAGTTCCTGTGCTATAATAAACGGCAGTGTTGGCAGGCGACCCTGAAACAAGAGCAGCAAGGAGGCTGAATCTCGTGGACTTAATGAAAATTGTCGAGCAGGATTATCTGAAAAAGGAGATTCCCCCTTTCCGTCCCGGCGACACCGTACGGGTACATGTAAAGGTTATCGAAGGAAACCGCGAAAGAACGCAAACCTTCGAAGGAACGGTGATCAGGAGACGGGGAAGCGGCCTTAATGAAACCTTTACCGTGAGGCGCATCTCTTATGGGGTGGGGGTTGAAAGGACCTTCCCCCTGCATTCCCCGCGCCTGGAAAAGATCGAGGTTCTCCGCAGGGGCCGGGTCAGGCGCGCCAGGCTTTACTACCTCCGGGAAAGGGTAGGGAAGGCTACTCGAATTCGAGAACGGAAGTAGGGGAAAAGTTTGACTCAGGAGAAGCCACCCTTTTGGCGGGAAATTCTCGAATCGGTAATTCTTGCGGTAGTACTAGCTGCCGTAATCCGTCTCTGGCTTTTCGAACCTTTTTATATTCCTTCTCCTTCCATGCAACCAACGCTGTACCCCCGGGATCGGATTATTGTGAACAAGCTTTCGTACAGGCTGCACCCTCCGAAACGGGGAGATGTTGTCGTATTTAAGTTTCCCCTCGATCCCCAACGGGATTTTATCAAGCGAATCATTGGCTTAGAAGAAGAGACCGTAGAAATTCGTCAGGGCTACGTGTACATCAACGGAAGAAGACTTGAAGAGCCTTATCTCTCCTATGAACCCGTACCGAACTACGGACCCGTTAAAGTGCCGCGGGGGTATTTGTTCGTAATGGGCGACAACCGGAATAACAGTGAGGACAGCCGGTTCTGGGGGTGTTTAAATAAAAAGTATCTTGTCGGAAAGGCCTTTTTTATCTACTGGCCCCCCCACCGCATAGGACTGATTAGATGAGCACCGGAGTCCCGAAAAGACAGGTCAGGCTGCTTCTCAACAGCCTTAAAATTGTCGACCTTGTTTTCGAAATCGTTGACGCACGCTGCCCACGAAGCACCCGCAGCCCCCTGGTGGAACGATTGGCTGCCGGAAAAAAACAGTTGCTGATCTTGAATAAGGCCGATCTCGCCGAGCCTGCAGCAACAGAGCAATGGCTCCTCTTCCTTGCCCGCGAAGGAAAGGCCGCCCTTGCCGTTGATTCTCGCAAGGGTTGGGGATTTCGGGAGCTCTGGTTGTATTTGGAGGAGGCTGCCCTGGAGCTAAACCAGAAGCTGCAAAAAAAGGGGCGCCGCCCCAGGGAACTGCGAACCGCAGTGCTTGGGATTCCAAACGTGGGCAAGTCCACTTTTTTAAACAGGCTTCTCGGAAAACATGCCGTCGCTACGGGCAACCGGCCAGGCATTACCAGGGGTCCCCAGTGGGTTCACCTGCGGGGCGCGGTTTCCGTCCTGGATACCCCGGGCGTCCTTCCGCCGCAACTTGAAGATGAAGAAGCGATTTTCAAGCTGGCCGTGATCGGAGCGCTTGGCGAAAAAATGTACAATATAGAGGATGTCGCCAGAAAACTGCTCGAGTTTCTGGAAGTACGCTGCCCGGAAAGCTTCTCCCGGATTTCCGGAATCTCTGCCGGCCCTCTCTCGCTGGAGGGTCTTGCTCAAGAGAAAAAATTCCTCCTGGCTGACGGCCTCCCCGACCTCCACCGGGCGGCCGGCTTCCTGCTCAGTTCGTTTCAAAGCGGCAAACTCGGCTCTCTTACGCTGGAACTCCCCGATCATTTTTAGGAGATCAGGGAGGAAGATGAGGATCAGATGAGGGGAGAAACGAAGATATTAAACGAAAAAGAACGGGCTCGTCTGGAGCAGCTGCATTTTCACGAAAGGTTGCTCTGGAAAAGCGGGGTCAGCCTGATTGCGGGTGTTGACGAGGTCGGAAGGGGCCCTCTTGCGGGCCCCCTGGTTGCGGCAGCGGTGGTTATCGAGAGGGAGCTGATGATCCCCGGGTTAAACGACAGCAAGAGCGTTCCCCCTTCTCTTCGCACGCGGCTGGCTCAAGAAATCAAAAGACACGCAAAAGGATGGGGAATCGGGATTGTTCCTGTAGGCTTTATCGAGCGCTATAACATTCATCAGGCGACCTTCTACGCGATGAAGCTCGCTTTAGAGCGTCTTCCGGTTCCCCCCGACCACGTTTTGATAGACGGCTGGGCATTGCCGGATTTAATTATCCCTCAAACCCCACTGGTAAAAGGGGATGCCAGGAGCGCCGCGATTGCGGCGGCCTCTCTCCTCGCAAAAACGCTCCGGGATGAAATCATGATTTACTACAGCCGGATTTACCCCAGGTACGGGTTTGAAAAAAATAAAGGGTACGCCACTCCTGCCCATCTTGAAGCACTGAGAAAGTACGGCCCCTGTTTTCTCCACCGGTTTACTTTTTGCGGGGTCAAGGTGACCGGAGATGGAAATTGAGCAACTCTCTTTCCTCCAGTTCCACAGGGAACCGGGGAAACAAGACAAGGACCTTTTTTTAATCAAAATTTTAGAGGTCAGCGGGGAGACGGCAGTTGTCTCTGCGCGGGGGATGCTTTACAGAGTGCGCACGCAAATTCCCCTTGCTCCAGGGCAGTATTTTTTCGTAAAACAGGAGCAAAAGGGCGGGAATCAAACAACCTGGCGAATCGTCCAGGAGGTTCTGGAGCCTCCTCTTCTGGGGAGTTTGCCGGAAACCCGAAACCGTGCCATTTTTTCTGTTCTCCATAACGCAGGACTTCCCATCTCCGAGAAAAATTTCCTCCTTGTCCAGGAGATCCTTTCAAAACTCGGGAGCTCATCTCCTGTCAGTTTTCTCATTGCAGCAACCCTGGCAAAGCTGGCTCTCTCTCCTCACCCCCTGCTCCTGGAATCTCTTGCCAGTTTTCTAAACAAAGCAATACCTCAGATTTATCTTGAACCTAAAAAAGCAGAAAATGTTGAGCAGAATGCCAGGGAGCAAAAATTGTTCGGCTTTCGCCTGAAAGCGGCGGTGGATCAACTCCGGGGAATACTCCTGTCGCTCCTGGAGCACCTGGAAAAGCCTCTTGAAAGCGAACATTGCAAACAATATCAACTTCCTCTAAAACTGGAAGGGGAGTCAGCAAAACAATTGCTGGGCGGACAAATTTTTGCCTGGGCCCAGGAAAATTCTCCAGACCAGTCGCCCTTCTTTTACATCCCCCTTTTCTTGTTTTCAGATCAAAACCCTTCCCTAAAGGGGGAGATCTCCATTTATTCTTCCCCCCAGGAGGAAACCCCGAAATCATCCGTCTGGTCTTTTCTTATCTCCCTGGAAACTCCGTCCCTGGGGTGGGTCCAGGTCGAACTGACTTTCAAGAACCCGATCCTGTACGCCCGCGCCCTTGTCGAGCAGAAAGAAACGAAGGTTCTCTTCGATGAGTGCTGGCCTTGCCTTGCAGATTCGCTGCGAAATCTAAATTTTTATCTCCATTGGTTGGGCTGTGCGGTGGGAACCGTCAGGACCGTATTTGCGAAGCTTCGCAAAGAGCATTTCCCAGCTGCCCCGGTGATAAACCTTCTGGTATAATCTGGCATAAGAGGGGATTAAGTAAAATGGAAAAAGAAAAGGCCGGCCTGAAACAAGCGGTTGCCTTGAGGTACCGAAAAGATAAGGACCGCGCCCCCCGGGTTGTTGCAAAGGGAAAGGGTGAGGTCGCAGCACGCATTATTGAAGAAGCCGAAAGGCACGGGGTGCCCCTTTACGAAGACCCGGAACTGGCCAGTCTGCTTGTAAAACTCCCTCTGGAATCTGAAATTCCTCCTGAGCTTTACCACGCCGTTGCAGAGGTTCTCGTTTTTATTTATCAGCTTGATCGGAAATCCCGCCTCTCAAAACCCGGGAGGGAAGAGGCTGAAGGAGCATTCTCCTGAATCTCCATTTCTGATAAGGGGGAGAAAAGAGGTCCAGGCAATGGCCTTAAAACGTCGGGAAACCGGTCTCAAGGGAGAGGAAATCGCCCTTTCCTTTCTTTCTTCCCTGGGGTACCGTCTTCTTGCGAAGAATTTCCGCTGCCGCTTGGGAGAAATCGATTTAATCATGCAGGATGGACCCGTCACCGTTTTTGTGGAGGTGAAAACGCGGCGCAATCTTCTTTACGGAACCCCCCAGGAAGCGGTTTCCCCGGCGAAGCAGGCGAAAATCAGACGCCTCGCGCAGTACTACCTGCTCACCAAAAAAGAAGAAGAGGCGCCCCTTCGCTTTGATGTGATCGCAATTACCTTTACGGAGAAGGGAAGACCCGTAATCGAACACCTAAAAGGGGTTTTTTAAGGGAGTGTTTCCATTGCGGATTGCATTGCTTCAACTGGCGCCGGGCCAGAAAACTCCCGAAGACTGCCGGGCCCATGTAAAATCCCTGGTCGAGGAAAAAGTTCCCCATGACGTTGATCTGGTCGTCCTTCCGGAGCTCTGGACAACAGGACACCTTCACCAAAATGTTATGAGGGAAGCCGAGATGCTCCAGGGCCCGACAAATGCGCTCCTGGCCGGACTGGCCAGAGAAAGGGGGATCTACATTGTAGGGGGCTCGCTCCCGATCAAAACCCCCCAGGGAATTCATAATTTCTGTGCAGTCCACGGCCCGGGAGGATACCTGGGAGGTTACGCGAAGGTTCATCCCTTCGGGCCTTTGGGAGAGAAAGAATGGTGTATACCCGGCAGGAACCTGTACCTTTTTTCGACAGCTTATGGTAAGATGGGAGTGATGATTTGCTACGACCTGCGCTTTCCGGAGGTGGCGCGCCTCCTGGCAAAAGCCGGGGCGCTGGTAATTTTCGTGCCCGCCGCTTTTCCCGATGCCCGCATTGAACAGTGGGAACTCCTTCTAAGGGCACGTGCGGTTGAAAATCAAGTTTTCATAGCAGGTGTAAATAAAGCAGGAAGAGAGGGAAGTCTAATCTTTCCCGGAAGGTCACTTGTGGTGGCTCCCGATGGGAAAGTCCTCGCTGCAGGCTCAAATGACGAAGATATTATCTTGTGCGAGATAGATTTTAAACTGATCGATCAGGTCCGGAGCGCAATTCCCTGCTGGTGCGACCTTTCTCCCTGGGCCTACCGGCTGCCTGAAGAAGATCGGGAGGTTCTGTCATGAGATATCCTGTAATGTACCGGGCGCTTTACAACCTGCCTGCCCCCCGGGTTGAAAACGTTCAGGATGAGGTAAAAAAGGCCCTTCAAAAAGCAAAATTCTGGAGGGGGATCAAAAAGGGGGCGCGCATTGCGGTAACAGCAGGAAGCCGGGGGATTTCGGACATCCTGCCGATTCTGGTTACTATTCTCAACATGCTCAAGGAAAACGGTCTCCGGCCCTACCTCGTCCCCGCCATGGGGTCCCATGGAGGAGGCACACCCGAGGGGCAGAAAAAAGTTCTGGCCAGCCTGGGAATCACCGAGGAAACAACAGGTGTTCCCATCAAAGCAACAGGGGAAGCAATAAAACTTGGCGAGATTACACCTGAAGTTCCTGTTTTTTTCAATCAGGCAGCCCTGGAAAGCGACGGCATTATTGTGGTCAACCGGGTGAAACCCCATACTTCGTTTCGGGGCCCGGTGGAAAGCGGCTTGATGAAAATGCTTGCCGTCGGCCTGGGCAATCCCCAGGGAGCGGCTGCACTCCATAAATTTGGCCCCGCGGGGCTCAGGGAGTACATTCCGCAGGTGGCAAACTTTATTCTTGCCAGACTTCCCGTTTTATACGGCATTGCGATCATCGAAAACGCGCGGGAGCAAACCGCCCACATCGAGGGAGTAGAACCAGAGGAATTTTTCGGCAAGGAACAACAGTTATTGAACAGAGCCCGCTCTTTAATGCCCCGGCTGCCCTTTCAGGAACTTGATCTGCTTGTCGTGAAAGAAATGGGGAAGTGCTTCAGCGGCACCGGGATGGATACCAACCTGATCGGGCGCCTGCGGATTCAGGGCGAACCCGAACCCGAAGCACCCCGGATTAAACGGATTGCCGTCCTCGACCTGGCGGAGCGCTCGGAGGGCAACGCTACAGGAATTGGTCTTGCCGACTTCACAACAGACCGCCTCCTCTCTAAAGTCGACTGGGAGGCGACATACCTCAACGTGCTCAGCACGACCTTTGTCCAGCGGGCGATGATCCCCATGCACTTTCCTACAGATGAGGAAACGATTCAAAAGGCGCTTCTGAGTCTGGGAAGCAGGAATCCCGAAGGGGCCCGGGTTCTGGTGATTCAAAATACACTAGAGTTGGAGGAGCTCGTGTTTTCCGCGGCCCTTTTCGAGGAGGCAAAAGCTCACCCTTTTTTGACGATCCTGGGGGAAGGGCGGGAAATGACCTTTGATGGTGGAAAGCTTCTTCTCTGAAAACTAAAAACGGTTCTCTCAACAGGAGGTTCCGGAAAATGCTTCAGTCCTCTTTGATCAACGAAATCAAGAAGATTGTGGGTAAGGAAAACGTCCTCGCCACCCTTGAGGAACGGTTGTGCTACGGCTACGACAGCACCCCGGAGGCCTTTCTTCCCGACCTGGTGGTCCGCCCGGATTCCGCCGAGCAAATACAAAAAATCATCAAACTGGCCAATCTTCATCTTTTTCCCGTCATTCCCCGGGGAGCCGGAACGGGTCTGAGCGGCGGATCACTGCCGGTTAAAGGCGGGGTTGTCCTGGACCTCACCAGGATGAACCGCATTCTGGAAATAGATGAAGAAAACCTGGTTGCCGTAGTGGAACCCGGAGTTGTGACATCCCATCTCCAGGAGGAAGCGGAAAAACGCGAGCTGTTCTATCCACCTGATCCCGCCAGCTTAAAGACCTCAACTATTGGCGGCAATGTTGCGGAATGTGCAGGAGGCCCCCGCGCCTTTAAATACGGTGTCACCAGGGACTACGTACTCGGCCTGGAAGTGGTGACGCCAACGGGGGAAATTTTAAGAACAGGCGGCAAAACGGTCAAGAGTGTGACCGGCTATGATTTAATCCGGCTTTATACAGGTTCCGAAGGTACTTTGGGAATCATTACGAAAATTATTCTCCGTTTGATCCCTAAACCGGAAGCAAAAGAAACGATGATGGCGGTTTACGAGCGGCTTGACGATGCCGCTAAAACCGTAACGCTCACCATTAAACGGGGAATCATTCCCGTCACCCTGGAATTGATGGATGACCTGACCATCCGCTGTGTGGAAAACTACCTTCAAATCGGGCTTCCCTTAGATGCCGAGGCGATTCTGATCATCGAGGTCGACGGGCCCGCCGATCTGGTGAAAAAACAAACCGAACAGGTGGCAGAACTCTGCAGGGCAAGTGGGGCACGAGAAATTAAGATCGCAAGGAACGAAAAAGAAAGAGAGGAGATCTGGGCGGCCCGCAGGGCTGTTTCTGCTGCAGTTGTTCAGATCAAACCCACAAAGATCAGCGAAGACATTGCCGTGCCCCGGAGTCAAATCCCCCAGATGATCAGAAGGTTAAAGGAAATCGCCTCCCGCTACCAGCTGAATTTGGTGATTTTCGGGCATGCAGGGGACGGAAATCTGCATCCCAACATTCTTTGCGACCAGAACGATCCCGAGGAAATGGAACGGGTCGAAAAAGCGATAGGAGAACTGTTTCAGGCAGCAGTGGAATTGGGAGGGACTTTATCCGGCGAGCACGGGATCGGGACGATGAAGGCACCTTACCTTAAACTGGAAACCGGAGAAGCAGGGTATGAGGTCATGCGGGCGATCAAGAAAGCGCTAGACCCCAACAACATTCTCAACCCTGGCAAAATCTTTGGGAGTGAGCGAAATGGATAACCTTGCAAGGGCTGCGGATTATCTCAACCGGTGCAGCAAGTGCGGCGGGTGCCAGGCTGTTTGCCCCCTTTATCAAGAGACCAGGGCCGAGCCTTATGTCGCAAGAGGAAAGCTTTTTCTTTTAAAAAACCACCTTGAGGGGAAGCTTCCCCTCTCTGCCAAAATGAAAGAGATTATGAGTTTATGCCTTTTGTGCAAAGCCTGCGTAAACCAATGTCCCAATAACATCCCGGTGGATCAGCTGGTCCTGGGAGCACGCCAGAAAATTGCGCAGGAAAAAGGGATCTCATTTGTCAAAAAGAACGTTTTTCAGCACCTCCTCAAGAACAACGGCAGGCTCACCCTGGCAGCCCGGCTCGGGTGGTTGTACCAGCGCGCCGGAGTCCAGTGGCTGGTACGAAAGAGCAACATTTTAAAAGTTTTTGGGGAAGAAATCGTTCAAAAAGAACGCCTTCTTCCCAAAATGGCGAAGCGCCCCTTTCGGAAACAGGTCCCCAGGTTTTTGACGTGCTCCCGGCCCAAGCTCCGGGTCGCGTATTACACAGGCTGCCTTACTAACTTTGTCTATCCCGCCACAGGCCATGCGGTGGTCAACGTCCTCCGCCGCCACGACCTGGAAATTTTAATCCCCGAGCAGTGGTGCTGCGGCATTCCCGCCCTGGCCAGCGGCGATGAAAAGACGGCAGCCGAACTGGCCCGAAAAAATGTGGAGGTATTCCAGAGAGCCGGAGTAGATGCTGTGATTACCGATTGCGCCTCCTGCGGAAGCATGCTGAAAGAATACGCCGATCTTTTAGGAACGCCTGAAGCAAAAGCCTTTGCCGGTAAAGTTTTAGACTTCAGCCAGTTCCTGAGCGAAGCTGTTTCTTTCCGGGCAGGTGAAATTGAAGTTCCGCGCCTTGCAACCTACCATGATCCGTGCCACCTGAAACGGGGGCAGGGGGTATTCGAAGCTCCCCGGAGGTTGATCAGGAAAGTGCCGGGCCTCAGATTCAAGGAAATGAAGGAGCCTGATCGGTGCTGTGGAGCGGCCGGTTCCTTCAACCTGACCTATTACAATCTCGCCGCCAAAATCGGCCGGCGCAAAGTGCAAAATATCCGGGAGACAGGTGCCGATTTCCTGGTTACAGGGTGTCCTTCCTGCATCATGCAACTTCGCCATATGCTTGAACTGGAAAATTCCCCTGTTCAGGTTCTTCATTTAGCCGAACTGCTGAGCATGACCTATAGCTCACAGGGTCAAGCAAACGAATCGGGGAGGGGGTGTTCTCATGCAGTATCTTGAAACTTTGCTGGAAGCCCAGCGGGAGTTCGCAAAACACGATCCCCAAAAAATGGCGGAAGCAAGCGGCGCCGAATATGATCCCCGCGAAAACGTGATTCGGGTTCTCTATCTGAACAAATCTTACAGGGTTTTTTATCCGGAAGGAAGAATCTTGGCAGAAGAAGAGCCGACCAATCTGGCTGTTGAAGAAAAAGCGCTGATTCTCCAATACCTCAGCCAGGCCCCGGGGCATCCCCTAACAAAGCGCTGGATTTCCTATTCCGAGCTTCCAAACGGAATGTACCATGATCGCCCTTTTAAGGTCGAAGCTGTCGAGCCTCTTGCCGAAACCTTTGGAGGCCAACCCGGAAAATTGCTGGAAGCTGCACAGGCCCTGGGTGGAAGTGAACTGAAAATCGGAGATCTCGGGGTTGTGATCCCGGTTCTCCCACGCATCCTGGTTGCGGTCATTCTATGGGTGGGAGATGAGGAATTTCCGGCAAGGGCCAACATGGTTTTCGATGCTGTAACCCCAAGGTACCTTTCTACCGCTGCCGTATACGTTTTGGGTTCCATTCTCACAAAACGCCTGAAAGAAGCCGCAGCTTGAAAAGCATAAAAAGCCCCTCCTGTTTTCATAATAAAAATAATAAATGAAAACAGGAGGGACTTGAAAGTGTACGATATGCATCCCGCATTCTCTATTTCACCGATTCCCAAGCGGGTCGGAGACAAAGTGAAAATCAGATACCACGGCATCCTTGCCCAGGCCGGGGCGGATCAGATCTGGCTTCACACCGGTTACGGAACGGGACCCTGGCAGAACATCTACGATTATAAAATGAGCAAAGCAGGAGATGAATGGGAGCATACCATCGAGATTACAAGAAGCGGTCGGTTCAACTTCTGTTTTAAAGACAGCGCCAACAACTGGGACAACAATAACGGCCTCAACTGGAGCTACCAGATTAGCTGAAATTAGCAGGGGTAAACGAGATGGGGAGAGAAATTTTTCTCTCCTCTTTTTAATTCCCTGTTTTTTATTCTCATTGTTTCAGATAATGCAAGGGAGCAATCAGGATCGTTCGCCAGGGGTTCCGTAACTTTAACGTTCCTGCCCGTCGGCAGCCAGGGTATGGGCCCGGCGATTTGAGTGTAAATTTCCGAAAGAGGTTTTTAATGCAGGGATTTCTTGTAATCATCGGGACTGATCAGCCCTAAAATACGCCTCACTTCTTCCTGCTGCTCTTCGTTTACCAGTTCTTCAATAGACAGGGTGTAACTGGCAACCTTCTCTGAAATATATAATTTGGCGCCTGTACGTAAAGCCAGGGCAATTGCGTCACTTGGACGGGAATCAACAATTACTTCTCCAGACATGGTTTGTAAATACATTTCTGCATAGTACGTACCATCCCGGATGTCGCTGATCACGACACGGCGTACAGATGCTCCTAAATGTTCACAAACCGACTTCATCAGATCGTGGGTCATGGGGCGGGGTGCTACAATTCCCTGGATGGCCATGGCTATTGCCTGCGCCTCAAAGGGTCCTACCCAGATGGGGAGGACGCGTTCCTCAGTCTGATCTACTAAAAGAACAACAGGACTCAGGGAAAGGTCAAAGGCGATCTCTTTTACCTGAACGGGAATCATGCGAGATACCTCCTTCCATGGGAAACATTTTTAAAACAATTTTTAAAATTAAGATCACCAGAGAGGTCGGTCAAAGCAACGGTACTGCACCGCTTCTGCAAGATGCAGGGGTTCAATCTCTTCGGATTCTGCCAGATCTGCAATGGTACGGGCAACCTTTAAGACGCGGTCGAGGGCGCGCATGCTGAGATTTAAATTTTGGAAAATCCTGGTGAGCAGTTGCCAGGATTCGCTTTTCAATTGACAAAACATTTTGATATGGCGGTTTTGCATCTCTGAATTATATCTAATTCCTTCATTTTGAAAGCGCCTCCGCTGCCTCCGGTGGGCGTTGAGCACCCTTTTTCTTATCTCAAAAGACGTTTCTCCTTTTGAACCCTTCTCAAGATCTTTCAGTTCCAAACGGGGAACTTCAACCTGGAGATCGATCCGGTCCAGAAGAGGTCCGGAAACCCGGTTGCGGTAGCGCTGGGCCTGATAGGGAGTGCACGTGCACTCCTTCTTGGGATCGCCCAGGAATCCGCAAGGGCAGGGGTTCATCGCAGCGACAAAAATAAAGTTGGCCGGATAAGTAAAAGAACCGGAGGCGCGGGCAATCGTGACCACCCTCTCTTCTAAAGGCTGACGCAGGGCCTCGAGAACATCCCGGTTGAATTCGGGCAATTCATCCAGAAAGAGAACTCCATGCGACGCCAGGCTAACTTCACCAGGGCGGGGCACTTTCCCTCCTCCGATAATGCTAACCGCCGATGCCGTGTGGTGCGGTGCCCGAAAGGGCCTCGTGAGGATGTAGGGGCTGTCCTTGGGAAGCAACCCCGCCACACTGTAAATTTTGGCAATTTCTAAATACTCATCCCAACTTAAAGGCGGCAAAATCGAGGGAAGGCGCCTTGCCAAAAGGGTTTTTCCTGTCCCAGGCGGCCCTACCAGAAGAATATTATGGCCACCTGCAGCAGCAATTTCAAGCGCCCGTTTCGCTTTTTCCTGTCCTTTTACGTCTGCAAAATCGGGATAGGTCTCAGATGCTGCTTTTTCGAGAATATGTTTTTTCTGGGCCTCGAGGTCTTGGGTACCTGTTTGAAGATCTCCTTCCCCCCGCAGAAAATAGATCACGTCTCTTAAATGACCACCACCGTAAACGGAAGCTCCCTCAACTAAAGAAGCCTCCCCCAGGTTACAGAGGGGAACGATTAAAGAGAACCCTGCTTTGTTCCTGACAATGTCCCCCGCCATCAGGAGGATCCCGGGAACGGAGCAGATTGTTCCGTCAAGGGATAACTCGCCCACAAAAACCAGGCGGCCAAGCTGGTTCTGGGGAATTTGCTCTGTGGCAGCCAGGATCCCGACGGCGATTGGAAGGTCAAAAAGGGAACCTTCCTTTCTCAAGTCAGCCGGCGCGAGATTAACCGTAATCCTTTTCAAGGGAAACTCGAGACCCGTATTTCTGATCGCTCCCCGGACCCTCTCCGTGGACTCCCGGACTGCAGGGTCCGGGAGCCCTACAATGTTAAATGAAGGCAAACCAGGGGAAACATCCACCTCAACCCTTACGAGGTAAGTTTCCATTCCTAAACAGCAGCAACTGTTTACGATGGCCAGCACCGGTCGGTTTCCCTCGCTTGATTTTTTCCCCTGAATCTTTTTATCTTTTTTTCTCAATTAATGTATATCTATTCGGTGCCGGGCCTTCTGTTTCCTGCTCCCGGTTCATTTTTTATTCCTGCAGGGATCATTCCCGTCTTCCTGTGCCTTTTCAGTCTCCCCTGTATGTTCGTCTTTTTTCGGGGTCAGAATATATGATAAATGCAGACAGGAGGGTGGGAAGGATGCGCCCCTTATGGCGTGGTTCAATAAGTTTCGGACTGGTAAACATCCCGGTAAAATTGTATGCAGCAATCGAAGATCGCAATTTTAAATTTCGTTTTCTTCACAAGAAGTGCCATACCCCTTTAATCTACGAACGAAGATGTCCCACCTGTGAAGTCCCGGTTCCCCTTGAAGAAATCGAAAGGGGATATGAATACGAAAAAGGAAGGTTTGTTATTATTGAGGATGAACTTCTCGCCGCACCGGGCAAGCCTCTGCACAGCATCGAGATCCTTGACTTCGTGAATCTGGCGGAGATCGATCCCATCTTCTTTGCGAAGCCGTACTATCTTGCGCCCGGCGAGGGGGGAGAAAAAGCGTATTTTCTGCTGCGCCAGGCAATGCAGGATACAAAACGGATTGCCATCGCCAAGGCGAGGTTGCGAAACAGAGAATCTCTTGTAGCGCTGAGAGTTTACCGGAACTGCCTGCTGATGGCTCTGATGTACTATTCCGATGAAATTCGTTCCCTTGAGGAAATTCCAGAACTTGAAAAAAAGGTGGACCTGCATGAAAACGAAATCAAGATGGCAACCAGTTTGATCGGAAACCTTGCAGGCAAGTTCCAGCCTGAAAAATATGAAGATGAATACCGGAAATCGCTAAAGCGCATAATCAATTCAAAAATTACGGGAGAAGAAATCACGATCGCGCCTGCTGCTCCGGCTCCAAAAGTTGTGGATCTTATCGAGGCCCTTCGGGCAAGCATTGATATGACAAAAGAAAGAAAGGAAGGAAAAAAGGAGCGAGGTAAAACTCGAAAAAAAACTGCCATTTCCTGAAGAGAACCGCGCGCCAGCAACAAGAGATTTTTCAGCACGGTCATGATTGCGTATAATAAGTACTTACAAAAACAGGCTTAACGGCATCCAAAAAAATAAAAGGTAAGGGAAGGATTATCCATTCTTAATTTCGAAAAATTAAAAAAACTAAAAGTATAAAAAGGGAGAGGTTGAGGTTGGAAGAGCGTCTTTGCTGGGCGGCGCTGCAGGCAGCACTGGATTTGAGCGCCCGCAATTTACTTCACCTTTACCGTTGCTTTCCCTCAGGAGAAGCCCTTTTGAATGCCGGTGAAGAAGAACTCAAACAGGTGCCCAACCTTTCCCGGCATCTGGTAGAAAAGATTATTGAGCGCCGACGCCACATCAACCTCGAAAAAACCGCAGAGGAACTGCTTAAAAAAGAAATCAAGCTGATCCTGCTGGGAGATCTTGAATACCCCTCTTACCTGGCCGAAATTCCAGATCCCCCGGTAGTCCTTTACTACCAAGGAAAACTTCCGCCCAGAGCGCTGCCCTTACTTGCCATCGTGGGCGCACGCCGTGCTACCCCCTACGGGCTGGCGGTGGCAAAAAAACTTGCGCAGGAGCTTGCTGAAGCAGGCTGGGGAATCGTAAGCGGAATGGCGCGTGGCATTGATGCTGCAGCCCACTCAGGAGCGCTTGCAGGAAACGGCTATACGCTGGCGATTCTAGGTTGTGGTGTAGACGTCTGCTACCCCCGGGAAAATCAAAAATTAAAAGAACAAATTCTAGCAACCGGCTGCATCCTAAGCGAATTTCCGCCTGGCACTGCTCCCCAACCGCATTACTTTCCGGTGCGCAACCGGCTCGTCAGCGGGTGTTCTCTGGGAACACTGGTAGTAGAAGCAGGGGACAAAAGTGGGGCCCTAATTACCGCAGGGTTCGCGCTGGAACAGGGGCGAGACGTTTTCGCGGTGCCGGGTCCCGTCACGAGCACCCGCAGCAAAGGCACCCACAGTTTAATCAAACAGGGAGCAAAACTGGTGGAAACCGTTGAGGATATTCTCGTAGAATTTCCTTATCTTAATTTTCCAAAACAGCAAACAAAGGAGGCGCCCCGAAAGGCAGCGGAGCTTACACCTGAAGAAGCCGGTTTGTTAAAATTCTTAAGCCTGGAACCGGTTCACATCGACCAGCTGGCCAGGTTGACGCGTCTATCTGTTTCCGTGGTGAGCGGACTCCTGACGTTGCTGGAGATAAAAGGGCTCGTGAAACAAATGCCCGGGCATTTTTTTGTGAGCACCAGTTTTCCGGATGATTGAGTTGCAGAAATGGAGGGAGAAGAAATTGTCGAAGGTGCTGGTAATCGTAGAATCTCCCGCAAAGGCACGAAGCATCACAAAGCTTTTGGGGCGTAAATACCTTGTTAAAGCCTCCCTTGGGCACATCAGGGATTTACCCAAGAGTCAGTTCGGTGTGGATGTTGAAAATGATTTTGCACCTAAATACATCACAATCCGGGGCAAGGGGGAAATTATCAGGGAGTTGCGCGAGGCTGCCCGAAAAGCAGAGCGGGTTCTGCTCGGCCCCGACCCTGATCGGGAAGGAGAGGCAATTGCGTGGCACCTGCAAAAAATCCTGGAACTGCCTCCGGATCTCCCCTGCCGGATTGAATTTCACGAGATCACCAAAAGGGCTCTGGAGCAGGCAGTCAAACATCCTCAATTGATCAACCAGCGCCGCGTCGATGCTCAGCAGGCAAGGCGAATCCTTGACCGGCTCGTAGGATACAATTTGAGTCCTTTGCTCTGGCGCAAGATCCGGAGCGGCCTCAGCGCCGGCCGGGTACAATCCGTGGCCGTCCGCCTGATCTGCGAAAGAGAAGAAGAAATTAGAAATTTCCAGCCCGAAGAGTACTGGACGCTGACAGCCCGCTTGAAATCGAATCAAGCCTCTTTCGAAGCAAAGCTATTCGGGAGAGGGGAGGAGAAAATCCACCTGGCGCGGGAAGAAGACGTTAATAAAGTGCTCCAGGAATTAAACGGTGCCCCTTTCATCGTTCACAAGATCACAAAAAGAGAGCGAAAACGAAACCCTCTCCCGCCTTTTACAACAAGCACCCTGCAACAGGAAGCAAGCAGGAAGCTTAATTTTCCAGTACGTAAAACGATGCTGATTGCCCAGCAACTGTACGAGGGTCTGGATCTGGGAAAAGAGGGGACGGTGGGCCTGATCACTTACATGCGCACCGATTCCACAAAGCTTTCTCAGGAGGCAGTAGAATCGGCGCGTGCGTTTATTAAAAACACTTTTGGAACCGATTACGTTCCGGAAAAGCCCCCCCAGTTCAAAAAAACCGGGAGGGCGCAGGAAGCCCACGAAGCGATTCGTCCCACGGTTGCCGGGCGCCGTCCCGATGATGTAAAAAGTTTTCTTAACCGGGATCAGTATAAGCTGTATAAACTGATCTGGGAAAGATTTATTGCAAGCCAGATGAGCCCGGCGCTTTACGAAGCTACCACCGTGGAGATCAGGGCAGATTGCTATGTTTTTCGGGCAACCGGCACGGTCCTCCGCTTCCCGGGTTTTATGCAGGTTTATGCTGAAAACGAGGAAGCCGAGACCATCCTGCCCCCGCTTGTTGAAGGTGAAACCCTGGAACTCGAAGCGCTGCTTCCCAAACAGCACTTTACCCAGCCGCCTCCCCGCTACACCGAAGCGACCCTGGTGAAAGCACTGGAGGAAAACGGGATAGGCAGGCCAAGCACCTATGCCCCAATTATTGAGACAATCCAAAGCCGGGGCTATGTTGTCAAAGAAGAAAGAAACCTTTATCCGACTGAACTGGGTTTTATTGTTGTGCTTCTTTTGAAGGAGTACTTTCCAGAAATTATTGATGTTGAATTTACCGCTCAAATGGAGGAAAAGCTTGATCTGATCGAGGAAGGAAAGATGGCATGGCAAGAGGTAATCAAAGACTTTTACGGGCCTTTTAAGAAAAACCTGGAACAGGCCGAAAAAGAAATTGGAACAATTGAGGTAGAAGAAGAAAGGAGTGAGGAGAGGTGTCCCAAGTGCGGGAGGTATCTGCTGATCAAACAGGGGAGGTACGGAAAATTTCTGGCCTGCCCGGGTTTTCCCGAGTGCCGCTACACGCAGCAGTATTATGAAGAGGCAGGCGTTCCCTGCCCCCGCTGCGGCGGGAAAATAGTAGCAAGAAAAACGCGGCGCGGGAGAAAGTTTTACGGATGCATTAATTACCCTGATTGCGATTTTACCACCTGGGACGAACCTGCTTCCAGGCAGTGCCCCCAATGCAACCACTTTCTGGTTTACCGGGGAAAGAATAAAAAGCTTGCCTGTCCTGTTTGCGGAATCTCATACGATGAGATCAGTTTACCTGAAGCAACCGGGGTGAAATAATGGCTTCAATAACGGTCATCGGAGGAGGTCTGGCAGGGTGCGAGGCAGCCTGGCAGGCCGGACAGCGAGGAATCCAGGTAAACCTTTTTGAAATGCGTCCGGTCCGGCAAACACCCGCCCATCACACAGGTCTGCTGGCAGAGCTTGTGTGCAGCAACTCACTTCGCTCCAACTCCCTGGAAAATGCTGTAGGCTTGCTGAAAGAAGAAATGCGGCGTGCCGGCTCCCTTATTATGGAGTGCGCCGAAAAAACCGCTGTGCCTGCAGGGGGAGCGCTGGCCGTAGACCGCACCGAATTCGCGCATGCCGTGACCGACGCAATTTTGAGTCACCCCCGGATCACGCTAATCAGGGAGGAGGTTGAGGAAATTCCTCTTTCCCGGCCTCTGGTCATCGCAACCGGTCCTTTGACCTCCGAATCTTTCAGCGAGAGCCTCGCACGCCTGACCGGAGAAAACCACCTCTTTTTTTACGATGCTGCAGCCCCCATTGTAACTCAGGAGTCTCTGAACATGGATAAGCTGTTTCCGGCCTCACGCTACGGAAAAGGGGAGGGTGTTTATTTAAACGCCCCCATGACCGAAGAGGAATACGACCGCTTCTGGCGCGCCCTTGTTGCGGCAGAGGTTCACGAGCCCAAGGCTTTTGAAAAAAACTGCTTCTTTGAAGGATGTCTGCCGATTGAAGTCATGGCAAGACGCGGGCGCGACACCCTCCGCTTTGGCCCCTTGAAACCGGCGGGATTAATCGACCCGCGAACCGGACAAAAACCCTTTGCGGTTGTCCAGCTGCGCCAGGACAACCGGGCGGGAACACTTTACAACCTGGTTGGCTTCCAAACCCAACTGAAATTGAGGGAACAGAAGCGTGTTTTCCGGCTTATTCCCGGCCTGGAAAAGGCAGAATTTGTGCGTTATGGGGTTATGCACAGGAATACCTTTATCAACAGTCCCAGGCTTCTCCAGCCGACCCTTCAAATGAGGTCGCATCTCGATATCTTCTGTGCAGGGCAACTGACAGGGGTCGAAGGGTATGTCGAATCCGCTGCAAGTGGATTTATTGCCGGTGTCAACAGCGCGCGTCTTGCCCAGAGTAAAGAACCCCTGACCCCTCCTCCCGAATCGGCGCATGGTGCTCTGTGCTGGTATGTAGCCACCTCAACAAGTCCTAATTTTCAACCGATGAACATCAATTTCGGCATCTTTCCTCCCCTGCCGAAGCGAATCCCACGCCGCGCCAGAACTCACGTCCTTGTTCAAAGAGCGCTCTCCGCCTGGACTAAATTCTTAGAAGATTTAGACAAATAGACTTGTCGAAATTCGTATTCTATGCTAGCATGTGTTTATAAGTTAGGAGGAAGGCTTGTGAGATATGGACCCTTTCCAGGAACTGAAAAATAACTTTAATGATTATCTGAGAAATCAGAAAAACTTGAGCGAAAAATCGGTGATCAATTATCTGTCTGATCTGGATCATTTTTTTGATTTTCTAAAAATTTCAAAAATAACAGAACCCGCCCGGGTAGATCAGAGAACCATTCGCCATTACCTGTCCAGGCTGTATGAAGCCGGCTACGCCCGCGCTACCGTGGCCCGCAGGCTTGCCTGCTTGCGTACCTTTTTTAAATATCTTTCAGAACAAAAAATCATCGAAACAAGTCCTCTGGCTCTCATTCGCGCCCCTAAAAAAACCAGGCGCCTGCCCCAGTTTCTTTATTCTCACGAAATAAACACCCTCTTCTCTTCGCTTGAACAGGAAAATATCCTGGATCTGCGGGACCGTGCTCTCCTGGAGCTGCTTTACGGTTCAGGGCTGAGGATAGGTGAAGTCGTTCAGATTAACATCGGTGATTTGGATTTTTCTCTGCGTTCTCTCTTAGTAAAAGGAAAGGGAAAGAGGGAGCGGGTTGTACCTTTTGGATCCTATGCTGCGGAGGCCCTCAAAACCTATTTAACCAGAGCAAGGCCGCTCATCACGGGAGAGCTGCAACCCCCCTGCTCTGATCCCCTCTTTGTCAACTGGAGGGGAAAGCGTTTAAGCACGCGGGGTGTATACGGAATTGTTTCAAAGCACTTAAGGCGGCTCGATCCGACCCGGAATTTGACACCCCATGCCCTGCGCCACACCTTTGCCACACACCTTTTGGAGGGGGGAGCCGACCTCCGTTCCGTTCAGGAACTCCTGGGACACCAGAGGCTTTCCAGCACTCAAATTTATACACATGTCTCAGGAGAGCGGATTAAAGCTGCATATGAAAGAGCTCACCCGAGGGCGAAAGCTTGAAAAGGATGAGGGGAGGGTTACCAACCAGTTGTTTTCCGGAACGACGATTATTGCAGTCAAACGGGGGAACCAGGTAGCAATAGGGGGGGATGGGCAGGTTACGCTGGGAAACAATACCATTATGAAAGAACGTGCGTGCAAAATTAGAAAACTTTACAACAATCAGGTTTTAGCGGGGTTCGCCGGTTCTGTTGCCGATTCTTTAACCCTTTTCGATAAATTTGAACAAAAACTCCAGGAGTACCGGGGCAATCTCCTGCGGGCAGCAGTGGAGCTGGCGCGGGATTGGCGCCTCGACCGCTTTCTGCGGCGTCTGGAAGCCCTGCTGGTGGTTGCCGACCTGGAACACCTTTTAATCATTTCGGGCAACGGAGAAGTTATCGAGCCCGACGACGGGATTGCTGCGGCCGGTTCAGGCGCACCCTATGCTTTGGCCGCGGCGCGGGCGCTTCTCCGCCATACCTCCCTGGAGGCTCCCGAAATCGTTCGTTCGGCGCTGGAAATCGCAGCCTCGATTTGTGTTTACACAAACAACTTTGTAACCATAGAAAAGATATAGGAGAGAATGGGAATGGAAGAGCTGACTCCGCAAAAAATTGTTGCCGAGCTGGACCGGTATATTGTCGGTCAGGAAGAAGCCAAGAAAGCCGTTGCGGTTGCCCTGAGAAACAGATACCGGAGGCGCCGGCTCCCTCCGGAACTCCGAGACGAAATTGTTCCGAAGAATATCATCATGATCGGACCGACCGGAATTGGAAAAACGGAAATCGCACGGCGTCTGGCAAAGCTGGTAAACGCCCCCTTTATCAAGGTAGAGGCCACCAAATTTACAGAAGTCGGGTATGTAGGGCGCGACGTCGAGTCGATGGTCCGGGATCTGGTCGAGGTCTCCATTCGCATGGTCAAAAACGAAAAACTTGCTGAAGTCGCGGAAAAGGCTGAAAAATTAGCAGAAGAAAGGATTCTGGACATCCTGCTTCCTCCCCGCCGGCAAAAGCAGGCACCCAAAAACCCCTTTGAGCTTTTATTCGGAGAATTCGAAAAGGTGCAGGGAGAAGAAGATCGGGAAGAAGAAAAAGCAAGCAGGTCCCAGCGGCGCCGGCAGTTCGCGGAAAAACTGCGAAGCGGAGAGCTTGAAGATAGATACATAGAAATAGAAGTGGAAGAGAGAACCCCCCAGATGCTGGAGGTCTTTTCCGCCGGGGGAATGGAAGAAATGGGAATCAATCTCCAGGATATGCTGGGGAATATTTTACCCAAGAAGAAGAGGAAGCGCCGTGTAGCTATCAGGGAGGCGCGCCGGATTCTGGCCCAGGAAGAGGCCCAAAAGCTGATAGACATGGATGAAGTGATTGCGGAGGCAATCGAACGCGCCGAACAGACAGGTATCATTTTCCTGGACGAAATTGACAAGATCGCCGGTCGCGAAACAAACTACGGACCTGATGTCTCGCGCGGCGGAGTGCAACGGGACATTTTACCGATCGTGGAGGGTTCCACGGTAATGACGAAGTACGGCCCGGTAAAAACAGATTACATTTTGTTTATTGCCGCAGGAGCTTTCCACTTCACCAAGCCCTCCGACCTCATACCTGAACTTCAGGGCAGATTTCCCATCAGAGTTGAACTTAAACCCCTGACAAAGGAGGATTTTCTGCGAATTTTAACAGAGCCCCACAACTCTCTGATCCGGCAGTACACCGAGCTTTTACGCACCGAAGGCCTCGAAATTGAATTCACTCCTGAGGCGCTGGCAGAAATCGCAGAAATAGCCTATCTTGTTAACGCCCGAACAGAGAACATTGGAGCGCGGCGGCTCCATACTGTGCTGGAAAAGGTGCTTGAGGAAGTTTCTTTCCGGGCACCCGAAATCTCCCAAAAGGAGAAAAAAATAACCATTGACAAAAACTATGTTTCGGCGCGTCTTGCCGAGATCATCAAAGATGATGATTTAAGCAGATACATACTCTAACGGAGAGGGGATGAGACATGCAAGCCCTGTTGGAAAAAACCCGTTCTCTCAGCAAATTAATCCAAAAGGCGGCAGGCAATCCGGTGGATTTTGCGGCAATGGCTCAGGCTCTCAGCGAAAACATCGGGGTAAATATTTATCTGGTCGGGCGGCGGGGGAAGATTCTGGGGTACAGCTTTCTGGAGGGCTTCGCCTGCGAAATTATGACAGATATTATTCTGCACAGCGAGGGTTTTCCCGAAAGTTATAACCAGGAACTTCTTCTCATCACCGAGACGAAGGCAAATGTTTCCCAGCAAGCCAATAGCTGTTTCTTTCACCCCTCTGAAAAATGCCCTTTAAGCAACAAAAAAATGACTATCATTCCTATCTTCGGAGGGGGAGAACGCCTGGGAAGCTTGATCCTGACAAAGATCGGGTCTGATTTGGGGCCAGCCGAACTGGTTCTGGCCGAATACGGCGCCACCGTTGTCGGAATGGAAATCATGCGGATTAAAACCGAGCGGATAGAGGCAGATACGAGAAAAAAGGCCGCCGTTCAGATCGCTTTAGGAACTCTTTCCTTTTCGGAAATGGAGGCTGCAGAACACATCTTTTTTGAACTGGGAGGCCCCGAAGGTTTGCTTGTTGCGAGCAGAATTGCAGACCGGGTAGGAATCACGCGCTCCGTAATCGTGAACGCCTTGCGCAAGCTGGAAAGCGCCGGGGTGATTGAGGCAAAGTCCCTGGGGATGAAGGGGACTTACATCCGAATTCTCAACGAGAATCTCCTGGACGAACTGAAAAAGATCAGGTGGAACAAAAAGATCCGCTAACTGCCGTAGGTCTTTAGTACTAAAAAGTTAGGAAAAACGTAACATACCAAAAGGTCCTGAAGCAGTGGTAAATTGGGGATAGAAAAAACTGACCACTGCTTCATTTTTTTGTCGAAAAAGAAGGATTTTGGAAGGCAACCTCGAAACTATTAGTTAAAATTAGCAAGGCTGGAGGCCTGCTGTCGTTTTATATGGCAGAATGCCCCTGTTCAGCTAGTATCTTACATGGGAGGGAAGAAGAGTGTGGCAGCAACTGGGAGCCCCGCTGATCCCGCTTTTGGAACGGGCGCTCGACTGCACCTGGCTGCGCCAGCAAGTGATTGCCAGCAATATTGCAAATGTTGATACACCTTACTATAAACGCCAGGAGGTAAGTTTCGAGGAGAAACTAAAGGAAATACTGCAGAGCGCGCCAACCCTGCCGCTATCGAAAACAAATCCCCGCCACCTGGGAGGAAAGCCAGGCCTGGAAGAGGTTCAACCTGTCATTACCCGTTCACGCCAGGCGAGCTGGCGGAATGACGGAAACAACGTGGATATTGAAGCAGAAATGGCACAGCAGGCAGCAAATCTCCTGAACTACAACCTTCTTACCCGGCTGGTGACAGAGCACTTTGGAATGCTGCGAATCGCGATCACTGAAGGGAGGTACCGGTAGGCCATGGGTCTTTACACCGGAATCGAAATAAGCGGAAGTGGTTTGACGGCGCAGCGCCTGCGCCTGGATGTGATTGCAAACAACATTGCCAATGCGGAAACCACCAGATCAGGCCAGGTCGACGCTGAAGGTCGCCCGCTTCCCTACCGGCGGCAGAGAGTGATCTTTGAGGCCCGGGTTCCTGCCTTTGCCTCCATCTTGAAGGAGTTCGAAGCTGCAATTCAGGGCGTAAGGGTAAAGGCAATTGAAACCGACCCCCGACCCTTTCCTCTTGTTTACAATCCCGACCATCCGGATGCAGATGAGCGGGGCTACGTCCGGATGCCCAATGTGAACATCGTTGAAGAAATGGTAGACCTCATCAGTGCAAGCAGAGCCTACGAGGCAAACGTAACAGCACTTAATGCAACAAAGGAAATGAGCATGCGGGCGCTGGAAATCGGGCGGAGTTAAGTTAAAATTAAGTTAATAAAGCAGACCTTCTGGAGGAGGAGATCCAATGCAGGAGCCTCTTTTGGGGACGGTACTGTATCCAACAAGAGAAACCTTGTTCGGGAACCAGAACAACAGAGGAGAAAAAGAGGCGCCCGGGATCCCGTTTAAGGAGATTTTCACGCGCGCCTGGCAGGAGGCAAACGCCCTTCAGAAAGAAGCAGAACAAAAGGCGATGGAGGCGGCCCTGGGAGAAGCCAAAAGCTTTCACGAGGTAATCATCGCAACAGAAAAGGCTGTGCTTGCTTTGCAGCTCCTCACCCAGATTCAAAACAAATTAATTGATGCATACCACGAAATTATGCGTCTCCAAGTTTAGCTTCTGGGATTGATCGAATTTATGCAAGTCTGGCTGAAGCAGAAGGAAGCCATTCTCAACTTCTGGAACAAGTTAACACTTAACCAAAAGGTTCTCTTTGGAGCAGGTGTATTGCTAATTGCGACCATTTCTGTCTTTCTTATCACCCAGGCGGGCAAGCCCGACTTTGTGCCGCTCTATACAAACCTTGATCCTCAGGATGCTGCTGCAATTACCGAGTATCTGAAGGAGAAAAAAATTCCTTACCAATTGAGCAACGAAGGAAGCACTGTTCTCGTTCCTGCATCCCAAAAGTACCAGCTCCGCCTTGACCTTGCCGGTGAAGGGCTGCCAAAGGGCGGAGGTGTTGGTTTTGAAATTTTCAACCAGACCCGCTTTGGAGAAACAGAAAGCGAGCGCAGAATTAAATACCTGGTTGCCCTGCAGGGAGAACTGGAGCGAACGATTCGCAAACTGGAAGCTGTTGAAGACGTGCGGATTCACATTGTAATTCCTGAACCCTCTCTCTTCACTGAAAAGGAAAAGGATGCCACTGCCGCTGTACTACTAAAATTAAAACCGGGCCGCCGTTTGCAGAACAACCAGATTGCCGGGATTGTGCACCTTGTTTCAAGCGGAGTTGAAGGCTTGAAACCGGAAAACGTTACAGTTGTGGATACCCAGGGGAACATCCTTTCTGAGGAGCTCGACGCCACCCAGGAAACGCCCCAGACAACCAGGCTGACAGCCAGCCAGATCCAGGTTGAGCGGGATTTCGAGAAGCAACTGGAAAAGTCGATTCAATCAATGCTGGAAAGGATTGTTGGCCAAGGGAAAGCCGTTGTCCGCGCCAACGCGGTCCTTGATTTCGATCGGGTTGAGATCCGCAGGGAGGACTTTGGAGATAAGACGGTAAGAAGCCAGCAGACAAAGGAGGAAACTTCTTCCTCGGAGAACCTCACTCCTGAGGGTGAACCTGGCCCCGGCGGGAACATCCCGCTATATACCCAACCGGAGGGGCAGGGGAGAAGCCAGTACCAAAAAACAGAAAAAACCACAAACTACGAAGTTGACAAGCAGGAAGAATACCGGGTAGTTGCTCCCGGCCAGATCAAGCAGCTATCTGTCTCTGTTGTTGTGGATGGACAACTTGATTTGCAACAGCAGCAGGAGATCGAAGAACTGGTTACCGCAGCTGCGGGAATCCGCCCCGAAAGGGGAGACAACCTTACTGTAACCAGCATGCCCTTCAACACAGCGTGGGCGCGCCAGCTCGAAAAAGAGATGGCAGCAACAAGGCGGCGCCAGCAGCTTGTTACATACGGAATAACTGCAGGGGCTCTGCTGGGGGCTTTGATCCTCCTGGGATGGGTTCTCCGCCGGCGCCGTCCCGAGGCGGAAATCGATTACCTTGCCGGTCCGCGGATGACCGTGGAAGAAGCCCTGGCCGCACAGGAGCCGGAACTGACGGAGGAGGAAAGGGAAAGGGCCAGGATCTTCGAACAAATTCACCGGCTTGTCCGCCAAAACCCAAAGGAGGCTGCCCAGCTTCTCAAAACCTGGTTAACTGAAGAGTCGAGGTGAGAGTGCATGAAAGCCTTAACAGGAAAGCAGAAGGCCGCAATTCTTCTCATCTCGTTGGGACCAGAGCTTTCATCCCAAATCTTTAAATACCTGCAGGAAGAAGAAATCGAACAGCTCACCCTGGAAATTGCCAACATCAGAAAAGTGCCGCCAGAAAAGCGGGATGAAGTTTATCAGGAGTTTTACCAGATGTGTGTTGCGAACGAGTACATCAGTCAGGGGGGCATAGACTACGCACGTGAACTCTTAGAAAAGGCCCTGGGCCCCCAAAAAGCATCAGAAATTATCGGGCGCCTTACGGCCTCCCTTCAGGTCCGCCCCTTCGACTTTATCAGGAAGGCAGATCCGGGTCAACTCCTCAACTTTATTCAGGGCGAACACCCGCAAACCATTGCTTTGATTATGGCTTACCTGGAACCGGATCAGGCAGCCTCTGTCCTCTCGGCGCTCCCCGCAGACCAGCAAAGCGAAGTGGCCCGGAGGGTGGCGTTGATGGATCGCACCTCCCCGGAGATTTTAAAAGAGGTCGAAAAGGTCCTGGAGCGCAAGCTGTCATCTGTGGTAACCCAGGACTACACGAGTGCCGGGGGCGTAAAGGCGCTTGTCGAGGTCCTGAACCGGGTCGACCGGAGCACGGAGAAAACTATCATCGAAGCCCTCGAGGTTCAGGATCCAGAACTTGCTGAAGAAGTTAAAAAGCTGATGTTCGTTTTTGAGGACATTGTCCAGCTGGATGACCGCTCGGTCCAGCTGGTCCTGCGGGAGGTTGATTCCCATGACCTGGCGCTGGCCCTGAAGGGAGCAGGAGAAGAAGTGATGAACAAGATCGAGCGCAATATTTCAAAACGGGCAGCCCAGATGCTGAAAGAGGACATTGAATATATGGGACCGGTGCGGCTCCGGGATGTAGAAGAGGCCCAGCAAAGAATTGTATCAATTATCCGGAAGCTGGAAGAGCAGGGGCAGATCATCATCACCCGGGGAGGGAGGGAGGAAATTATTGTTTAGGCTGTCCAAAGTAATCAAGGCAACCAATCTTGTGGTAACCCTTCCCAGGCTGATTGAGTGGGAACAGAAATGTGGGGAAAAAGAAAAGAGAGGTCCAGAGCTTGAGATCCCGGACCCTGAAGCCTTTAATGCCGAAGCTGCCGAGGCCATCATTGCGGAAACGGAGGAAATGGTCCACCAGCTTTTAAACGAAGCCAGAGTCCAGGCAGAAAAAATCATTTCCGACGCCAAAGCAGAGGCCCAGGCGATCCTGCGGGAAGCCCGCGAAAAGATCGACGGCCTGAAGAAGGAGGCCGAAAAAACCGGATACGAGGCAGGTTTTACCGCGGGACGGCAGGCTCTTGCGGAGGAGTGGGAAAAATTCAATGCCTTTAAAGAGTCGGAAAGGGCTGCCCTTGAGGAGGAAAGACGCCGCTTAATCCAGCAAGCTGAACCAGAACTGATCCAGCTTGCCGTAAACATAGCAAGGCAGATCATTCACGCCGAACTCAAGCTTGCTCCCGATCAGATAGCCTCGATTGCAAGGGCAACCCTGGCCAAGGCCCTGGCAGATGGAGATGTTACCCTGAAGGTTCACTCCAGCGATTATGAGTACATCGGGGATCTTCTGGAAAAAAATGGGCAGAACAGGGCGGTGGTCAGGGTAGAGATTGACAACTCAATCGAAAACGGGGGCTGTCTTGCGGAAACGCCCTACGGAGTCGTTGACGGCACCGTTGAAGGGCAGCTGCAGGCGGCGCTGTCGGACCTCCTGGAGGTAAGCCAGGGTGGTTAGCCTCAAAAGATACATTATGCGGAGTGAAGAACTTGATCCTATTAAATACCACGGCAGGATCGTTCAGATTATCGGGCTTACGATCGAAGCCCTGGGCCCCCGGGGAAATGTGGGGGAACTCTGCTACATCACGACACCCGAGGGGAGAATTAAAGCAGAGATCGTGGGCTTCCGGGGGCAGCACACAATCCTCATGCCGCTCGGAGAAATGACCGGGATCGGACCTGGTTGCGAAGTCGTGGCAACGGGAGAGGTTTTTAAAATCGGGGTGGGCCCGGGGCTTATCGGGCGTGTGCTGGACGGTCTTGGAAGGCCCCTGGACGGGCGGGGACCCGTCTCCTTTGCGGACTGGTACCCCGTCACTGCCGAGGCGCGCAACCCCCTGGAAAGAAGGCGGATCCGCGAAGTTCTGCCTTTAGGAATCAAAGCAATTGACGGGCTCCTCACATGCGGGAAAGGGCAGCGGATCGGAATTTTTGCCGGGAGCGGAGTAGGGAAAAGCATCCTTCTGGGAATGGCCGCCCGCAACACGACGGCAGATGTCAACGTAATTGCCCTCATCGGCGAGCGCGGCCGGGAGGTCAGGGAATTCATCGAAAGGGATCTGGGGGATGAGGGGTTGGCCCGTTCAGTGGTTGTTGCTGCAACCGCGGATCAGCCCGCACTCGTCCGGCTGAAGGGAGCCTTGCTGGCGACGGCAATTGCAGAGTATTTCCGGGACCAGGGGAGGGACGTGCTTTTGATGATGGATTCTGTAACCCGCTTTGCGATGGCCCAGCGTGAAGTGGGTCTTGCAATCGGAGAGCCCCCGGCAACAAGGGGCTATACCCCTTCCGTCTTCGCCCTCCTGCCCAAGCTCCTGGAAAGGGCGGGCACCTCTTTAAAAGGGACGATCACCGGGCTTTACGCGGTTTTGGTGGATGGAGACGACCTGAACGAGCCGATTACCGACGCCGTGCGCGGCACCCTGGACGGGCACATCATTCTCTCGCGGGAGCTGGCCGCCCAGAACCACTACCCTGCGATCGATGTTCTAAATTCCGTAAGCAGAGTAATGATCGATCTCGTCCCTTCAGAACATTTAGAAAAAGCTGCACGGTTAAGAAGCATTCTCGCAACTTACCAGGAGGCAAAGGATCTTATCGAAATCGGCGCCTATCAAAGGGGCTCCAACCCCAAAATCGACGAAGCAATCCAGATGATCGAAAAATGCCGGACCTTTCTGCAGCAAGGCATCTGGGAGAAATACAGCTTTGAAGCAACGCAAGAGCTGCTCTTTCGCTTGTTTTCATAGGTTTTGACACCTGCGAAGTCTTTCCAGAGGGGAATAAAGGAACCTTGAGGCGGTTTCGTTTTCGCTTTCAAAACTTTCTCAACTTAAAGGCACAGCAGGAAGAGATAGCCCGCCTGAAGCTTGGCCGGGCCCAGGCGGAGTACCAGAGAGAAGCGGAAATTCTGGCCGGGATCCAAAACGAGCTGAAGGAACTGCTGGAACGAAACCGGGAGGCGCGGCGCGGCCTGATTGAACTTGAGCTGCTTACCCTTGGCGAGGGGTATACACAGTTCCAAAAGGAAAAGAAAGAACAGCAGGCCCTGGTGGTCGCCGAAGCGAGGTGTAAATTGCTGCAGCAGCAGCAGGAATTCCTCGACCTGCGCAAAGAGAAAAGGATTCTGGAGCGCCTCCGGGAGCGGCTCTGGGCATCTTACTACGAGGACTTTCTCCGCGAGGAACAAAAGCACCTGGATGAAGCAGGAACAATCCGTTTCTTGAAAGCCTAGGAGGGAAAAATGGCGCGACCATTCCCTGTATCCTGGAAACTTTTTGCCGCCTGTTTGATTGTGATAGCCGGCGGGGGAATTGTAGCCGCCTCCACCACGGGCTGGATCGATCTTAAAGACTGGGCGGCAAAGGTGCCATTCTTAGACCGGTGGATTTCAAGAGAAACGGTGGGCAAAAAAGAACCCGTTTCCCTGGCGGAAGAAAATAAGCGGCTCAAGTCTCGGGTTGCTGAACTCGAAAGAGAAGTCAAAGAGTTGCAGGAGCGGGAAAGGGCTTTACGAGAGATTCAAAAGGACCTTGAAAAAACTCTTGCCCTGCAAAAGGAGGGGCTTGCCCAAAAACAGGCAAAAAAGGAGAGTTACCGCGCCCTTGCAGCTTATTACGCAGACATGAAACCGGCAGCTGCGGTGGCGATCCTGAACAACCTCGATCCCGAAGTGGCAGCAGAAATTCTCCAGGCGATGGACAAAGAACAGGCAGGGCAGATTCTGGCCGCAATGGAACCGGCGCGGGCAGCCGAACTGCTGAAAGTAATCGCAAGCAGTGCAGCCCAGGCCGGTGCCTGAAAACAGCTTCAAGGAAAGGAGGTGAATCTATTGGCAATCGAGACCCCATCTGTGCTCCTCCCGCCGGTTAACTCAGCATCTGTGTTTTTAACAGATGGAGGTTCCCCTGATCCTGCAGGCTCTCCCTTTCTCAACCTGCTTCTTGTCCTCATCGCGCAGCAGGGTATTCAAGGGGGAACCGGGAACTCGTCCGGCCTGCCCGGAAATTCGGTTCAGATTGCACCAAATCGAAGCGCTTTTCTTTCAGAAGCTGCTACATTCCAAACACCGGAGGATGAGAAACCGGAAAATGTCGAGGGGGAAATTCCCGGTTTCGGTCCGGAGTGGGGGGCCGTCCTCGCTTCTTGCCTCCAGCTGCCGCAATTCTCCCAAGCAGTTCTGCCCCAGGGGCATCCCCTGTTGTCCGTCAAAGGGGAACCTGTGATTTCTGTAAAATTAAACCAGGCGTTTCTGCTCCAGGACGGCACCTCCTCCACCGGCGGTCCGGTGCTGAGAGCTGCACCGCGATCTGGTTTCAACCCGGAATCCGCCTGGTTTCCGGGAACGGAAACGGACCCAGGAGAAGCAGGGCACGGCAGTTCAAGCACCGGCATCTCCCAATCAGTTAATCATAAACTGTCCGAAGCAAGCAAAGCAGCTTTTAGCGCACTTTCAGAAATGAAACCAGGAAATCTTCTGGAAAAAAGCCCGCCCGCTTCTTCAGAAGAACAGGGGCTGCCTCTTTCTGCCCGGAAAGTTGCAGCTGAACCGGTTGAACAGGCGGTTCAAGCTAAGGCCTTCCGGCCAGAACCCGGGAGCCTCTCATTCCATGCTGCAGGGGAGGATGCCGGAAACCGGAAAGCCAAACCTCTATCACCGGTTTTCTGCGAAACTTTCTTTGAAGAAGGGATGGGACAACAGGCTTCCAAAAAGGACGGCACAACGAGCGTGCCGGAGGCAAAAGCCCTCTTGAACCGGGATAATTCACTCCAGGATATTTTCCGGACCGCGCCGGCCCTTCGGGAAGCACAGTTTAACTTCCACCTCCAGCCAGAGCCTGGCAACAGCAAGCCTGGCAAACCGGAAGGAATCATGAAACAGATCGTGGAACAGGTTGTGGAAAGGGCCCACCTGGCCGTTGGGAAGGAAGCAACCACCCTCAAGATCCACCTTAAGCCGGAATTTCTCGGGAAACTGGACCTGGTGATCAGTTTGGAAAAGGGGGTTCTCCAGGCCCGTTTCCTGGCGGAAAACCCTGCTGTAGCCAACCTGATCGAAACACGCCTTCCCGAACTGCGGCAGTCTCTCGAACAGCATGGCATTTCCTGGCAGCAGGTAAGCGTCGCCGTGGACAGCCAGACAAACTTCCAGGGATTTTCCCAAACCCATCAGGAGGCCCAGACACCTCAGCACAATCTTCCTTGCGCCGGCGCACTTGAAGATGTCTCAGCCAGGGGTGAGAACGGCAAGGCGGAGAGTGCTTCCCGGGGAGCGCCGGGATTGGTTGATTACCTCGTCTAAATGAAAAGGTGCTGGATTTTCTCATACGGCAAGGAGGTGAAAATATGGCTGCTGTAAATGCAATTTCTGCGCTGTCCCAACAACCTGCATCGGAAACAAACCAGGTGCTCGGGAAAGAAGATTTCTTGAAACTGCTGATCAGCCAGCTCCGGCACCAGGACCCTCTGGAGCCGGTGAAGAACACGGAATTCATCGCCCAGATGGCCCAGTTAACCTCACTTGAGCAGCTGCAGGGCTTAAACAAAAATTTGAGTTACCTGGCTTACCTTCAGGAACTCTCTTGGGAGAAGGAAGTCCTCCTTTTTGCTGCAAACATGCTGGGAAAAGAAGTAGAAGCAAAAAATCCAGAAACAGGAGAACTATTCGGGGGTCAGGTGCGGGGCTATTACCTCAAAGCAGGAGAAATCTGGCTGATGCTGCCGGAAAAAGAAATCCCCATTTCGTGGGTTTACCGGGTTGGACTTCCTCAAGGTGGTGGGTCATAGGTGACGGAAAGGGTTTATTTTCCGCAACCGCTCCTGCCGCCGGCGCCAGAGCAGGGAAAGGAGGCCCAAAGAGAAGTCAAGCAATCCGCTTCCTTTGCGGAGATTCTCGCCCAGAAAACACTGAAGTTTTCCCGCCACGCCCAGGAGCGGATTGCGAAAAGGGAGATCTCTTTAAGCCCGGACCACCTGCAGCGCATCCATGCCGCAGTGGAAAAGGCAGCCGCAAAGGGAGCACGCGACTCGCTGATCCTGGTAGACAACTTCGCCTTTGTGGTCAGCATCAAGAACCGCACGGTGATCACCGCTCTTGATGAAAAAAGTTTGCGTGGAAACGTTTTCACAAACATCGACAGCGCCGTGATTATCTGAACGCCAATTATTCTTGGGGAAAAGGGCCGGACCTCATGAGAGGGGGCCCGGGTTTACCGAAAGACCGAAGTAAACCACCCCGAAAAAGGAGGTTAGATTTAAAATGATGCGTTCCCTGTTTTCCGCTGTTTCTGGCTTGAAAACTCACCAGCAGCGGATGGATGTAATCGGCAACAACATCGCCAATGTAAACACCCCCGGTTTCAAAAAGAGCCGGGTTACCTTCCAGGACATGCTCAACCAGACCATCAGGGGGGCAAGCCGCCCTGTCGACAACGGGCGCGGAGGTACAAACCCGATCCAGATCGGACTTGGGGTCACCATGGGAAGCATTGACACCATCATGACCAGCGCCAGCCTCCAGGAAACAGGAAAAATGACCGATCTGGGAATCGACGGCGAAGGCTTCTTTATCCTCGCCGAAAAAGAAGCCGGTAGAGAGTTCTATACCAGGGTCGGCTCGTTCGACTTCGACAGCAACGGCAACCTCGTCAGCAACCTGAACGGGATGCACGTCCTGGGCTGGCTTGCCGATACTACAGGGAGAATTAACTCAGAACAAGATCCCGTAATCTTGAAAATTAATTTAAATGAAACGGAGCCAGCAAAAGCCACAGAAAATATAGTTTTTGCTGGCAACCTTGATTCTCGTCTTGCGATTAATGACACTGTAACAGTTCGCCAAACTGTCTACGATTCCCTGGGCAACACTTATACAGCTGTGATAGAATTTACAAACACTGGAGGCGGAAATTGGACTTGCAAATTAATTAATATGCTTAACTCTGCAGGAAATAGTATCGCACCGCCTGGGACATATCAAGGGGAAGGTACTGTTTCGTTCAATAATGAGGGTAAATGGCAAAGTTATTCAGAAACTAACCCCTTTAAGTTTGATCCTGACGGAACCGGGTATTTAGCAGAAGTCAACATCACTCCTGATTTTTCGAAAATGACGCAGTACGCTGCGGAGACCACGGCCACGGTGCAGTCTCAGGACGGGTACCCCTCGGGAGTGCTTGAGAGCCTGACCATAGACCAGTCTGGAACAATTGTGGGGGTATTTTCCAATGGGACCACAAGGGCGCTTGCCCAGGTGGCTTTGAGGCGCTTCACCAACCCGGCAGGGCTTCTGAAAGCAGGAAATTCCCTTTTCATCGAATCCAGCAACTCAGGAAAAATAGACCCGGCGCCACCCGGTACAAGTGGTTATGGGACAATCAAGCCCGGGTCGCTGGAGATGTCGAACGTGGATCTCTCCTCGGAGTTCACGGACCTGATTGTCACGCAGCGGGGGTTTCAGGCGAACTCCCGGGTGATCACGGCATCTGACGAGATGCTGCAGGAACTGGTTAATCTGAAGCGTTAAGGTGGCTTTAATGGACTGGCGTTCCTTTTTCGTGCGCCTACTTTTCCCGGCCAGCACCCGAAGGGAGCGGACGCGCCCGCGCCGGCGCAGTCCGCTCCCCCGGGTAGGGACGGGGGCAGGAGTGAGAAGCAGGGTGATTAAAGTAACCCGTTTGAACGGGGAGGAGTTTTACGTTAATTCGGATTTGATCGAGTTCATCGAAAAGACCCCTGACACCGTTTTGACCCTCACCACAGGAAGAAAAATCGTGGTGAAGGAAGACATACCTGAAATCATCAAGAGAATCACGGTTTTTCGGGGGACCCTCGTCCGCGCATCTTTAAATTTAGAAGAAAATGCAGAACCGGAAGTGGATGGAAAGCAAGAACTGGAGAAAGATCAAGACGAGGTGTAGGAAATGGATTTCGCAACCGCGCTTGGCCTCTTATCAGGTTTGTTCCTTCTTTTCTGGGCAATAAAAATGGGTGGATCAATTGGGACCTTCTGGGATCTTCCCTCGATCATGATCGTAATCGGGGGAACCCTGGCAAGCACTTTAATCAACTACCCCCTACCAAAGGTGATTGGGGTCGCGAGGGTTCTGAAGAACGCCTTTTTTACCAAGGTTAAGGACCCTACCGAAATAATCCGAATCCTGGTTGGCTTCGCCGAAAAGGCAAGACGGGAGGGGCTGCTGGCGCTTGAGGCCGAGGCGGAAACGGTGGATGACAGGTTTCTCCAGAAAGGAATTCAGCTTGTCGTGGACGGGACGGATCCGGAACTCGTGCGGAGCATTCTGGAGACAGATCTTACTTTCCTGGAAGAGCGCCATAAAGCGGGCCAGGCCATTTTTGAAACAATGGGCCTTCTTGCTCCGGCCTTCGGAATGATCGGAACCCTCATAGGTTTAATTCAGATGCTGGGAGTGCTCGATAAACCCGAACAAATCGGTCCGGGAATGGCCACTGCGCTGATTACAACCTTCTACGGGGCGCTGCTGGCAAATCTGATCTTTAACCCGATTGCCGGCAAATTGAGGGTGCGAACCAGTGAAGAGGTGCTTTTACGGGAAGTGATGATCGAAGGAATTCTTTCCATCCAGGCCGGGGAAAACCCCCGGATTGTTGAAGAAAAGATGAAGGTTTTCCTGGCCCCGCGTTTGCGAGAGAACATTCACTACGCCCGGGAAATACGTTCAACAGGGGGTCTTTAAATGAGGGCAAACCGGAGGAGAGGAGATCCCCCCAGGGTCGGGTCCCCATACTGGATGCTCACCTACGGAGATATGGTGACCCTACTTCTTGCCTTCTTTGTGGCTCTTTACGCCTTTTCTGTCATCGATGTAGAGCGTTTCCAGGCAGCCCTGCTCTCGATCCGGGGGTCCCTCGGCTTCTTCGAGGGCCAGACCGGGGTGCTCCCGAAAGGGCAGAGCCTGGAAGAACAGCTTCTGGCCGACGCCCAGCTGCGCGAAGTAAAAGAAGGGGCAGAACAGTTCCTGCAAAACCAGAGCTTTCAGGGGAAAGTAAAGCTGGTTTTGGATGAAAGGGGTTTGATTTTAAGGTTTCAGGAAACGGTTCTCTTCGATCCCGGAAAAGCAATTTTAAAACCAGAAGCAAAGAGGGCGCTGACAGTTGTTGCAGCCTTTCTCAAGCAGATTCCGAACCAGGTACGGATCGAAGGCCACACCTGCGATCTTCCCATCAAAACGCCCTCATATCCTTCAAACTGGGAGCTTTCCACAGCAAGGGCAACAACGGTAATTCAATATCTTATTTCCCTGGGCGTTCCGGGAGAACGCCTCTCCGCTGTAGGTTATGGCGAGTACCGCCCGGTTGTTCCCAATACCAGCGAAGAGAACAGGAGACAAAACCGGCGGGTAGATATTTTAATCCTGAAACAAGAACTGGGAAAAAAGGAGCCGGCTCCCCTGAATCAGAAACCGGGGGAACGGCAAAGTGCCGGATAACACGGATGATCCGGGAGAAAGTTTCGCAAGGGAGGTCGCTCTATGGCTCAAGAGGCAACAGGGGAACAGGGAAACCAGAGCAGGGCCCAACGGGGAATTTATCTGGATCAAAGGCTTCTTATGCTGGGGTTTGGAGCAATTATAGTCTGTGCTTTAGTGGCATTTCTCGTATTCTATCTGGCCATGAAGCACAACACCGGAAACCCTGGGGGAACCGGCTCTTCAGATCAAGCAAAAAACGAACTTTCTGCGATCGGCCCGCTTTTTGAGGCCGGAGAATTCACCACCAACCTTGCCCAGGGAGGAGAAAAGAAGTTCGTTAAAGTTAAAGTAGTATTTGAATTAAGTCAGCAATCTCTGGCAGAAGAGGTCAAACAGAAGCTCCCAGTTTTGCAAGACCGCATTCTCTTGTTTCTCAACAGCAAAACCAGTGAGGACCTGAGCGCCGAGAATCGCCCCCATTTTAAAGATGAACTGCTGGCAGACCTTAACCGGTACTTAAGCGGAGGCAAAATCATGAACCTTTACTTCTCGGATCTGGTAATGCAGTAGACTTTTTCGGGGGTGACACTTTGACGGAAATTTTATCCCAGGCGGAAATTGACGCCCTGCTGGCCGCTCTTACAGCAGGAGAGGTAACAGCAGATGAACTTAAAGAAGAAGAACAGACGAAAAAGGTAAGGGTCTACGATTTCCGCAGGCCCAACAAGTTTTCCAAAGAGCAAATCAATACATTTCAGGTCATCTACGAAAATTATGCGCGGGCCCTGGCAACTTTTCTCTCGGCCCAGCTCCGGAGCCCGGTCCAGATATCGGTCGCCTCCGTTGAACAGTTAACATACGAGGAGTTCATCCGCTCCTTGCCTGATCCTTCGATCATCATCATTTTCAACATGGCTCCCCTTGAGGGAAACGGGATTATGGAAATCCAGCCCCCCATCGTCTTTGGGATGATCGACCGGCTCTTCGGGGGCCCCGGCCGAACTCCCCCAAAAACGCGTTCTCTCACGGAAATCGAACGGACCATTGTCGAACGGATTAGCCAGCGCATGCTGGATCTTTCGAGAGAAGCCTGGGAAAATATTTCAGCATTAGCCCCCCGGGTGGAGTTTATCGAATCCAATCCCCAGTTTGCGCAGATCGTTTCCCCAATGGAAATGGTAATTCTGATCTCCCTGGAAACAAAGGTGGGGGAACTGGAGGGATTCATTAACTTCTGTATTCCCTACATCGTGCTCGAGCCGATCATTGAAAAATTAAGTGTTCATTACTGGTTTGCAAGGGCCCCCAAAGAACACAAACAGGAATACCGCCTCTCCCTTCAACAAAAAATTGAAGCCGCCCGGATTTCTTTGCGGGTGATTTTGGGTTCCACTTCGATTACAGTGCAGGAACTCCTTGACCTTCAAGCAGGTGACGTTGTTCCCCTCGACCGCAGGGTTGATGCCCATTTAGACGTACTGGTCGGCAACCGCCTGAAATTTTACGCGAAACCCGGAATCCAGAACAACAGGCTGGCCGTACAGATTACAGGTTTTCATGAGAAAGGGGGAGAACTTTTCTGAGCGAAAAGATCCTGACTCAAGAAGAAATCGATTTTTTGCTGCAGGGAAAAACGGAAGCCCTTTCGGACCTCGAAAAAGATACGCTGGGTGAAGTTGCCAACATCTCAATGGGTACAGCAGCCACAACTCTTTCAAGTCTCGTTGGGAAAAGGGTGGAGATCACGACACCCCGGGTGACAATTACAACCCGAAACAAGCTTCAAACCGAATACCCTTTACCTTATGTTGTTGTAAACGTGCGTTATACCGCAGGACTTGTCGGAGAAAACCTTTTAATCATCAAAAAACAGGACGCCGCAATTATTGTTGACCTGATGATGGGAGGGGACGGCAGCAACCCCCCGGAAGAATTAAACGAACTTCACCTAAGTGCAGTCAGTGAAGCCATGAACCAGATGATGGGTTCTGCTGCCACATCGATGTCGACAATCTTTCACCAAAAGGTCAGCATCTCTCCGCCAACTTTGCGTTTAATCAACCTTGCCGAGGAGCAGCTGGACCCTGCAATCGAGTGCGGAAGCGAACAGCTGGTTCAGGTTGTTTTTCAAATCTCGATCGAAGATCTGCTGAAGAGCGAAATGATGCAGATCATCCCCCTCCCCTTTGCCAAGGAAATGAGCCTTGGTCTGCTTGGAGAATTAAAAGGAGAGGCTCCTTCTGAAGCAAAAGAACCAGCGCCAAAAGAGGAGGCAAAGGCCGTTTCCCGGCCCGAACCAGAAATGCCGGTCCAGCCTGCAGCCAAAGCCGGCGGTCATATTGCTGCAGCACGCCAGGAGGTGGCGGCTGGAAGTGTCGTCGTTCAGCCGGCAGAATTTGCCCCATTTACAGCTTCTTCACCGCCAAAGGAAACGGGCAATCTTTCTTTAATTCTGGATGTTCCGCTGCAGTTCACGGTAGAGCTGGGAAGAACCCAAAAAACCATCAAAGAGATCCTCGACCTGGGGCCTGGCGCGATTGTAGAGCTCGACAAGCTGGCAGGGGAACCAGTTGACATCCTCGTGAACGGAAAGCCGATTGCGAAGGGAGAAGTTGTAGTAATCGATGAAAATTACGGGGTAAGAATAACCGAAATTTTGAGTTCCGCAGAGCGGATGAGCAGCCTCCAGTAAAACATTTTTAAGAATTAAAATACCATCTTGAATCAGGAGGGAAAACTTTTGGGGAAGCGGATTTTAATTGTAGACGATGCGGCCTTTATGCGGATGATGCTTAAGGATATTCTTACGAAAAACGGTTACGTCGTGGTAGGAGAAGCCGAAAACGGCGCTGTTGCGATAGACAAGTACAAAGAGCTGCGTCCCGATCTCGTAACCATGGACATCACGATGCCGGAGATGGATGGAATTACCGCCGTAAGGGAAATCAGAAAAATTGATGCCCAGGCAAAAATCATCATGTGCAGCGCAATGGGGCAGCAGGCAATGGTAATAGATTCAATCCAGGCGGGAGCGCGAGACTTTATTGTCAAGCCTTTTCAACCCGAAAGGGTTTTAGAGGCAGTAGCGAAGGTGCTGGGATAACGCGGGGGTTCCCGAAAGATGAAGTGTCCTGTTCTCACAAAAGCTCTCAGGATCTTGGAGATGATGGCCATACTGCCTGCTCAGGCCGCAGCACTTCCCAACTTAGACTACCAGGACCCGGCCCCTCTCAATCCCCCGAACATAGGTGCCCTGCTTTTGCGGCTGGTAATCAGCCTCATCGTTGTTATCGGACTTGCTCTGGTCGTAGTAAAGTTCTTGCAGCGGCGCCCTTTCTTCACGCGTCCTGCTCGCTGGATCAGAATCCTGGATCAGGTAACGGTCGGTCCCAACCGGGGCCTTCTGCTGGCAGAAATTGCCGGAAAAATATACGTCCTTGCCCTTACAGACCACAGCATTACGAAACTGCTTGAAATTGATGATGCTTCATTTTTAACGGCACTTCTCGAAGAGGAGGAGGCTGCACGGAACCCTCCTCTTCCGGGAAGCAGGACCTGGTACCCCTTTTGGGAAAGAAGAACCTTTCAAAATATCTTGTCAACGAAGAAAGAACATTTAAGCAGAGATATTTTCGAGCACCGGGAAGGGGAATAACGGAGTGGAGGCCAGGCGGAAAATCCTGATTCTTGCAACAACCGTACTCCTGATGTTTATCCTGCTTGGGGCCCGAGCAGCAGAAGCCCAGACCATACCTTTTCCCCGGATCAGCTTCGAGATCGGCAGTGCCGAAAGACCCGCAGAGGTGGCGCAAAGCCTCCAGATTCTTTTAATCATCACGCTTCTTTCTCTGGCACCGGCAATACTGATGATGTTGACCTCCTTCACGCGTGTCATTGTTGTTCTTTCGTTTATGAGAAGCGCCCTTGCCACACAGCAAATGCCGCCCAACCAGGTGCTCGTGGGGCTTGCCTTATTCCTGACGTTTTTCATCATGGCGCCAACCTGGCAGGCGGTCAACCGGGAGGCGGTCCAACCCTATATGAAGGGTGAAATCACCCAGCAAGAGGCTCTTAAAAAGGGGATGGAGCCCATCAGGGAGTTCCTGTTCAAGCAGACCAGGGAAAAGGACCTCGCCCTTTTTGTCTCCCTTGCCCAAATTCCCCGGCCTCGCAACTACCAGGATATTCCCAATTACGTTTTGATCCCGGCGTTTACAATCAGTGAATTAAAGACCGCCTTCCAGATCGGGTTTGTTCTCTATATTCCTTTTCTGGTGATCGACATGATCGTCGCAAGTACTTTAATGTCGATGGGGATGTTGATGCTGCCTCCCATGATGATCTCGCTGCCGTTTAAGATCCTCTTATTCATTATGGTGGACGGCTGGCACCTGCTGGTCCGTTCTCTTGTGATGAGTTTCTCTTAAAGGAGTCCGGGAAGATGACGGAAGAATTCATTATCACTTTAGGTCGCGACGCATTGTACGCGGTTCTCCTTGTATCCGCCCCTCTCCTGGGAGTCAGTTTGCTGGTTGGCTTGCTTGTGAGTATTTTCCAGGCAACAACCCAGATCCAGGAGCAAACCTTAAGCTTTGTTCCGAAGATCATCGCCGTACTGGTGGCAGCTGTAATTTTCGCGCCGTGGATGCTTCAGATTCTGGTCTCTTTCACCCAGAGCCTCTACTTAAACATTAACCGTCTGGCTGGCGGTGGTTAAAGAAGATTATGGAATTTCTGGTGTCTCTCTTTCAAGAAATTGATCTTTACTTCCTGATCTGGGCCAGAATTACAGGTTTTATGCTCACGGCGATCCCATTTAACAGCCGGAACATCCCTGGTCAGGTCAGGGTGTGGCTGGCAGCCCTGATCACTTTCCTCATTTTTACGATCCACTCTCGTGAGAACTTCCAGATTTCTCAAACACCAGGAGGCTATCTCCTTCAATTTCTCGGGGAGGCACTGATCGGGGCAATTTTAGGTTTCCTGACGCAACTAACTTTTAGTGCGCTCCAGCTTGCGGGGCAGATGATCGATATGCAGATGGGCTTCGGCATTGTGAATGTCATCGATCCCCAGTACGGAATTCAAATTCCGGTGCTGGGCAACTTCAAATATATTCTGGCGGTGCTTTTCTTTCTCACGATCAACGGGCACCACATGCTCTTAGCGGCCCTCGCCCGGAGTTACCGTTTTCTACCTCTTGGCAACCTGCATTTTTCGGGAGCCTTTTATTCGTTCATCTTTACTCTTGCCGGTGAAATGTTCCTCACCGCCTTTAAAATTTCCCTTCCGGTACTGGGGGCCCTGTTCATCACAGATCTTGCCTTGGGAATCATTGCCCGCACCGTCCCCCAAATGAACGTCTTTATCGTCGGCTTGCCCCTGAAAATCGGGGTCGGACTGGGCTTATTAATGCTTATTCTGCCGCTTTTTCTCTGGATCTTCAGTTCGATCTTTACCGGTCTTTTTGAGGACCTCAATAAACTCCTGGTGATTTTAGGAAGGTGAAGGCTTTTTGAGAAACCCTGGGGAGCCTCTAGATTTACAGCTCTTTGCGGAAGAACGCACAGAAAAAGCAACTCCCCGGCGCCGGGAAGAAGCCCGGAGAAGGGGCCAGGTAATCCGGAGCATCGAAATAAATTCAGCGGTAATCCTCCTGTGCACCTTTCTCTTTCTGAAAATCTTCGGCCCCTGGCTGGGTGCTCAGGTGGCAAATTTCGCAAAAACAGTGCTAACCGATTTAATTGCACGTGAGTGGGGAACAAAGACCGTTTACCTGATCCTGTTTTTCAGCGCAGTAGCTTTTTTTCAGATCTCTCTCCCGGTCATGGGAATTGCCCTGGGGGCGGGTCTTGCCTCAAATCTTCTCCAGGTAGGGTTCCTTTTCACACCATCGCCCCTCGCGCCAAGGCTGGACCGGATCAACCCCTTCGAAGGACTCAGGCGGATTTTCTCCCGGCGCGCCCTGCTCGAACTGGTGAAATCCGGAGCAAAGGTGGTGGTTGTAGGCTACCTGGCCTACAGTACAATCAAGGCGAATTTCAGCCTTTTTCCCCGTCTCCTGGACATGAGCGTTCCGGAGGCAGTAAGCAGCCTGGGAGAATTGAGCACCGCCATCATCCTGCGCATCGGACTTCTTTTACTCGTTCTTGCAATCTTCGATTACGCGTTTCAGTACTGGGAGCATGAGAAATCCCTGCGGATGACAAAGCAAGAACTGAAAGAAGAGTTTCGCCAGTACGAGGGAGACCCCCGGGTTCGCGCCCGCATCCGGCAGCGCCAGAGGCAAATCTCGTACCGGAGGATGATGCAACAGGTTCCGAAGGCAGATGTTGTGATTACCAACCCCACCCATTATGCCGTCGCGCTGCAGTACATCCCGGAACAAATGGCAGCCCCGCTTGTTCTGGCAAAGGGGGTTGACGAGCTGGCATTAAGAATCAAAGCAATCGCCCGGGAGCACGGAATCACCATATTTGAGGATCCTCCGCTGGCGCAGACTTTGTATAAAACCGTTGAGGTGGGCGATTTAATCCCGCCAGAACTCTACGAAGCAGTGGCCCAGGTGCTGGCTTTCGTCTACCGGTTGCGCCCGAATCATTTTCGGAAAAAAGGTGTGATCTAGATTGGCCGTGTTATCAACCGGAAGCCGCTATTTTAAATACGTTGATGTCGCAGTTGCCGTAGCGGTCATCCTGGCTGTAGTCATGATGATTATCCCTGTACCATCAGGACTGCTCAGTGTTCTTCTGATCTTCAACATCGCCCTTTCTCTGCTGATTTTGCTCGTATCCCTTTTTACCCGGGAGCCCCTGGAATTCTCCGTTTTCCCGGCGCTCCTCCTGATCATGACGCTGTTTCGCCTCTGCCTGAACATCTCCACAACCCGGCTCATCCTCCTTCAAGCGTACGCCGGCGAGGTGATTCAAAAATTCGGAGGTTTTGTGATCGGAGGAAACCCCGCAGTTGGATTCATCATCTTTTTAATTCTCGTCGTCATTCAGTTCATCGTTATTACCCGGGGCGCAGAACGGGTTTCGGAGGTTGCGGCAAGGTTTACCCTGGACGCAATGCCGGGAAAACAGATGAGCATCGACGCGGACCTGAACACGGGTCTCATTACGGAAAACGAGGCCCGGGCAAGGCGCCGCAAAATCCAGCAGGAGGCAGATTTTTACGGGGCAATGGACGGTGCCAGCAAGTTCGTCCGGGGTGACGCCATTGCCGCCCTGGTAATCATCGTTATTAACATCCTGGGTGGCTTTCTTGTGGGTGTCGTGCAAAAGGGAATGACTTTTCAACAGGCCCTTCAAACGTATACAGTTCTTACCGTAGGAGACGGCCTCGTCACTCAGATTCCTGCCCTTCTTGTCTCAACATCGGCCGGGATTATCGTAACACGCGCAGCGGCGGAAGCCAGCTTTGGCCTGGATCTCTCCAGGCAATTGCTCAGTTATCCAAAAGCGCTGGGAATCGCCGGAGGGATCCTGGTGCTCCTTGCTCTTCTGGGTCTTCCTCCCCTTCCCATCCTCCTCATGTCCGGGATTCTCGGCGGCCTGGCTTATACCCTTGAACGCTCCTTCAAGGAAGCCAGGCGGCAGGAGGAGGAAAAGGCGCGGGCTCAAGAATTCGAAGAGGCAAAAAAGCCGGAGCACGTTATCTCCCTTGTCCAGGTCGATCCCCTTGAAATCGAACTGGGCTACAACCTGATCCCTCTTGTAGACTCGAAACAGGGGGGAGACCTCCTGGACCGGATTGTGATGATCAGGCGGCAGTGTGCGCTGGAGCTGGGTTTTATCGTGCCTCCCGTCCGCCTCCGCGACAACATGCAGCTAAACCCGAACACCTATGTAATCAAAGTAAAGGGGGTGGAGGTGGGGCGCGGCGATCTGATGCTGGACCACCTCCTTGCTCTCGGACCCGAGGTTCAGAGCAAATTAAAGGGGGTTAGAACGCAGGAACCTACTTTTGGACTGCCTGCCGTATGGATCCAGGCTCACCAGCGCGAGGAGGCCGAACTGGCCGGTTTTACGGTGGTGGACCCGACCTCGGTGATTGCCACCCATCTCACGGAAATTATCAAAACTCATGCCCACGAACTGCTGAGCAGGCAGGATGTCCAAAACCTCCTCGATCATGTGAAAAAAAGCTACGCCGCCGTTGTCAACGAACTTTATCCTGATTTGCTCAGCCTTGGAGAAATCCAGAAGGTGCTCGGAAACCTGCTAAGAGAAAAAGTATCCATTCGGGACCTGGTCACAATTCTCGAAACTCTGGCAGACTACGCCCGCGTAACGCGCGATCCAGAGCTGCTTACCGAGTACGTCCGCCAGGCCCTGGGGAGGCAAATCGTCGGGCAGTACCTGGAAGACCAGAAACTTTACGTTCTGACCCTTGATCCCGAAGTAGAGCAGATCATTAAAGACGGCATCCAGAAAACCGAGCATGGTTCCTACCTTGCCGTAGATCCTCAGAAAGCGCAGCAAATATTAAGCCGGCTACGCAGCCTCGCCCAGAAGATGATCGAGGCAGGACATCAACCTGTTGTCTTGTGTCCACCTGGCATCAGGCCTTATTTCAAGCGCTTAACGGAAAGGGTTCTCTCGGGCCTCGTCGTCCTCTCTTTCAACGAACTCCAACCGAACATTCAAGTTGAGTCTGTTGGGATGGTGAGCACTGTTGAAAGTTAGGCGTTTCATCGCAAACGACATGCAGGAGGCAATGCTCAAAGTAAAGGCTACGCTGGGCAAAGACGCCGTTATCTTACACACCCGTAAATTTCGGGAAGGGGGTATCTTTGGTTTTTTCGGACGCGATCGTGTCGAAGTTACCGCAGCAATTGAAGAGAAAGACCTGAACCATCTCTCGAAAAAAATTCAACCCCCTGGTCTTCCTTCTTCCATTGCTTCCTATCCTGCGAAAGAGGCGGCCAACCTGGATGTCAAAAAAGAAATTGCAGAAGTGAAAACCCTGCTTGGACAGATGCTCGAAGAGTTGGAGTTGAGCACTTTTCAGGGCGGCACCTACCCAAAGTATTTTGACCAGGCTTACCGGGTCTTAAGATCCAGCGAGGTTGAAGAAAAGCTCGCCCGTAAAATCATCCATGAGGCCATTGAACTCCTGCAACCGGCAAAATGGCAGGACCGCACGGAGATTTATCAGACCCTGGAGGATCTGATTGTGCGGCGGTTGCTGCGTCCCCAGCCAATCCTTTTTAAAAAGTCCGGAGGACAAAAAAGAATTGCTGTTGTGGGGCCCACCGGAGTCGGCAAAACCACAACAATTGCAAAACTTGCCGCGATTTTTGCCATCCTCGAAAAAAGACAGGTGGCCCTTGCAACAGTTGACACCTATCGCGTTGCCGCCGTAGATCAATTGAAAACCTATGCGGATATCATCTCCGTTCCCCTTGAAGTTGCCTACACCCCAAAAGAACTCCAGAATGCCCTTGCAAAACACGCAAATAAAGATCTGATCCTCATCGATACTGCCGGAAGAAGTCCGCTTAACGAGGTGCAAATGACGGAGCTTAAAGCCTTTTTAGAACCCTGCACTGATGTCGAAATTTTTCTCGTGCTGGGAGCCACCACAAAGCAAACAGATTTATGGGACGCCGTGACACGGTTTAGCCAGCTACCAATCAAACACCTGATCTTCACCAAACTTGACGAAACCAGAAGTTACGGTGTGATCCTGAATGTCGTCAACAGGCTGCGAAAAAATCTTGCCTATGTCACAACCGGACAGAATGTTCCTGACGACATTGAAGTTCCGGATCCCGTTAAACTTGCAAAATTGATTTTGCAGGTGAAAGAAAAATGAAGGACCAGGCTGAAAGATTAAGAATGATTGCCAGGTCGCTCCAGGACCAAATTCGGAGTCAAATTTATAACTCTACAAAAGGGTGCCGGGTGGTTGCAGTAACGAGCGGTAAAGGAGGGGTCGGCAAAACCAATCTGGCGCTGGGATTGTCCCTTGCCCTTGCGAAGGCGGGGTATCGGGTCATGATCCTGGATGCAGACATGGGCTTGGCCAATATTGACGTAATTTTGGGTTTAATTCCGCGCTACAATCTGGCTCATGTTTTCGCAGGGGAAAGAAGGATCGAGGAGATTCTCCAGGCGGGCCCCGCGGGACTCTGGATTATTCCGGGCGGATCGGGGATTGAAGAACTTGCCAATCTCGAACCTCTAGCCCTCACAAAACTCCTCCAGGAAATCGCGGCTTTAGGCCAAAATCTGGATTACCTTTTCATTGATACAGGCGCAGGGATCTCCAGGCAGGTGCTGGCCTTTATCCTGGCGGCAGACGAGGTCCTCCTGGTAACAACACCTGAACCCACCGCACTTACCGATGCCTACGGTTTAATTAAAGTTTTTAGCCGCCATCAGGGAAAGGGGAAAATTAAGCTTGTCATCAACATGGTAACCAGCGAGCAGGAAGGCCTTGATGCCGCCCAAAAACTGATCAGCGTTGTTCACCAGTTTTTAAATATCAAAATTGAGGTCGCAGGGTTCATCCCATCTGATACTGCGGTTCAGGATGCAGTTCGAAAGCACCAGGCTTATCTTCTGGCTTTCCCCCGGTCCCCGGCCTCATTGAGCACCATCAAAATTGCTTCATCCCTTGGTGAGCGCTCCGGGAAACCACCGCGCGGGATCCAGAATTTTTTCGAGCAGCTGCTTGCTTTTTTTCGAGGTAAAGAAAACGAAAGACTTGGTTAAGGAAGGGATCTGAAACCTTGGTAAAATTGGTAAAAGAAGAGCTTAAAATCAATCAAAGAGTAGAAATCCAACTTCGGGATAGTTCTTACGCCGGAAGCTATCCCAGCCGGGTTGAAGAGATCTTTCCGGATAAAATAGTTTTCGCTGCACCTTTAAAAAAGGGAACATTGATTCCCCTCCGGAAGGGAGACACCATTACCGTCAATTACTGGGGGCAAACGGGAAGCTACAGCTTCACCACGAGAGTAATCAAAACACAGGTGCAACAGGTTCCTGTAATTATTGCGGAAAGACCACGCGAAGTAACGCGGATTCAAAGAAGAAATTATTTGCGCATTCCGGTTGCTCTACCCTTAACTTTTAGCATTCTCGAGGACCTGGAGCACGCCGCGCGGTCCGAAATTTTTCGCGCAGAAACAGTCGATCTCAGCGGGGGAGGAGTGATGATCAAATCCCCGGTCAAGCTTTCAAAAGATGAATATTTGGAGATAGAGCTAACCCTGCCGCGCAAAGGGACGATTAACCTGGTAGGAAGAGTTGTGCGAACTCAAGAGACAAAAGATCAAGGCGGGTTGTTCTATCTGGTCGGAATCGATTTTGTGGTAATTGATGAGTCGGACCGCGACAGGATTATCGCCTTTGTCTTCGAACGCCAGCGTGAACTGAGAAGAAAGGGTCTGGTTTAGGAGGTGCCCCAAATTTTCTCACAGGTTAAAGTTCTCGTGGTTGACGACTCTGCCTTTATGAGAAAAGTTATCACTGATCTGCTCGAAACAGATCCTGTCCTCAAAGTAGTCGGCACGGCTCGCAACGGGGAGGATGCTTTAAAAAAAATACACGAGCTCAAGCCTGATGTTGTGACCCTAGACGTAGAGATGCCGGTAATGGACGGACTCGTTACCCTGGAGAAAATCATGCAGGAGAAGCCCCTTCCGGTAATTATGCTCAGCAGCCTGACTCAAAGTGGAACAGAGATTACGATCAAAGCACTTCAGAGGGGCGCTGTTGACTTTATTCCCAAGCCTTCCGGCACTATTTCCCTTGATCTTGCTAAGGTAAAAGAAGAACTCATAAACAAGGTTAAAATCGCGGCAACGGTAAAGGTTTACCAGACCTTTATTCGTGAACCGGGGAGAATTCCTCAAAAAGCTTTTTATTCGACTGCACCGACAGTTCCTGCACCAACGGCTCCTAAAAAACTGGTTCTCATCGGAACTTCGACAGGAGGGCCGAAAGCCCTGAACGAGATCCTGCCCAGGTTGCCGAAAGATATCCCTGCTGCAGTGATTATTGTGCAGCACATGCCCCCTGGCTTCACGCGTTCTTTGGCAGAGCGCCTTGACCAGATTTCCGAAATACGGGTCAAGGAGGCCGAAGACCAGGAAAAGGTCATTTCGGGTACTGCTTACATCGCCCCCGGTGATTATCACCTTCTTGTGGAGCGAGTTTCTCCTCAGCAAAAAGATCCTCTGCTGCGGCTCAGCAAGGACCCGCCCGTAAACGGCCACCGTCCTTCGGTTGATGTGATGATGCAGTCGGCGGCAAGAGCCAACGGGTGGGAGTTAATCGGTGTGATCCTGACAGGAATGGGACATGACGGCCGGGAGGGAATCAGGGCAATTAAAGAAAAAAATGCAAAAGTCATCGCCGAGGATGAAACAACTGCGGTCGTCTTCGGAATGCCGAGGGCCGTAATCGAGGCAAAGCTGGCTGATTACATACTTCCCCTCCCGTCAGTCGCATCGGAAATCATCCATCTGTTAAATAAAGAATGTAAAGGAAGGTGAATCTTCTTTGGACCTGTCGCAATACATGGATTTGTTTCTGGCTGAAGCAAAAGAGCATCTGGAATCTTTAAACGAAAATCTCCTCAAGCTGGAGAGGAATCCTGGTGATTACGAGGTTCTGAATGAAATCTTTCGCTCCGCCCATACCCTGAAGGGCATGGCCGCCACCATGGGTTTTGAACAAATTACCGAGTTAACCCACGAAATGGAAAATGCCCTCGCCCTTTTAAAAGAGAAGAAACTCCGGGTAACTCCGGAAGTTATCGACGTGCTTCTCAGATGTCTGGATGCCCTCGAAGTGATGATTAAGAATTTGCGAGACGGCGGGGAACAACCTTACCCCTATCACCCCCTTCTCAGCGAACTCCGGGATCTTGGCAAGGTCTGCAGCGACCACCTGGATTTACCCTCTTCCGAACCAGAGCAGCCCTCTTCTGAACCCCTGGAGTTCAATGAATACGAAGTTTCGGTTCTCAAAGCCGCCGAAAACAGCGAGTACCAACCCTATTATATTAAAGTCGGTCTGGCCCCAAATACCGTGATGAAATCGGTGCGCGCCTTTATGGTTTTCCGGAATCTGGAAGAATACGGACAGATTATCAAGTGCCACCCTCCCGTTCAGGATTTGGAGGAGGAACGCTTTGGGGACAGTTTTGAGGTAGTCTTTGTCTCCCAGGCACCCGTGGAAACAATTTCCCAGGCTCTGGATAAAATTGCAGAGGTAAGGGTTTTATCCATCCAGAAAATCAGCACCAGCAGCCTCAGCGGCCAGAAAGCGGCACCCCTGCAAACTAAAACCGAAGCCCTTAAAAACCAGACTGCGGTTCTTTCCTCACCTGGAGGCCGCGCCTTGAAAACGGTCAGAGTCGATATCGAACGCCTTGATAACTTAATGAACCTGGTGGGGGAGCTGGTGATCAATAAAACACGGCTCGAACAAATCGGGCTAACGCACCGGCTCACCGATCTCCTCGAAGCAATTGAACAGATGGGCCGGCTTACAGCTGATCTTCAGGCCCTCGTCATGAAAGTAAGGATGGTTCCCATCGAACAGGTCTTTAACAGGTTTCCCCGCATGGTAAGAGATCTTGCCCGGGAGATGGGAAAAGACATTCAGTTTATCATCGAGGGTAAAGAAACAGAACTGGACCGGACCGTAATCGACGAAATCGGCGACCCCCTTGTGCACTTAATCAGAAATGCGATTGATCACGGAATTGAGCATCCCGAAGAAAGGATCCAGGCAGGTAAAGCAAAAACAGCCCGCCTTCGTCTTGTTGCTTACCATGAAGGAAATAACGTAATCATCGAAGTTGAAGATGACGGACGGGGGATAGACCTCGATAAAGTCCGGAGCCATGCAATCAGCAAAGGCTTTTTAACGGAAAAGGAAGGAGAATATTTGGATGACAACGCGGTTCTAAACGTAATTTTCCAGCCTGGCTTCAGCACCGCGGACATTGTGACCGATCTCTCAGGCCGGGGTGTAGGGCTTGATGTTGTCAAGTCCAAAATTGAATCCTTAAATGGGAGCATCGAAATTGAAACGAAAAAAATGGTGGGAACAAAGGTTAAAATAAGTCTTCCACTTACCCTGGCCATTATCCAGGCTCTCCTGGTAAGCGTGGGGAAAGAGCAGTACGCAATTCCGCTCAGTTCAATTGATGAAACCACTTTTATTCTGCCCGATCAGATCAAAACCATGCAAAACCAGGAGGTAATGGTGCTCCGGGGAGCGGTTTTGCCGCTGGTTCGGCTGCAGCGGCTGCTCGGGGTGGAAACAGCAGCTTCCGAAAATGAAGAGTTATACGTTGTTGTGGTCCGAAAAGGGGAGCGCCGGGTAGGGCTTGTTGTAGATTTCCTCGTGGGACAGCAAGACATCGTTATTAAATCGCTGGGGAGGCTCCTTACAGACATTCCCGGTATTGCAGGAGCTACGATTTTGGGAAACGGCGAAGTCTCTTTAATCCTTGATGTGAACAGTCTGTTTTGAGAGGGAAGGGGTAAAAAATGGTGGAAAACCAAAGAACTTTTGGAGACGAAATTCAACTGGTAGTTTTTCTTGTAGGAAAAGAAGAATACGGTTTGGAAATCAATCAAGTCCAGGAAATCAACCGCCTTCTTCCCATCACCAGAGTGCCCCGGGCTCCTTCCTATATCGAAGGGGTCATCAATTTAAGGGGAAACGTCATCCCGGTTATAAATTTGCACTCCCGTTTGGGGCTTGGAACGAGAACGAACACCGCCCGGACCCGCATCATCGTTGCTCAGGTTCAGGAGATCCCGGTCGGTCTGATTGTCGATGAAGTTTTAGGGGTCCTTTACCTGAGCAGTAGCGCCATTGAACCCCCTGCACTGCCGGGAGTAGCCGCGAGCACAGCTCACTTGCTGGGAGTCGGAAAGAGCGAGGGGCGCCTTATTCTTCTCCTGGACCTGGCTTCCCTGCTTAACCTAAAAGAACATGGTGAAGAGGCTTCAGAGGCAGGGAGGGGATAAACCTGGCTAGGGATTTTCGCTCTTTAAGCCATCTGCAGGTAGATGCACTGAAAGAAATCGGAAACATCGGAGCGGGAAATGCTGCTACAGCCCTTTCCAAACTGATCGATGACCGGGTTGAAATGAGTGTTCCCCAGGTCAGGATTCTTCCTTTTGCAGAAGTAGCCGAAATTTTGGGTGGAGCAGAAACCTTTGTGGCAGGAATCTATCTAAAAATTTCGGGTTCGGCCCCGGGTGGAATTTTGTTTCTTCTCCCCTTTTCTGACGCCAAACAGCTTGTGAAAATTTTGCTTAAAAGCAAAGCAGGAGGGCCGGGACAGCCTTTGACCGAACTTGAACGCTCGGCTCTCATGGAGGCAGGAAACATCTTAACCGGTTCTTTTTTGAACGCCCTGGCCATGTTCACTTCTCTCACCTACCTCCCCTCGGTGCCGGCTCTCGGTACCGACATGGCAGGTGCCCTTCTGGGAACCGTATTTCACGAACTTGGCAAAACAGGCGATCATGCCCTTTTTATTCAAACCGAATTCCGGTATCAGGCCGATCATGTAGTAGGGTACCTCTTCTTCCTTCCGGAGGCAGACTCGCTGGACCTGATTTTAAGTACACTTGGGGTGAATACTTAGTGGGAGAAATTTTAAAAGTAGGAATCGCCGAACTCAAAGTCGCCAAAGCTCCTACCAATCTTGCCAGTGCAGGACTCGGTTCTTGTGTTGGAATCTGTCTTTTTGATCCTGCTGCAAAAATCGGTGGTCTGGCACACATCATGCTACCTGACAGCACACAGGCAAGAAATTCCGAGAATAAAGCAAAATTTGCCAATACTGCGGTTGGTATCCTCGTCGCGGAAATGCTCAAATTGGGTGCACTTAAAAACAGAATTGTAGCCAAAATTGCAGGTGGAGCCCAAATGTTCTCTTTTCCAGGTGCAACAGATTTTATGCGCATTGGAGAACGTAACATAGAAGCCACAAAGAGCACCCTGGCAAAGGAGCAGATCCCCTTAATTGCCCAGGACGTTGGGGGGAATTACGGCCGCAGCATCGAGCTTTGTACGACAACAGGCAAGCTTTATATTCGGACCATCGAGCACGGAGAGAAGGTTATATGAATCCGGCGCTTTGGGCAGCTCTCATCCTTGGAATTGTTATTTTTTTAACCGGTTTTCTCAAACAGGTTTCGTTTCCAGTTCTGGTTAAACGCTCTCTACTTTCGGGCCTGATTATTTATCTTTTGTCAACTCTTTTAAGCTTCGGTTTGAAAAGAATCGAAACCAGACAGCATCCCCATAAAAATTTACCCCAGAACAAAGGCGAACGGGTCCCAGGCCAAAAAAGAGAGCGGGAATCTGAAGATACTGAAGGAGAATTCAGGCAAAGAAAGGCCTCTCAGGTGGCCGAGGACCTGATCTCCCGTTTGAGTCAGGACCCGGCACGGGGTGCAGAACTGGTCCGGAAGATGGCACTTGAGGATCAGCCTGAAAAATAAATTCAAGAGAGCACGGGAGGCCCTCTGATGGAAGCCGCAGACTCTCAAGAACTGGCCCTTCTCTGGCATAAATTTAAAAAAGAAAACGATTCCGAAGCCCGGGAGCGGTTAATCCTCCACTATGTCTCCCTTGTGAAGTACGTCGCGGGCCGCCTGGCCATTGGAGTTAAGGGGCATTTTGAATTAGACGATCTGATCAATGCGGGGGTTTACGGGTTAATCAACGCTGTTGACAGATTCGATCCGGACAGAGGATTCAAATTCGAGACTTTTGCCCTGGCGCGAATCAAAGGAGCGATCTTGGACTGGCTCCGTGCTTTCAACTGGATTCCGCAATCCGTTCGGAATAAGGCACGCTCCCTGGAAAGAGCCCTCCTCAGCCTTGAGCAAAGTTTGGGGAGGCCCCCGGAAGACCACGAAATCGCCGCTCATCTGGGTCTTACATTAAAGCAATTCCACCAGATGATGGATGAAGTTGCCCCGGTTACCCTGATTTCTCTCGAAGACTCCCTGTATTCGGATTCAGATAATGAATCCTATTCCCTAGGAGAAGTAATTCCCGATCCCAAAGCGAAAGATCCGGTTGAACACCTTGAACTTGAAGAAATCAAAGAGGTGCTCGCGCAGGCAATTGCAAAGCTTCCCGAAAAAGAAAAGCTGGTGACAACCCTGTATTACTATGAAGGTTTAACATTAAAAGAAATCGGAAAGGTAATCGGTGTTTCGGAATCCCGGGTCTCTCAACTTCACACAAAAGCTATTTTGCGTTTGAGAGGGCACTTAAGCAGAAAGAAAAAGGGCTTAATTAGTCTAAACGGGAGGGGATAAAAATATTTATGCAGGAAGGAAAAAAACCAAACCCGGGAGAACTTAATAATAGAGAGGACCAGATTGAAAAGATCTGCGAGAGGGCGCTCTCCGGAATTAAAGACTTTGACGGTTTACGTCTTCTGGAATTTACAGATGAAGGCACCTTTCTTACCGTTTTTCCTCCCGAAGGAGCAGGAAAGGTTCTTTCCTTTGCAGATTTAGAACAGGAAATCAAGGCCCTTGCACTTCAGCAGGTTGACTGGGACAAGGTCAGGGAGGCAGTAGAGGAAAAATCGAAGCGAATCAAAATAGCTCCGGTCCAGGAAAACCTGAAAAAAAACGGCGAAGTGCTTGTAAAAGTGAGCAAAGATGAAATGGAGGCTTATGTCACAATATTTCCGCCCTTTAACGGAAATCCCGTTACCGCTGACATGGTTTACGAAGCCCTGAAAAAGGCGGGAGTGGTCTATGGCATCGACCAGGCAAGGGTAGAAGAAGCCCTAAAGGCGGCCGAGTCAAACGAACCGGTCCTTGTGGCACGCGGGAAGCCTGCTGAAGACGGGCGAGACGCCCAGCTCACTTACTACTTTCCGGTCGAAGGCCAAAAGCCAAAACCCGCTGAACTGGATGATGGAAGAGTTGATTATTATAATATAAATCTAATTTATAATGTGGAAACCGGACAGGTGCTGGCAACTAAAACTCCGGCGACCCCGGGTGAGCCCGGTTCGACGGTTACAGGAAAACCGCTCCTTCCCCGCCCCGGGAAGGATTGCCAGTTGCGCGCCGGAAAAAACACCGAGCTAATAGATGAAGGACTGACCCTTATTGCCTCTGCCCGTGGCCACGTCTTAATGCAGGATAATAAAATCCACGTGCTGCCTGTGTACGAAGTAGTTGGTAATGTAGATTTCTCAACAGGCAACATTGATTTTATCGGGAGCGTTCAGGTCCGGGGCAGTATCAAATTTGGATTTACAGTAAGGGCAGAAGGTGATGTCGAGGTTCGTGAAACCATTGAAGGGGGCTCCATTATTGCCGGAGGAAATGTTGTTGTAAAGGAGGGGATACGGGGGCTGGGAAAAGGCCGCATCGTTGCCAAGGGAAACGTTTTCGCAAAGTTTCTGGAAACTGCCCATGTTCAGGCAGGACAGAATGTAATAGTTGGGGAAGCAATCATGCACAGCCACGTCAATGCAGGAGGGAAAATCATCGTTAACGGCCGAAAGGGGCTTCTTGTAGGCGGACTTTGCCGCGCGGGGGAAGACATTGAAGCAAAAATCGTTGGTTCAAACCTGGCAACAATCACGGAATTAGAGGTCGGCGTGAATCCGGAACTGAGGATGGCTTTTAATCAAATTTCAAAAGAACGGTCAGAAACCGAAACTCACCTGGATAAAGTAGAGAAGGCCCTTAACCTGTTACGCGGGTTAGAAGGCGAAGGCAAGGAACTTTCCCCGGAGAAAAAGACGCTTTTAATCAGGTTAACCCGAACCCAACTTCAGCTCAAACGAAAGCTTGAAGAAATAAGGGAAGAGGAGGCTAAATTGTTAGGATTGCTCAGCACTCTTGACAAGGGGAAGGTTAAGGTAAAGAATCTCCTTCATCCTGGCACGATCATCAGGATTGGCCAGCTAACCTATTATGTACGGGACGAAATGCAGTATGTCACAATCTCCCAGGAGGGAGGGGAAATCAAAATTTCGCCGTATGCTTGACGCAATTTAAACAGGGGTTAAGATGGCTCTTTACGGGGGGTTGGCAATGACCCTGAAATCACTCGACCTTCAGGTTCTCCTTCCCAGGACGCAGGAAGTTGGCCGGATTCAGCATGTCCAACAGATAAACGAGCAGAATCAGCAACTGAGCTTTGCCGCTCATCTTCTCCACGAATCCGAAGCCATCCAAAAAACAGTACAGCACCTTTCCCAACCACAAGAAGCAAGAATCAAGGAACGAACGCGCGATGAGAGGCGATCCTCTGCCAGGCAAAAAGATGAAAAGAAGGGTGCACCGCATGAAAAGCAGCCCGTGCCGGAAGAAAAACAGGAACTCATCGGAAGCCTGCTCTTAGGCCAGATTGTTGATCTTAAAATCTAATTTAGAGGTGCAGGTAGATCGTTATGGAACTATTAAAATTATTAATCATTACCTTGGGTATTCTTACATTGTGTATCATCGCCATGGTATCTCTGGTCATCTGGCGCGACAGGCGGGAGTTGAGACTAAACCAGATCACCAGGGAAATATCACGTTTGGAAGAATCCATTAAAGAAATTTACCAGATAAAAGAAGAAATGGAAAAGATGTTAACTGCAGCCCGGAAACATACTGACCTTGCGGTATCTCAGGTAGAAGGACAGGTTAAACAGGTCAGGAATTCAGTTGCGCATCTCGAACAGCGTCTTCACGTTGTTGGTTTAAGTGGAGAAAAGCGCAATATAGCCAAAGAAAGAGAAAAGAGTCAAAGATCGCAGGGAAAGGGGAAACCTCGCGGGAACAGTCGGGAATTAAAACAGAAGGAAAACAGATCCGGCAAAGAGGAACCTGTCAAGATCAATGACGGGGAAAAATACGCAAAACTCTACGAACTGGCCGACCAGGGGTTAAGCCCCCAGGAAATTGCTCAGCGGTTAAATTTAGGCTATGACGAGGTGGAACTGGTACTTGAATTAAAAGGGAAACGGCTCTCTTAAAAAAGTAGAAAATAGGGCATCTGTCTTCGCCAACAGATGCCTTTTTCATTGCCAGGAGCGGATCTTTGTGTTATACTAACCGGTGGCATAAAACACACGCTGCTGAATACAGCCGGTGGTCCCCCCGGGTCCGGTTGGGCATGAAAGCAGCGGAGGAAAAACCTGCAAGGAGGAGTCTTAATGGCAGTAATTTCTATGAAGCAATTGCTTGAAGCGGGAGTTCACTTCGGCCACCAAACAAGACGCTGGAACCCCAAAATGGCCCCCTATATTTTTACGGAGCGGAACGGAATCTACATCATCGATCTCCAAAAAACCGTAAAGAAAATTGACGAAGCCTACAATTTTGTCAAAGACGTGGTCAGAGAAGGAAAGAGCATTCTTTTTGTAGGAACGAAAAAACAGGCACAGGAGTCGGTACGCGAAGAAGCAGAAAGATGCGGAATGTTTTATGTTAATGTTCGCTGGTTGGGAGGAATGCTGACCAATTTTTCCACCATCAGGAAACGGGTAGAGCGACTCAAGGAACTCGAAAAGATGGAGGAAACGGGATATTTCGATCTCCTCCCCAAAAAAGAGGTAACAAAATTGAAGGCAGAAAAGGATAAACTGGAAAAGTTTCTCAAGGGAATCAAAGAAATGAACGAGCTTCCGGGAGCGCTTTTCATTGTTGATTCCCGGAAAGAGCGAATTGCCGTCTGTGAAGCCAGAAAATTGGGAATACCTACAGTTGGAATTGTTGATACTAACTGTGATCCTGATGAAATTGATTATGTGATTCCGGGAAACGACGATGCTATCAGAGCGGTCCGTCTACTTACCTCGAAGATCGCGGATGCGGTGATAGAAGCCAAACAGGGTGAACAGGAACAGGCTTAAATACAGATCGGAGGGATCTTTTTTGATTAAAGCCGACCTTGTGAAAGAATTGCGGGAGCGTACAGGAGCCGGAATGATGGATTGCAAAAGGGCCCTCACGGAAACGGGCGGAGACCTTGAAAAAGCCCTTGTTTACCTGAGAGAACGGGGGCTTGCTACCGCCGCGAAAAAAGCAGGAAGAGCCACCAAGGAGGGCAGAATTGAAGCTTATATTCACGCCGGAGGCCGGCTAGGGGTATTAATCGAAGTCAACTGCGAAACCGATTTTGTTGCCAAAACAGATGATTATCAAACCCTCTGCAGGGAATTAGCAATGCAAGTAGCAGCATCCAATCCCCTTTATATCGACCGCAGTGATGTTCCTCCTGACCAGCTGGAAAAGGAAAAGGAGATTTTGCGAACTCAAGCTTTAAATGAAGGCAAACCTGAAAAGGTGATTGATAAAATTGTTTCAGGAAGACTTGAAAAGTACTTCCAGGAAGTTTGCCTTCTGGAACAGCCCTATATCAGAGACCCTGAACGTACCGTAAAAGATTTAATCAACGAGTATATTGCCCGGTTAGGAGAAAATATTGTGGTCCGCCGTTTTTGCAGGTTCCGGCTTGGGGAAGAATCCTAAAATTGACCGGTTGAGAGGATTTACAAACATGAAGTAGAAGATATGGGAAACTGGAGGTTTTCCCCAGTATGGAGAATCCTAAATATCGAAGAATTATTCTTAAATTGAGCGGCGAAGCACTTGCCGGAGATCAAGGGTTCGGCATTGACCCAGATCTTGTCAGCGCTATTGCCGCCGAAATTAAAGAGGTTAAAGACAAGGGCGTAGAGATCGCAATCGTCGTCGGGGGAGGAAATATTTGGCGGGGGGTCGCAGGGAGCGCAAAGGGAATGGACCGGGCCACAGCAGACTACATGGGAATGCTTGCGACCGTAATCAACGCCCTGGCCTTGCAGGATGCTTTGGAAAAACACGGAGTTGAGACCAGAGTCCAGACGGCCATTGAAATGAAGGAAGTAGCGGAACCGTATATACGCCGCCGGGCAATCCGCCATCTGGAAAAAGGACGTATTGTAATTTTTGCAGGCGGGACAGGGAATCCTTTCTTCTCCACCGATACTACGGCAGCGCTCCGAGCAGCGGAGATTGAGGCAGAAGTAATCCTGATGGCTAAAAAAGTAGATGGGGTTTATGATTCAGACCCCCAGCTTAATCCCGGGGCCCGGAAGTTTGCCGAGCTGGAATACCTGGATGTTCTGAATAAAGGGTTGAGTGTAATGGATTCCACTGCGACCTCCCTCTGTATGGAAAATAAAATTCCGATAATTGTTTTCAGTGTCACAACAAGAGGAAATATTTTAAAGGCAGTTATGGGCGAGAAAATCGGTACCATTGTAGGGAGGGAAAGTAATGGATAAGACAGCCCTTCAACAATTGGAAGAAAAAATGAAAAAAACGGTTGATTTGCTGGCTAAAGAGTACACAACTTTACGTGCCGGCCGTGCTACCCCTGCCTTGCTCGATAAGATTTCCGTGGACTATTACGGAACACCAACCCCCATTAACCAGCTTGCAGCAATTTCCGTCCCCGAACCGCGCCTTCTTGTAATTCAACCCTGGGACCGAAACCTCGTCCCGCAAATTGAAAAGGCAATCCTCAAGTCGGACCTTGGCGTTACCCCGGTAAGTGACGGCTATTTAATCCGAATCGTAATTCCTCCTTTGACCCAGGAAAAAAGAAAAGAACTTGTTAAACTGGTTCACAAAAAAGCCGAAGAGGCGCGCGTCGCGGTCCGAAATTTGAGGCGGGAAGGCAACGAACAGGTTAAAAGTCAGGAAAAGAGAAAGGAAATTTCTCAAGATGAAGCAAAGCGCAGTCTCGAGGTAATTCAAAAGGCTACCGACAAGTACATCAAGCAAATCGATCAAATTGCCGAAGCAAAAGAAAAAGAAATTATGGAACTTTAATTTTTGGAGCAATGATGATGAAATTTCAGATTCCCGACGTTATCGGTTATCTTTACGAAGAAGGTGCTCGCCTCCTTCAACAGGCAGGTTACCGAATCCAAATTCGTTTTACCGGGCCTTTGCATCAAGAACCGGGTAAAAAGGCAAGAATTTTGCGCCAGCGTGAAATTGGAGAAAAAAAAGTCGAATTAATCATAGGGCATGAATTTTATTCAGATCCCGCGTAAAAGGAGGTGATAAAATGCCCTACAAAATCACCGATAAGTGCGAAGCTTGCGGTACCTGCCTTGATGAATGTCCCAATGGAGCGATTGAAGAGGTAGATGGCACCTATCGGATCAACACCGAAAAGTGTGAAGATTGTGGAACTTGCATGGATGTATGCCCCAACGAAGCAATCGTGGAAGAGTAAGCAGACCCTGCCTTCCCCCTCATGGAGGGGGTTTTTCTTAACCAAACCTTTTCTGGGAGAGTTAACATTGATTGAAGGTCTTTTAAATCGAATCAGAATTAAAAAACAAAACGGTTATCAAGAAGAAGAAAAATTACGGAAAAGACTTGATTTGGCCCGCCTTCCTTTTCATGTAGCCATCATTATGGACGGCAACGGACGCTGGGCCCAGGCAAGGGGGCTCCCCCGGGCAATGGGCCACCGGGCAGGAGTGGAAACGCTCCGCAACATCGTAAAACTGTGCTTGGAATTAAAGATAAAAATTTTAACGGTGTTTGCCTTTTCCACGGAAAACTGGAAGCGCCCGCAAGAAGAAATCAATATCTTAATGGACTTGTTGTGCGAGTATATCCAAAAGGAATTAAATGAACTGCACCAGCAGGGAATCCAAATCAGAGCTATTGGACACATCCACGAACTGCCTGATCCTGCTCAAAAAGAAATTATCAGGGCCCAGGACCTGACCTCTCAAAACGACAAACTTATTTTAAATCTTGCGCTGAATTACGGGGGGCGCCTGGAAATTGTGGATGCTGCCCGGAAAATCGCGCTTCGCGTCAAAAATGGTGAGCTGGAGCCAGCCGAAATCGACGAAGCTGTTTTTGAAAAACACCTTTACACTGCGGATCTCCCGGACCCAGACCTTTTAATCCGTCCAGCAGGAGAACTTCGCATCAGCAACTTTCTCCTCTGGCAGACGGCTTATACCGAATTCTGGAGCACTCCGGTTTTCTGGCCGGACTTCCGGGCATCCCACTTTCTGCAGGCACTGGTGTCTTTTCAGCAGCGGAAACGCCGTTTCGGAGGGCTTTGAGGGGGCCTGGAAATTTTGCTTTTGGAACGTATCCTCAGCGCAGTCCTGGGCATCCCCGTTTTGATTTACCTCTCTTACGAAGGAAAATACATTTTCCTGGCCGGGATTGTTTTTCTCGCCATGGCAGGCCTGCGCGAACTCTGCTCCATCATGGTGCGCATGAATCTCAAAACTCACCCGCTTCTCATTTACGGAAGCGGCATTCTCTTTCCCTTTCTTGCCTTTTTTGCACCAAGCAGCCGGGAACACGAGCTCCTTTTAACAGGTCTCACGATTTATTTGTTAATTCATCTTATCGCATTAATTATTACTTTCCCCAGGCATACACTTGGTGACAGCGCTTCATCTTTTTTGGGAGGCTGCTACGTAAGCCTCCTGCTCAGTTATCTCATTTTAATCAGAAAAATGAATTCCTTCGGGTTCCCGTATTTGCTCTTCGTCTTTATCGTCACCTGGGCCTGCGATACAGGTGCTTATTTTGCGGGGCGGCTCTGGGGACGCCGCCACCTCTGGCGCAATTTAAGCCCCAAAAAGACATTAGAAGGAACTGCTGGAGGCCTGGTGTTAAGCATTGGAGCGGCTTTTCTCTTTCAGCTTTTTTATCCTCTCTTTTCTTATTTAAGTACATTTTTTCTCGGCCTGCTGATCGGCATTTTCGTTCAGCTGGGAGACCTGGTGGAATCTGCCATCAAGAGGCTGGGAAAGGTAAAAAATTCCGGAGAATTGATTCCCGGCCATGGAGGAATTCTGGATCGTTTTGACAGCCTGCTTTTCAGCGCTCCCATTACTTACCTTTACCTGAAGTTCTTTATCTAAGTTCCTTATAACCGTTGAGGAGGGACCCAGGTGACTCCTGCTTTAGAGAAGAATCTCTTAATATTCATAAAAATTTTAACTCTTGTTCTGGTTGGGGCGGGCATTTATTTTTTCATCACCCATTTTTGGCCGTTCCTGGCGCGCCTGATCGGAGCGGGAATCAAGGCGGTGCTCCCGTTTCTGATCGCGTATCTTTTTGCCTCACTGCTCGATCCCCCGATTACCTTTTTAGAGCAAAGGCTGCACTTATCTCGAACCTGGGGGACTCTTTTCGCCCTTCTCCTGTTTATCGCCATCATTGGGGGGCTTCTTTTTCTTCTTATTTCCAACTTAATCCGGGAACTCGTTCAATTATCCCAGGCTCTTGCCAGTGCATCCCAGGACTTAGAAATATGGAACCTGAACCTGCTGGTAGAGCGATTTCAGTCATTCTTATTAAACCTGCATCTTCCCCAAAACATTATTCAGGAGGCCGTTCGTAACCTCTGGCAGGTTGTCGATTTTACGAAAAACATTGTGGGCATAATCCTGACCCAGCTTTTCCGCTTTATTGCATCCCTGCCCCGCTACTTCATTCTTTTAATTATCACCCTGGTTGGAAGCTTTTTCTTCGCCCGTGATTACCATTTAATCAAAACAAACATGATCCGTTTTATCCCCGCGCCGTGGCAGGCACCCTTTAAAAGGGTGAGCGGCGGCCTTTTTAAAGCATTCCACGGATATTTAAAGGCCCAGTTATTTTTAATCAGTTTAACAGGCCTTGAAAGCCTGGTGGGGCTTTCGATCCTGGGTGTAAGCTACGCCCACATTCTGGCGCTGGTTGCTGCTTTCGTCGATCTTTTGCCGATTTTGGGCCCCGGCTCCCTTTATATTCCCTGGGCGCTCTGGATGCTCTTCTCCGGAAAAATTCGCCTGGGGATTGGTCTCCTGATTCTTTATGGTATAATCGTGGTGGTAAGACAGTTACTGGAGCCCAAGGTGGTCGGTCAAAGTCTTGGGCTTCATCCTCTTACCACACTCATCACCCTTTACTTTGGATTCTCGCTTTTGGGTTTATGGGGTTTGATTCTAGGGCCCGCCCTGGTAATTGCCTATAAAGCATTTTTCGAGGAAAAAAAGGCAGGCATCTGAAGTGATGAAAAAAAGGATCGTAATCCTCGGCTCTACAGGCTCAATCGGAAGACAGGCCCTTGAAGTAGTAAGCTCTTTTCCCGAGGCTTTTCAAGTGGTCGGACTGGCCGCAAAACGGAACATTGACTTGCTTGAGCAACAGGTTCGCCTTTTTAACGTTCCCTATGCCGCGGTAATGGACCCTGATGCCGCTCGGGTTTTTTCCGAACGACTCCGGGATCTAAAGGTAACCTGCCTGAAAGGACCAGAGGGTTTTACCAGGCTTGCCGGACTTCCGGAATCCGATTTAATCCTGGTAGCAGTAACCGGGATTGCAGGGCTTCGCCCCACCCTCGAAGCAATTTATACCCGGAAAAACATCGCCCTGGCCAATAAGGAAACCCTGGTTGCGGGGGGAAACCTTGTCATGGAGGCGGCCCGCAAAATGGGGGTTCAGATCATTCCAGTGGACAGCGAACACTCCGCGATCTTCCAGTGCTGGGAGAGAACCGGCGAGGCTGCCCGGGTAATCATAACAGGTTCAGGCGGCCCCTTTCGAGGTTTCTCCCGTCAGGAACTCAAAAAGGTTACGCCTGAAATGGCCCTGCGCCACCCGACCTGGCAGATGGGCCCGAAAATCACCGTTGATTCCGCCACACTGATGAACAAGGGGCTTGAAGTAATCGAGGCAAAATGGCTATTTGGGATCGCGTACGACCAGATCGAAGTAGTGATCCACCCTCAAAGCATCGTACACGGCCTTGTTGTTTTTAAAGACGGAAGCGTACTTGCCCAGCTGAGCTGGCCGGACATGCGCCTCCCAATTCAATACGCCCTTTTCTTTCCAGAACGAAGAAAAAGTGGCATTGCTCCCTTAGACCTTGTTAAGGCAGGGCAGCTTACTTTTGAACCTCCAGACCTTGACACCTTTCCGTGTCTTAAGCTGGCTCTTGAAGCCGGTAAAATTGGAGGGACAATGCCCGCTGTTTTAAACGCAGCCAACGAAGTTGCAGTTGAGGCATTTTTGGGAGGAAAGATTTCCTTTCTGGCAATCCCCGAACTTATCTCCGAAGCAATGAATTCTCATCTCCCAAGGCCTGCTCCAGAACTGGAGGAGATTCTGGCCGCAGACGAGTGGGGCCGAAAACACACTGAGCGACTGATTGAAATGAGAAATTAGGAGGTTTCCCATGCCCGTTCTTATTTCTGTTCTGGTTTTGGGTTTTCTCATCTGTATCCACGAGTTGGGGCACTTCCTCGTTGCAAAGCTGGTTGGTATCCAGGTAGAGGAATTCAGCATCGGCTTTGGCCCCAAACTTTTCAGTTTCAAAACAGCAAAAAGTCCAACCAGATATTCCCTGCGCTGCTTTCCTTTGGGCGGATTCGTAAAAATGGCAGGAATGGACCCGGCCAGCGACCAAGAAAATGGATTTAACAAAAAACCTTTAAAAGACCGCATCGCCGTTATTGCAGCAGGATCGGTTACCAATTTCCTGGTTGCAATTGTGCTTTTTATTTTCACTTTCAGCATCATCGGGATCCCCACTCCGTCGAATTCAAATGTCATCGGAGAAGTTGTCCCGGGAAGCCCCGCTGCCCGAATTGGGTTGAAACCGGGTGATAGAATAATCCAGGTGAACGAGACTCCAACGGATACCTGGGAGAAGATTGCATTGAATATTCATAAAAGAGCCTGGCAGAAAACGCGCCTCGTGATCGAGCGCGACAATAAAAAATATATCTTTTTCGTTACACCCCAGTTCGATCCCAAGTTCCAGGTAGGCCAGATCGGAATCAGACAAAGCCTGGTTTGGGAGAAGCAAAGTTTTTCGAATGCTGTAAAATTAGGCCTGAGCCGGGCCTTTAGCTTTGCCCATCTGATTTTACAAGGTCTTATAGGAACGGTAACCGGTGCAGTACCTCCCGAGGAAATCGCAGGGCCCATCGGGATCACCCAGATGATTGGGGAGGCAGTGCGCGGGGGAGCCGGTTACCTGCTCAGTTTTACCGCTATCCTGAGCATAAATCTCGCCCTGATCAACCTTCTTCCTATTCCCGCTTTAGACGGGAGCAGATTGGTTTTTCTCTTTTTGGAGGGAATCCGGGGGAGGCCGGTAGATCCAGAAAAAGAAAATTTTATCCACCTGATTGGTTTTGCCCTTCTAATGGTTTTAATCCTCCTCATTACTTATAACGACCTCGCCCGTTTATTAACCGGACACTAGGGTGGTTTTCATGCGCAGGATTACCAGACAAATCATGGTTGGTAATGTGCCTGTCGGCGGGGGAGCACCGGTTTCGGTGCAAACCATGACAAAAACGGATACGCGCGATGTCGCCTCAACTGTAGCCCAAATCAGGGAACTGGAGCAACTTGGATGCGACATCATCAGGGTTGCCGTCCCCGACCGGGACGCGGCAAATGCCATAAAAAAAATTAAAGAGCAAATCAGGATTCCTCTTGTCGCAGATATCCATTTTGATTACCGGCTTGCTCTGCTGGCAATCGAAAAGGGAGCAGACGGGCTCCGGATCAACCCCGGAAACATCGGGAGCCAGGAACGCGTCCGGGCTGTTGTCAGGGCTGCGGCTGAAAAAAACATCCCAATCCGGATCGGGGTAAATGCAGGCTCCCTGGCTCCGGAAATCCTGGCAAAATACGGAAGAACAGCCACAGGATTGGTGGAAAGTGCTCTCTCCCATGTTGCCTTGCTGGAGAAAGAGAATTATTACAACCTGAAAATCTCCGTTAAGGCTGCCGAGGTTCCCATAACAATAGAGGCATACAGGATTTTAGCAAAACGGGTCGATTATCCCCTTCATTTGGGGGTCACCGAAGCAGGAGGGCCCTGGGCGGGAACAATCAAATCGGCGGTCGGGATTGGGGCTCTGCTCGCGGAGGGGATCGGAGACACAATCCGCGTTTCTCTGACAGGCACCCCCCATGAAGAAATACGCGTGGGAATCCAAATTTTAAAGAGCCTGGGTCTCAGGGCAGAGGGAATTGAACTTATTTCATGCCCTACTTGCGGGCGTTGTCAAATAAACCTGATTGAAATTGCCCGGGCCGTGGAAAAACGCCTCCCCGCCTCGAAAAAAAACCTGCGTGTCGCAGTAATGGGTTGCACCGTAAACGGGCCAGGGGAAGCCCGGGAGGCTGACGTTGGAATCGCAGGGGGAAAGGGCTCCGGCCTCTTATTTAAAAAAGGCAAAATGATCCGGAAGGTTCCCGAGGAAAAACTGGCTGATGCTCTCATTACAGAAATTGAACAAATGCTGGAGGAACAGGAGGGAGTTTAAAGGATGCGGGTAACACAAAATTTAATTCCGACTCTCAGGGAGGTGCCAGCAGAAGCAGATACGATCAGCCATCAACTTCTGATTCGTGCGGGCATGCTCCGCAAGGTGGCTGCCGGGATTTATACTCTTCTTCCCCTGGGGTATCGGGTCGTAGAAAAAATTAAGCAGATCGTCCGAGAAGAAATGAATAAGGCCGGAGGAATCGAGCTTTTGCTTCCCATTATTCAGCCTGCAGAGATATGGCACGAGACAGGACGCTGGGAAGTATACGGGCCCGAAATGTTTCGCTTGCATGACCGCCACGGGCGCAGTTTTTGTTTGGGGCCAACCCACGAGGAGATCATTACAGATTTAATCCGCCAGGAAGTCAAGTCTTATCGCCAGCTTCCTCTCCTCCTCTATCAAATTCAAAACAAATACAGAGATGAACGTCGCCCTCGCTTCGGGTTAATGCGCGGGCGGGAGTTCATTATGAAGGACCTGTACTCCTTCGACAGAGACGAGCAAGGCCTGGAAATCAGTTACCAGAAGATGTACAATGCTTACAGCCGTATTTTCAGCCGGTGCGGCCTCACCTTCAGGGTTGTTGAGGCCGATCCAGGTGCAATTGGCGGAAGTGATACCCACGAGTTTATGGTGCTTGCGGAAGCCGGAGAGGCGCAACTTGTTTTCTGTTCTGTCTGTGACTACGCCGCAAATGTGGAAAAGGCTCCGTGCCGACCGCAGAAAGTTGCTTCCCTCGGAAAGCCCCAACCCCTGGAACTTGTTCCAACACCCGGGGCGCGTACCGTACAGGAGGTAGCAGCCTATTTAGGTGTGGAACCCAAAGCTGTTCTCAAGACCCTGTTCTACTACGCAGATGGGGAAGCGGTCGCAGTTCTTGTACGGGGAGATCGCGCCGTAAATGAAACCAAATTAAAAAATTTCCTTGGAGCAACTCAGCTTGAAATTGCCCCGGAAGTGGAAATCAGCCAGCGGTTTCAGATCCCGGTGGGGTATGCCGGACCATGCGGTTTAAAGGAGAAGGCGCCGGTAAAAATTATTGGAGACTACGAGGTCAAGGAGTTAGTTAATGCCGTTGCAGGAGCTAACCGGAAAGACTATCATTATCTAAACGTAAACCCCGGCCGCGACTACGATCTCGATGGCCTGGGGGATCTTCGTGTTGCAGAAGAGGGGGATCCCTGTCCAAAATGTGATGCTCCCCTTCAGTTCAAAAGGGGGATTGAAGTCGGCCAAATCTTCAAACTGGGCGATAAATACAGCAAGGCCCTGGGAGCCACCATTCTCGACGAAACGGGAAAAGAGATTCCCATAATCATGGGTTGCTATGGAATCGGCATTACGAGGACCATGGCCGCAGCAGTGGAACAAAGACATGATGAAAACGGAATTATCTGGCCTGTATCAATTGCTCCCTACGAGGTGGTTGTGATCCCGATCAGTCACCGGGATTCCTTACAGGTCAAACTTGCCGAGGAAATTTATCAGAACCTTCTGGCCGCCGGAGTAGACGTAATTTACGATGATCGCCCGGAGCGGGCCGGCGTCAAGTTCAAGGATGCCGATTTAATTGGCTATCCCGTTCGTCTGGTAGTGGGAACCCAGGCAGTTACGGAAGGGCTGGTTGAAATTAAATGGCGCGCGACCGGAGAAATAATTTTCAAGGAAAAAGGAGAGGCCGTTGATTACCTGGCCGAAACTCTAAACACCCTCCGAAGAGGAGAATAACAAATTGTCAGGGGGCCGCTTCATAATGAATTACAAAATCATCATTCTAGCATTAGTATTATTGCTGGGTTTGGTTTACTACTTTCGCCAAGCGCATGCTTCACAAAAAAACAGAAACAGGATTATCGACATCTTAGTAATAATACAAGGTTCACCTCTGAGCCTGCCGGAATCAACGACCCTTTCGAAATTGCTGGAATATTAATCTTTGCTTACGGATGGGGAATTTTAATTGTTTCAGGGTTCCAGGTGTTTGTTGCAGAAATGTTTATCTTTTGTTATAATTCGTGTTAGAAAGCACTCTTGCAGTACTTTAAATGCTCTGGGGAGGTTGTGCGGACAGAGTGGGTTTTGCCCACTCTTTCATATTATCAATAATTATTTTTTCGTAACTTCAGATCGGAGGGTTTTTCTTGAAAAAAACTGAATTTTACGAAACAATAGCAAAACTGCTGGAGCCCTTTCTAACCGACAGCGCGCTCGAACTCATCGATGTAGAATATCGCAAGGAAGGAAAAAACTGGTTTCTGCGAATTTTTATAGATAAACCGGGTGGTGTTCAGCTAGCGGATTGCGAAAATATCAGCAACTTTCTAAGTTCGAGGTTGGATGAACTGGATCTCATTCCTCATCATTATATCCTGGAGGTTTCATCACCCGGCATTGAAAGGCCGTTACGGAAACCTGAGGATTTTCTTCGCTACCGCGGTTCCCGGATTTCTTTAAAAACACACAACAGGGTTCAGGGTAAAAAGAACTTTCAAGGTGTTCTTGTTGATTATCTGGATAATCAGGTAATTCTCCAGACAGATGAGGGTGATTTCATGATTCCGTATGAAGCAATCAGTCAGGCAAAACTTAAAGTATTCTAGTTTTTAATAATTGATAAGGGAGGTGAATGAAGCGTGAACATTGAATTTATCAATGCTCTAAAAGATATCGAAAAGGAAAAGGGAATTAAAATAGAAACCCTTTTAGAAGCAATTGAAGTTGCCCTTCTCTCCGCATACCGAAAAAATTTTGGTTCGGCTCAAAACGCCCGGATTGAAATTGAAAGAGAAACAGGAGAAATCAAGGTGTTTGCCAGAAAAACCGTCGTGGAGGAAGTTGCGGATCCCAGGCTTGAAATTGACTTTGAACAAGCTAAAAATATAAACCCTGGGGTAAACTTGAACGATGTGATCGAAGTCGAAGTAACCCCCCAGAACTTTGGACGGATCGCAGCTCAAACAGCAAAGCAGGTAGTTGTCCAGAGAATCCGGGAGGCGGAACGGGGGCTTATTTATGAAGAGTTTTTAAGCCGCGAAGGAGACATCGTTACGGGTGTGATCCGGCGACATGAAGCGAAAAATGTTTATATAGATTTAGGCCGCGCCGAGGCCCTTCTTGCACCAGCGGAACAAATCCCTACGGAAAAATACAACCGCGGGGAGCGCATTAAAACATATGTTGTCGAAGTTAAAAAAACCACCAAGGGCCCCCAGATTTTAGTTTCGCGGACCCATCCGGGACTGCTCAAGCGCCTTTTTGAATTGGAGGTTCCCGAAATTTATGAGGGCATCGTCGAATTGAAGGCAGTCGCCCGGGAACCAGGCGCCCGCTCAAAAATCGCCGTGCATTCCAGAGACGAAAACGTGGATCCGGTCGGAGCTTGTGTGGGGCCCAAGGGAATGCGCGTCCAGACGATCGTGAACGAACTCCGGGGAGAAAAGATTGATATCGTAAAGTGGGACAGCGATCCGAAAGTTTTTGTTGCCAATGCTTTAAGTCCCTCGAAAGTTATTTCAGTAGAAATAAACGAAAGCGAAAGAGTCGCAAAGGTAATCGTCCCCGATTTTCAACTTTCACTGGCTATCGGAAAAGAAGGGCAGAACGCGCGTTTGGCAGCGCGCCTCACAGGCTGGAAAATTGACATCAAAAGCGAGTCTCAGGTTCGGGAAAGCAATAACTATATTGAGCAGGCAGCTGAACAAGAAACTACCCGGGAAGTCGAGCAAAAACATGAGGTGAATTTCTCCGATGCCTAAAACAAAAAAAATTCCCCAACGCATCTGTGTGGGTTGTCAACAAACCAGAGAGAAAAGGGAATTGATCAGAATTGTACGGACACCCGATCTCCACGTAGTGATTGATCCAACCGGAAAGAGATCCGGCCGGGGTGCCTATATTTGCCGGGACCTAAAGTGTCTGGATGCTGCAATTGCAGGTAAACAACTCCAAAGAGCCTTGCGTGTAGAGCTGCCCTCAGAGGTTTTGGAGGAACTTAAAAAAATGCTTTCAGGTGAAGTAAAATGAAGTCCCTTTTTTCCTTACTTGGTCTTGCAAGGCGGGCAGGCAAGCTTACTTCCGGAATTACCAATTGCCTCCACGCCCTTGCTCATAAAGAAGCCAGGCTGATAATTCTTGCAGAAGACGCAGGAAGAAACAGAGAGAAGGTGATTAAAGCCTGCCTTACGGAGCAGGTACCTTATCTTGAGTTTGGATCCAGACAAGAATTTCTCAAGTATCTTGGTCAATCCTCTTGCATCTGGGCAGTTCTTTGTGAAAATTTTGCCCAACAGATTCTAAAATACGGAAACGGAATCCTTAAAAAGAAGCAAGATCTCAATTAAACCTGTTAAAATGGGGGTGATTTGATGGCAAAAACCCGTGTCCATGAGCTAGCAAAAGAATTGGATATGAACAGCAAGGATCTTCTTGCCCGTTTACATCAAATGGGGCTAACGGTAAAAAACCACATGAGCACCCTGGAGGACGAAGAAGTTAGAAGAGTTAAAAAGATTTTTGGCAAAAGTACTCAGGCGAAGTCTCCAAAGAAACCCGAGAGGAAGCCTGAACCTCAGGCTACGGAAAAATCCAGGTTTGATCGGGACGAATACCGGAGGCGGACTTTAGCCCGCAAAGAAGAGCAACGGCGTTCTCAAGAGCAAAGCCAGCGCAAGCTCCTTTCCAAAGTGGTGACAATTTCCTCCCGCAAGTCTTTAGGAAAACGCAGAAGGAAAGGAGCCAACAGAACCGCTGGCGAACTTCAACCCGCAAAAATTACGATCGGAAATACGATTACACCTCAAGAACTGGCCGATCGTCTGGGGATTAACGGGAGTGAAGTAGTGAAGAAACTAATTGAACTGGGGGTAATGGCCTCCCTGAACCAGGAAATCGATAGCGAAACGGCAATTCTGGTTGCAGAAGAATTCGGGGTGGAAGTTGAAGCCGAAGAAGAAAGCGCAGGGCTGGAAACGATTCTGGAGGATACCCCCGATCCGGAAGAACACCTTGAACCGAGACCGCCAGTTATTACAGTAATGGGTCACGTGGACCACGGGAAAACCTCTCTGCTCGATGCCATTCGCAAAACTAATGTTACTGCAACCGAAGCAGGAGGGATTACCCAGCATATCGGAGCGTATCAAGTTGAGTTGAAAGGCAAGAAAATCACCTTTTTAGATACTCCCGGTCACGAAGCTTTTACTGCAATGCGGGCGCGGGGGGCCAGGGTTACCGATATAGCCGTCTTAGTCGTAGCAGCAGATGATGGTGTAATGCCGCAGACCGTGGAGGCAATCAACCACGCAAAAGCAGCCGGAGTTCCAATTGTAGTTGCAATCAATAAAATCGACAAACCCCAGGCAAATCCGGACCGGGTAAAGCAGCAGCTTGCCGAACACGGTCTTGTTCCCGAAGAATGGGGAGGGAATACGATTTGCGTTCCCGTCTCTGCTGTCACGAAGGAAGGCCTGGACCAGCTCCTGGAAATGCTCTTACTTGTCGCCGAAATGGAGGAATTGAAAGCCAATCCGCGGCGTCCGGCGCGGGGAACCGTCATTGAAGCTCAGCTGGATAGAGGCAGGGGACCGGTAGCCACGGTGTTAATCCAAAAAGGGACCCTCGAAGTTGGTGACTACATCTTGGCAGGCACTGCCCACGGAAGAGTAAGGGCAATGATGGATTTCAAGGGCCGGAGGATAAAAAAGGCCACTCCATCCACTCCGGTGGAAATTCTGGGCCTTTCGGAGGTACCCAACGCGGGTGATTCTTTCTATGTGGTCCAGGACGAAAAACTGGCCCGCCAGATTGTAGGAGAAAGAATCAAACAAAAGCGGCAGCAGGATGTTTCAGCCCCCGGTAAGATTACCCTGGAAGACCTCTTTAAACAGATTCAACAAGGAAAAGTAAAAGAACTAAACCTCATTGTTAAAGCCGATGTTCAGGGCTCGGTGGAAGCCCTTACCCAGGCGCTTACCAAATTGAATACCCCGGAAGTGAGGATTAACCTCATTCATTCCGGCGTAGGCGCCATCACAGAAACGGATGTCATGCTCGCGAGCGCCTCCAATGGTTTGATTATCGGCTTTAACGTGCGGCCTGACAGCAATGCAAAAAAGGCTGCCGAACAACAAAAGGTAGAAATCAGGCTTTACCGCGTTATTTACGAAGCCCTTGACGATATCAAAGCTGCTCTGGAGGGGCTCCTGGAGCCTGAATTAAAAGAGGTTATTTTGGGGCGGGCCGAGGTGAGAGAAACTTTCCGCATTCCGAAGGTAGGTATAGTTGCGGGGTGCTACGTTTCGGAAGGAAAAGTGGCCAGAAACAGCAAGGCCCGCGTCATTCGTGACGGCATGGTAATCTACGACGGGAGCATCTCTTCCCTTAAGCGGTTCAAAGACGATGTCCGCGAAGTAGCCCAGGGCCATGAGTGTGGAATCGGGTTTGACAAATTCCAGGATCTGAAACAGGGTGATATCCTGGAAGTCTATACTGTGGAAGAGGTCAAGAGGGTGCTCCATACTTAAAAAGGGTGAAGCAAAGTGAACTTTCGTCCAAGTCGGCTTGCAGAAGAAATCAAGCGAGAGGTAACAGACATTCTCCGGCTCCAATTAAAGGATCCCCGCATCAGCAGGTTTATCAGCATTACGGATGTAGAGGTCTCAAAGGACCTGCGCCATGCCAAGGTGTTCGTGAGCGTATTTGGATCTGAGGAAGAGCAGGCGAAAACCCTGGAGGGCTTGAAGAAGGCCAGCGGCTTTATCCGGGCGGAACTTGGAAAAAGAATTCGCGTGCGGTACCTCCCCGAGCTTTCCTTTTGCTTCGATCCTTCAATCCAGCGGGGAATCAAGATTTCTCAAATTCTGCGCGAGGTTGCAAACAAAAGGGAGGCCGGGGACTCGTGAAGACCGATGAAGAAGCAGCAAGCATCCTTCGGGAATCCGGTGAGTTCCTGATTACCACCCATCTCAACCCCGACGGGGATGCGGTGGGTTCTCTGCTCGGCCTTGGCCTGGCACTTAAAAAATTAAATAAAAAAGTGGAAATGGTTTCTCCCCATCCCCTGCCCGGGAACTACCAGTTTCTCCCGGGAAGCGAATTCGTCCAACTCCCCTGCAATTTAAAAAAGCAGGTCTACGATGTGGGTGTCGTTCTTGACTGCACAGAAATAAACCGGGCCGGAAAGGACCTTGAAGAGATTCTCAGGAAATGCAAAAAGATAATTAACATCGATCACCATATCAGCAATACCAATTTCGGAAACATCAACGTGGTGGATCCCGCTGCTGCAGCAACCGGAGAACTTGTATTCAAAATTCTTACAGTGATGAGAGTTGAAATTACCCCGGATGTGGCTACAAATCTCTACTTTGCTCTGGCAACAGATACAGGTTCCTTTCAATATCAAAACACAACGCCCGGCTGCCACCGGACGGCGGCAACTCTCCTGGAGTTAGGGGCCGCCCAGGAGAAAATTCAGCAATTTTTAAACGAAAACCGCTCTTTAACAAGCCTTCGCTTGCTGGAAAAAAGCCTCGGCACCCTGTCGGTTAGTGAAAGCGGTCTGACCGCCTGGATGACAGTTTCTCAAAAGTTTCTCGAGGAAGTTGGCGGCAAGATTGAAGATTGTGAAGGGTTTATTGATTATCCCAAATCTCTTGCCGGGGTGGAAGTTGGAATTCTCTTTAAAGAACTCGCCGAGAACGAAATCAAAGTCGGCTTTCGTTCAAAAAACTTCCTGAATGTTAATCAACTTGCTGCCCTTTTTGGAGGTGGTGGCCACGAACGGGCGGCAGGCTGCACAATCCGGGGCCCTTTAAAAGAAGTGGAAAGAAGGGTTATTCAGGCAACAGAAGCATTCCTAACCCGAAGCAGGGGAGGGAAGTAAAACAAATGGATGGCTTGATTAATGTGCTGAAGCCCCCGGGTATCACCTCTCACGACGTGGTTTTGTACTTGCGGAAATTATTCCATACCCAAAAGGTGGGTCACACCGGCACACTTGATCCCGGTGCTGCTGGAGTGTTGCCGATCTGCCTGGGGCAGGGAACGCGGGTCGCGGAATACATGATGGAGAAGCCCAAGCGCTACCGCGGGGAAATGGTGATCGGAATTCGTACCGAAACATTCGATGCAGGAGGAAAAGTTACCTTCAGACATGCCCCGGTTCAGGTGGAGCCCAGACAAATCGAAGAAATTTTCAAAAGTTTAACCGGAGAAATCAAGCAGGTTCCGCCGATGGTTTCAGCAGTTCACTGCCAGGGAAAGAGGCTCTATGAACTGGCGCGGCAGGGAAAAACAGTGGAACGCAAGCCGCGCAAGGTTACGGTTTACTCATTTGAAATTCTTCGCGTCGATAATCAACATCCATATCCCCGAATTTTATTCGACATCGAATGCTCAAAAGGAACTTACGTAAGAAGCATCTGTGCCGAAGTCGGTGAAAGGTTGACCTTTGGCGCCTACCTTTCTTTTTTAATCCGGACTGCAAGTGGACCCTTCCATCTCGAAAAGGCGTTTACGCTAGAAGAAATTAAGGAGCTTTGGGAAAAAGGGGATTGCTCTTTTCTTCTTCCCGTAGATTATGCTTTACAGGATTTGCCTGCTTTCACGGTTAAGGAGCAGGCGATACGTAATATCGTTAACGGCTTGCCTCTTGCCCCTTCAGGAATTATGGGAGGAATTGGCAATACCAATCTGCCTCCCCTTGTTCGTCTCTATGCACCCAATGGCATTTTTCTTGCGTTAGGGGAGCATCAAAGCCGCCCTGGAGGAAACTGGTTTTACAAACCAAAAAAGGTCTTCCAATTCTGGCAAAAGCAGAAAAATTAAAAAGGGGTTCGTGGTCATGAAGGTGATTGAAAAGTTGGATCCAGTGCCTTTCCCGGATAAAAAGCTCGTTGTGGCCCTTGGCAACTTTGACGGCGTTCACCTTGGACACCAGCATCTGTTAAGGGAAATGGTTAAATTTTCCTGCAAGATAAAAGCAGTCCCGGCCGTTCTCCTTCTCCATCCCCATCCTTTAAAAATCCTGGACCCCAAAAAAGCGCCGAAAATGCTCCTCGACTTTAACAAAAAGATTGAATTGCTTGAATTGCTGGGCATTAAAGCGGCTTTTATTATTCCTTTCAACGAGGATCTGGCCCTGCTCAGCCCTGAACAATTTATCGAGGAAATTTTAATTAATAAACTCAGGGTATTTGGAGTTTACGTTGGTTTCAATTACCGGTTCGGACGGGCCGCTCAAGGTACACCTGAACTCCTTGTTCGCTATGGAAGGAAATTTAATTTTCTCGTTGCCGTTATTCCTCCTACCACGGTGGAGGGCACCCTGGTGAGCAGCACCACAATTCGGGCCGCCCTGGAGGCAGGCAATATTACCTGGGCCAGGCAATTGCTGGGATACTGGCCAGTCATAAAAGGAACTGTAGTTCAGGGAAACCAACGAGGGAGGTCGCTTGGATTCCCTACCGCCAACATTGCATTACCGCCTGACCTGATTGTTCCCGGTTCCGGAGTCTATGCGGGGCGCGCCTACCTGGAGGGAAAATACTACCCGGCAATTGTAAATGTCGGCTACCGCCCTACCTTTGATGATACAAGCAGAAAAACTATTGAGGCACATTTGTTAAACTACCGGGGGCTTGCCTACGGCAAAGAAATTGAGGTGGAACTGTATCAGAGACTGCGAGATGAACAAAAATTCAACAACACTCAGGAACTGGTTCAGCAAATCAAAGAAGACATCCAAAACGCCATTTCCATTTTCGAAAAGCAGGGAAATTCCTGCGCTTTCCTGCCAAAAAAACAGGTATAATCGCCCCGTCTCTTCCGTATATTTTTGTAATGGATAAGGCCAACTGCAGCCGTGAAGTGAAGATTTACAGAAGGTTTAAACTGTGATAAGATAGGATTAATAAATAAAATTAAGAAAATTAAGGGGGAATCCATTTGGGACTTCCGGTGATCGACGAGTATCACCAGGATCTCAAAAAAATTGTGCAGCGAATTTCCCATATTTGCATGAGTGAGGAATTCCTCGCTCTAAAAAAAGAACTGGAAATAATTTATGCCGACTGTGGTGCAGAACATGCCTCAATTCTTGCTTTTCAAGATGCTCTCTACGCGCTGATCGCCCAGGAGGAGCTGAATTTGCGTCAGTTCAGGGTTTAGGGCGAGGAGCAGATTGTTGATGAAGGTTATTATTACCGAACACGCGAAAAAAAGGTTAAATGACCTCCGTCAAGAAAAAATCACAATTGATGACATCATCCGGGCTGCAAGAGAAATTCCTGCACAGGTCCCAAGTGCTGCAAGGTTCCGCGGTTTCTTTGCAAAGTCGGGCCGGATGTTTGACCTGGTGGTCAAGGACATTCCTGCCGGACGCCTTGTAATCACAATTATCGGCAAGTAAAATACAAGTAGCATAGAATCTTTAACAACAGGGAGGTATCGAATTGGTTTTCAGCCCTACGGTCAAAAAAGAAATAATTCAAAAATATCAAATTCATGAACGGGATACCGGCTCTCCTGAAGTCCAGATTGCCCTTCTAACAGAAAGAATCAATTACCTGACCGAACACCTTAAAGTCCACCGGAAGGACTTTCATTCACGAAGAGGCCTCCTCAAAATGGTAGGCCAGAGGCGCGCTCTTTTAAATTATTTGAAGGAAAAAGATTCCTTCAGATACCGGAACATTATTGAGAAGCTTGGCTTGCGCCGGTAATTCAAAAAGAGAGCGGTTCACCGCTCTATAATTATTCTTAAGTTGCATTAACAGTTAAACGATGAATCCAAAACATAGACCAGGAAAAATCTAGAGTAACCACACGATTAATACCCAAAAAGTTATTTCTTTGGTAACAGGAGGTAGATCATGCACAAAACATTCCAAATGATTCTTGGCGGCCGTCTTCTAAGCATGGAAATAGGCAAGGTAGCCAAACAGGCCAATGGCGCAGTGCTGACACGTTACGGCGATACAGTGGTTCTGGTTACGGCAACAGTTTCAAAAGAGCCGCGGGAGGGAATCGACTTCTTTCCTCTGCTGGTAGATTATGAAGAACGTTTATACGCAGTCGGAAAAATCCCGGGAGGATTTATAAAAAGGGAAGGGCGCCCAAGCGAGAAGGCCATCTTAACTGCAAGGCTTATTGATCGCCCGATTCGCCCCCTCTTTCCAGAGGGATTTCGCAATGATGTTCAGGTTGTAGCAACGGTATTATCCGTCGATCAGGACTGCCCTCCCGACATCACAGCAATGCTTGGGGCTTCCACGGCTCTTTCCATTTCCGACATTCCCTTTGCAGGCCCAATAGGAGGCGTCATTGTAGGAAGGGTAGATGGAGAGTTTGTCATCAACCCTACCCTCGCCCAGTCAGAAAAAAGTGAAATGCATCTTGTAGTCGCCGGCACAAAAGAAGCAGTTCTCATGGTTGAAGCCGGCGCGAAGGAAGTTCCTGAAGATGTAATCCTTGAGGGAATAGAGTTCGGGCATCAGATAATTCAGGAAACAATCAAATTTCAGGAAGAAATTGTGCGAGCGGTAGGAAAAGAGAAACTGGTCATCCCGGTCTACAAGGTGGAACCAGAAATAGAGGAAGCAGTGCGCGCCTATCTTGCCGATAAAATTTCCGCTGCAGTGAGAAATCCCGATAAACTCGCAAGGCAGGAAGCCATCGACAAATTAGAAGAAGAAACCGCCGCCTATTTCTCCGAAATTTATCCCGAGCAGATAAAAGCCGTTAAGGAAGTATTTACGAAGGTCCTTAAAGAAACCGTCCGCCAAATGATTCTCGAGGAACGAACTCGCCCCGACGGGAGAAGTCTGGCGGAGATCAGACCAATCTCCTGCGAGGTCGGCATTCTGCCACGCACCCACGGGAGCGGTCTTTTCACAAGAGGACAAACCCAGGTCCTCACAGTAGCAACGCTTGGAGCTGTGAGCGATGAGCAGATTTTGGATGATTTAGGAGTTGAGGAATCAAAAAGGTATCTGCACCATTACAATTTTCCTCCTTACAGTGTAGGAGAAACAAGGCCAATCCGGGGGCCGGGGCGCCGGGAAATCGGGCATGGAGCCCTTGCCGAAAGGGCACTGGAACCCGTTTTACCAAAGGAAGATGTGTTCCCCTATACGATTCGCCTTGTATCCGAAGTTCTTGAGTCCAACGGTTCCACCTCAATGGCAAGCGTTTGCGGAAGCACTCTGGCATTAATGGATGCTGGAGTTCCCATCTCGGCGCCTGTAGCAGGAATCGCGATGGGCCTTGTCACTGACTCCGATAACAACCGGTTTGCCATTTTAAGCGACATCCAGGGAATCGAAGATGCGCTTGGAGACATGGACTTCAAGGTGGCAGGAACAAGAAAGGGAATTACCGCCCTCCAAATGGATATTAAGGTCAAAGGTGTCTCTCAAGAGATTTTACAGCAAGCGCTTGACCAGGCAAGAGAGGGAAGGTTATTCATTCTCGAAAAAATGCTCGAGGTGATTCCTGAACCCCGAAAGGAACTTTCTCCTTATGCCCCGCGCATTATTACGATGATGATCGATCCCGACAAAATCCGGGACGTCATCGGCCCTGCCGGAAAGACGATTCGCAAGATCATCGAGGAAACAGGAGTTCAGATCGACATCGAAGATGACGGGAGAATATTTATTGCAGCAACAGATGCAGAATCCGGTCAGAGAGCAGTGCACATTATTGAATGCCTTACCCAGGATGTTGAAGTAGGAAGAATATACATGGGCAAAGTAGTGCGCCTCATGGATTTCGGGGCCTTTGTAGAAATTATTCCAGGCGTCTTAGGATTGCCAGGAAAAGAGGGTCTTGTCCACATTTCCCAGCTAGATGAACGCAGAGTAAGCAGAGTAAGAGATGTACTTAAAGAGGGGGACGAAATTCTCGTCAAAGTAATCGAAATCGATAAACAGGGCCGGATCAATTTATCCCGCAAAGAAGCAATTAGAAGCCTTCGAAACAAATCAGAAAAGAATAAATCAGAAAAATATTAAAAATAAACCGAAAAAAATCGGTTTATTTTTTATTTTGATGCTACCTTTTAATATCTATCTCTCCTTCCGAATATATAATTTTAGAGAATCGGAGGGAGGGAGAAGAATTGTTTTTCTTTTACCGCATCAGGCGGAAGGCGCTTCCTCTTTTTTTTATGTTTGTAGCTTTCTGTTCGGGTCTTTATGTGTTAACCAACCACTCCGCGGAAAAAACCTTTCTCGACAGGAGGCCAATTTATCAGGGAAACAACGCAAGAAAATCTGTTGCCTTCACGGTGAACGTAGACTGGGGGGAAGAGCACCTTCCTCAAATGCTTGCCGTTTTTGATAAACATAAAATTAAAGCAACATTTTTTGTAACAGGACGCTGGGCCAGGAACAACCCCCAACTGGTCCGGAAAGTCGCCAGAGCAGGGCACGAAATTGGAAATCACAGTTTTTCTCATCCCCATGTGAACAATTTAAATCTGGAAGACAACATCAAGGAAATTGCGCAAACTGCGGAAATTATTTATGATCTCACAAAAAGGAAAACTAAATTTTTTGCTCCCCCCTATGGAGAATACAACGAAGTTGTCTTAGAAGCAGCCCGCAGGTTAAATCACCGGACGATCCTCTGGACCGTTGATACCCTGGACTGGCAAAAACCTCCACCGGAATGGATCACCTCGCGAGTTTTAACGAGGGTGCACAACGGCGCGATCATCCTTATGCATCCTACAGCTTCAACTGTAAAAGCACTCTCCGAAATTATTCAGAGTCTCGCCGCCCAGGATTATCAGATAGAGCCTTTGGAAAAACTAATTTCGAATAAGTCTTAAAAGTTGCCCTTGTTGAAGGAGCGGAACCTTTTGCTGGGAAAGGATCTCAGGTATTCCCGACTTGTCTGGTGCCAGATTTTAATTATTATCTCATTATTAATCAAACCGGTTTCTCCTGCAGCAGCCAGTGCTCCCCAGCTTACGGCAGATGCCGCCATTTTAATGGATTATCGAACAGGCCAGGTTCTTTACAGCAATCACGCAACCCAGCAGCGCCCCCCTGCCAGTACCACAAAAATCCTCACCGCTCTGCTCGGTCTGGAACTGGGCTCGAAAAAAGAAATTGCTGCTGTCAGCCGGAATGCCTCACGCACTGGAGGAGCAAGCCTCTCCTTAAGAGAAGGCGATTCTTTTTACCTCAATGATATAATCAAAGGTGCTTTAATCAGTTCCGGCAACGACGCCGCGGCAGCAATCGCCGAACACATAGGGGGAAACAGGGAGCTGTTTGCCTGCTTAATGAATTACAAGGCTAGAGTAATCGGAGCCAGCCGGAGCCAGTTTTTTAATCCCCACGGCTTGCCTTGCCCCGGCCACCATGCCACAGCCTACGATCTTGCCTTAATTACTCGTTATGCTTTGAAAAATAAAGATTTTCAGGAGATTGTAAAAACCCGAACCGGAACGATTCGCGAACTGAAAACAGGCAGTTTAATTCTCCTAAGTAATACAAACCGGTTGCTCTGGAGCAAATACCGCGATCTTCAAGTCATCGGGGTAAAGACGGGGACAACAAGCGAGGCAGGCCAGTGCCTGGTCGCGGCAGCAGAACATAAGGGCCGAACCTTAATCAGCGTTGTCCTCCACAGCCATGATCGCTACGCTGATACTTTAAACCTCCTGAATTACGGTTTTAGAAAATGCCACTGGTTTAAAATTGCAAAAGGAGAGCCTCTCCTGGCATTGCCGGTCTGGAACGGAAAGTTTTCTGCTGTAGGAGTCGGTCCAGATGCCGATTTTGAATTTCCGGTCAACCCGGAACAGCTACCTTTTCTTGAGAGAAGAGTCCGCCTCGAGCCCTTTTTAAAGGCACCTTTTAAAGCTGGAACGAAGGCAGGAACACTGGAAATTTTCCTGAAAGAGAGGCTCCTTTTTAAAACAGACCTGGTGACCCTAACAGCAGTACCCCGGCAGAACTGGTTTAAAAAAGGAGTTTAATCAAAAGATGCAGAACGAGAATAAAAATATATCTGCCGGGTAGGGAGGTTTTAAATGTACAATAAAACCGTTTTGAGCAACGGGATACGGATTGTAACTGAGGAAATGCCGGGAGTCCGTTCCGTTGCTTTTGGCGTCTGGATTGGAACAGGTTCCCATTATGAAGATGCATCGGAGGCAGGAATCTCACACCTGATCGAACACCTTCTCTTTAAGGGCACCCAAAAACGGACTGCAAAAGAAATTGCCGAGGCTATTGAATCTGTAGGCGGCCAGCTCAACGCTTTTACAAGCAAAGAATACACCTGTTATTACGCCAGGGTTTTAGACGAACACCTGCCCCTTGCAATAGATGTCTTGGCAGATATGTTTTTTTCTTCCCTTTTTACTCCTGAAGATATCGAGCGGGAAAAAAGGGTGGTTCAGGAAGAAATTCGGATGTACGAAGACTCTCCTGACGAAATCATTCACGACATTTTTGCACAAACGATCTGGGATGGGCACCCCCTTGGCCGTCCGGTAATCGGTACGAGGGATTCGGTCGCTGCTTTATCGCGGGAAAAAATAATTTCCTTTTATCAGAAGTACTACCGTCCTGCCAATCTGGTGCTGGCCCTGGCCGGTAACATCAAGCACGAAAGGGCCGTCTCCCTCCTGGAACCCCTTTTCGCTCAAGGAACACCCGGAGAGGCTGTCGAATATTCCACAACTCCGCCTCAACCCCGTGCGGTTTTTAAGCACTTTTATAAACCGCTGGAACAGGTACAACTTTGCATGGGGGTGCCGGCCCTCTCTCAAAAAGATGAACGGATTTACGCCCTGCAAATTTTAAACAGCCTCCTGGGTGGGGGAGCAAGCTCCCGCCTGTTTCAAAAAATCCGGGAAGAACGCGCCCTTGTCTATTCCATATACAGCTATTATACGGCTTTTCGTGATACCGGATTATTTGTAATCTATGCTGCAACAAGCCCGGATAATTTTGACGACGTGCTGGAGTTGAGCTGGCAGGAGATCAGGAGGATTGCTGAGGACGGGATCTCTCCTGAAGAATTGACCCGAAGCAAAGAACAAATTAAAGGAAGCATCCTGCTGGCTTCAGAAAATGTCATCCATAGAATGCACCGTTTGGGAAAATCTGATTTAATCTACAACCGCTTGATTACAACGGAAGAGATTCTGGAAAAAGTATTCCGTGTAAACCGGACAGAGATCCAGGAACTGGCACAAGAACTCCTGGATCCGGGCAGGTTCACCGCAACTGTACTGGGCAATCTGGATGTAGAGCGGATATCCCTTCCCTGGGCAAAGGAGTTTTAGCATAATCCCGATTGTTAAAACATAACATTATGGAAGGGAATGACTCTGGTGCGGGAGGGAACTTCGATTGAGACTCAGTGAGCTCGGAGGCAAGGAAATAATCAATATTTTTGATGGCGCTCGTTTGGGTACAATTGGAGACTCCGACCTTGTAATTGATCCCGAAAGCGGAGAAATTGAATCGATTATCCTTCCGCAGCGTACGAATTTCTTTAACTTCTGGATCGATCGCCAGGACCTGGTAGTGCCCTGGGAGACCGTTAAAAAAATCGGAAGCGAAGTAATTATAGTAGAGCTCGACCGAACATATACTCTTTATAGAAAAAAAATTAAACAATCCAGCCCGGGTTTGAAATAAAACCCGGGTTTTTGTTTTGAGGCGCGATTATTGACAGAAAGCTTCGTTTGTACGAGAATATAAGGCAAGATCAACGTGAGGGGAATTTTTTCTTCAGGATGAAAGGATGGGGTTAAGGTGGGCGAGGAAATCCGGGTAGTTGTTACCGGAGCCGCCGGAAGAATGGGGCAAGAGGTAATTAAAGCCGTTCTTAAAGAAAAAGATTTAAAGCTCGTGGGAGCCGTAGATGTGAGAGAAGTTGGGACCGACATCGGAGAAATGGTTGGTCTGCCAGGCCATGGAATTGCAATTCAGGCAGAGTTGCGTAAAGTTTTAGAAGACAATCATGCCCACGTTCTGGTTGACTTTACGAACCCTCAAGCTGTAATCAAAAACGCCATCACTGCTCTCAACTACGGTGTCTCCCCGGTAATCGGCACGACAGGCTTGGATGAGGTTGAGATCGAAGAACTCCGGAAACTTTCCGAAAAGTCAGGTCTGGGGGTTTTGATTGCTCCGAATTTTGCCTTAGGCGCGGTTCTCATGATGGACTTTGCCCGCCGCGCAGCCCGTTATTTCAAACATGTGGAGATCATCGAACTTCACCACGATCAAAAAATCGATGCACCTTCCGGCACCGCGCTTAAAACCGCCCAGATGATTGAAGCAGAAAGAGAACCTTTTCGCCAGGGGCATCCGGATGAATACGAGAAAGTCCCGGGGGCTAGAGGTGGAGAGTGGAAGGGGATCAGAATCCACAGCATCCGTCTACCCGGTCTGGTTGCTCACCAGGAGGTGATTTTTGGTTCCCTGGGACAGGTGCTGACCATACGCCATGATTCTCTAAGTCGGGAATCTTTTATGCCCGGAGTCATCCTGGGAATTAGAAAAATCCGCCAGTTGAAAGGAGTGGTAATCGGATTAGAAAAAATTCTGGACTAGGGCTTTAAATTATTCAAAGCACGTCCGTTGAGAAGCATTAATGGGCACCTTCTCCCCTCCCAACTCATATACTGTAAACGCCAGCAAAAGGTGAGTGAAGGAGGGGAGTAAGATGGGCTTGGATCTGAAGGGTATTAAGATCGCAGTCATTGGAGGAGACCAGCGGCAACTTTTTTTAATTCCGGAACTTGTCCGCTTGGGTGCAGATGTCACCGCTGTGGGATTCCTCCCCTGTCCCGGATTGAGCCAGGTCCAACTTCATGGAACCCTTGAAGCTGCCTTAAAGGATGCTCATGTCCTGATTCTCCCTGTACAGGGTACGGATCCTGAAGGAAGAATTAAAACACTTGACGGCAACTGCAGTCTTACCTTCACCTCTGAAATTGCAAAAACTATCCCAGCCGGCACCCTCGTCATCATCGGCTCCGCAAGAGAAATTCTGCGCAACCGGGCAATTGAATACGGGTGGAAGCTAATTGAAATCGCCGATTTGGACGAAGTTGCCATCTTAAATGCAATCCCTTCTGCCGAGGGTGCGCTCCAAATTGCAATGGAGCAATTGCCAATTACAATTCACAATAGCAAATCGTTCGTTCTCGGCTTTGGGCGTCTGGGCAAAACCCTGGCGCGCATGCTGCAGGGTATTGGAGCGCAGACAACGGTGGTCGCAAGAGGACGTGCTGACCTGGCGCGCATTTTTGAAATGGGTTACCGCCCGGTCTCATTTGCCGAACTGCCCCAGGTCATCTCTGAAGCAGAAATAATCTTTAATACCGTTCCTGCCCTGATCTTAGATGAGCAGATGCTTTCTTTGCTCCAAAAAGACGCCCTTATCATCGATCTTGCTTCACATCCGGGGGGAACAGATTTCGCCGCCGCAAAAAAATTGGGCATCCAGGCAATCCTTGCGCCAGGCTTGCCCGGTAAGGTAGCGCCTAAAACAAGTGGCAAGATCCTTGCCCGGGTTATTCCCCAACTTATTCTCCGTGAACTATCGAGAATAGGTTAAGGGAGGTGCCTGGAATGCGTCTCAAAGGAGTGCGTGTGGGGTTTGTGGTAACGGGTTCCCACTGTACCATCCAAGAAATCCTCAGGGAAATCGAAAAAATTGTGGCAGAAGGAGCAGATGTTTTTCCTGTTGTTTCCTATTCTGTAAGTACAACAGATACACGTTTTGGAAAAGCCTCTGACTGGTGTAACAGGCTTCAAGAAATAACGAAAAAGGCTGTTATCAAAACAATTGCGGAGGCAGAACCAATTGGGCCCGGAAAATCATTCGATGTGCTGGTTGTTGCCCCCTGTACAGGAAACACCCTGGCTAAGCTGGCAAATGGAATTACAGATACCCCTGCCTTGATGGCAATTAAAGCCCATTTGCGCAATCAGCGCCCGGTCGTCATTGCGGTTTCCACAAATGATGGGCTCGGCCTTAATGCCAAAAATATTGCAACTCTACTCAACGCAAAAAACATTTACATGGTGCCTTTCGGTCAGGATAACCCGTTCGCTAAACCGAACTCTCTTGTGGCACACATGGAAAAAATTATCGACACCGTTTGTCTGGCTCTGGAAGGAAAACAGATCCAGCCTGTTTTAGTAGAATATAAAAACAATTAGATTCTTGTAGACTCTTGCGCGACAGGAGGACATCACTCCTTCTCTCTAAATGATTAAAGAAACAATTTCAGGAGGGAACGGGATGGCAAAGAACTATCGGGTTGCTGTGGTTGGCGCTACAGGAGCAGTTGGTCAGGAGATCCTTAAGGTCCTCCAGGAGCGCGATTTCCCGATCAGCGATCTCAAGCTGCTGGCCAGTCCCCGGTCAGAGGGGAAAAAACTTAAATTTGGGTCTGAAGAACTCACAGTTCTGCAAGCCAAACCTGAAACTTTTACAGGAGTTGAAATTGCCTTTTTTGCAGGGGGCCCCATCAGCAAAGAACTCGTCCCTGAAGCTGTGAAAAGGGGAGCGGTTGCGATAGATAACAGCAGTGCTTTTCGGCTCGAACCCTGGGTTCCCCTGGTTGTCCCCGAGGTTAATCCCGAAGATCTCGAAAATCATCAGGGTGTAATTGCCAATCCTAACTGTTCTACAATTATTCTGGTTGTACCGCTCAAACCGATTCACGACGTAGCCCGCATTAAAAGGGTGGTTGTCTCTACCTACCAGGCGGTTTCAGGTGCCGGAAGGGAAGCCATTGAAGAATTGCTTCTGCAAACCAGGCAGGTATTGGCAGGCGAACCCGTTAACCCTCGAGTTTTTCCTTATCAAATCGCCTTTAATCTCATCCCCCACATAGATACTTTCGGAGAAAACGGCTATTCACGCGAGGAAATGAAGCTTCTCCTGGAAACCCAAAAAATCCTTCATGATCAAGAAATCAAAATTACTGCAACAACGGTGCGTGTGCCGGTGATCAGGAGCCACTCGGAATCGGTAAATATTGAAACCGAGAGGAAACTTACACCTGAAGAAGTTCGGGAAATCCTGGGACGGGCCCCCGGCGTTGTTATTCAGGATGATCTGCCAAATCTACAGTATCCGATGCCGCTTTATACTTCCCACCGTGACGAGGTTTTCGTGGGAAGAATCAGAAACGATTTTTCTCACGAGCAAGCGTTAAATTTGTGGATCGCGGCCGATCAATTACGCAAAGGCGCGGCAACTAATGCTGTTCAAATCGCAGAAATCCTCGTCAACCGTAATCTACTCTAAAAAATTTTTTGAGGGGTGACAGAGATGAAGGATTTCGGGCGTGTTTTAACCGCAATGGTTACTCCTTTTACAGAAAGCGGTGAGGTAGCTTACGAACAGGCTGCAACCCTGGCGCGTTACTTAGTGAAAACCGGGTCGGACGGAATTGTTGTTTCAGGGACTACCGGCGAATCACCTGTTTTGACCAAAGGAGAAAAAGAGAGGCTCTTCGCCGTTGTCAAGGAAGCCGTAGGGGATCAAGCAACAGTAATCGCCGGCACCGGCTCAAATAACACAAAGGATTCCATTGAATTAACCAAAATTGCCGAAAAGGTTGGAGTTGATGGAGTTATGCTTGTAACTCCTTACTATAACAAACCAAGTCAGGAGGGTCTATACCAGCATTTCAAGGCCGTTGCTCAGGAAACCAGCCTCCCTGTAATCGTATACAACGTCCCCGGGCGAACATCGGTCAACCTTTTGCCGGGAACAGTGAAAAAACTCGCTGAAATCGAAAACATCGTTGCTGTTAAAGAAGCAAGCGGGAGCCTTGATCAGGTCGCAGAAATCAGGCGAACAACGCCCCAGGACTTTATAATTTACAGCGGAGACGACTCCCTTACCCTGCCAATGCTGGCACTTGGCGGTCATGGTGTCATCAGTGTTGCCTCACACGTCGCAGGAAAATTAATCAAAGAAATGGTTACGAACTTTATTGCTGGAAAAGTGGAGGAGGCAAAGGAGATTCATCTAAAACTCTACCCCCTTTTCAAAGTTTTATTTATTACAACAAACCCTGTTCCTGTTAAGGCAGCTGTTAAGCTTGCCGGGATCAACGTAGGGCCCCCGCGGCTTCCCCTGGTTGAAGCAACAAGCCAAGAGGTGGAGGCAATTGAGAAAGTAATGAAGGATTTGGATCTGATAAAAAACTAAATCCGATTCCAGTTCCTGCTCGAGGGGGGCCTTTTACCGGGAGGCGGCAGACCTTTTTGCTCACAAGAGTTTCTTCTATCTCCAGCCGGTCAGCTCAACGGTATTAGCCCATCCGGCGTTCGACCCTTGCCTGGGCAGCTAACCACCGAGATTCACTTGTAATTTGAACTGCAAAGAAGTATAATAAAAGGCGAAGGGAACGGTTGTGCTGGTGAGGTAAACCTACCTTTAGAATTACGAGGTAGGTTTTTTCGTTGTCCGATCTGTTCAAGCAGCCAAACAGGGAAAAGACGTGCTATGAAAAAGCCAATGACTTTGAGTTAATTAAAGCTCTAATACCATTAAGAACTAACTATAGTACAAGGGGGTGAAAAAATGAAAGATGGGAATTCCGTAATGATCATTCCGCTGGGAGGACTTGGCGAGATCGGAAAAAATATTATGGCCTTGCGGATTCGAAATAATATTATCGTGGTCGACGGGGGTCTCATGTTTCCCGAAGATGAAATGCTTGGAATCGATCTGGTGATTCCGGACATCTCGTATCTCCTCGAAAACAGAGAGTACGTTCGAGGAATTCTTCTAACCCATGGCCACGAGGACCACATTGGAGCCCTTCCGTATATATTGAGAGAACTTAACGTACCAATTTACGGAACCAGGCTAACACTGGGTTTAGTTGAAGCAAAATTAAAAGAAAGCAATTTTGAAGAGCCGGTTAAAACCCGGTGCATCCGCCCGGGAGATTCCGTCGAACTCGGCCCTTTTCATGTTGAATTCATCAGGGTCAGCCACAGCATAGCCGACGCCGTTGCCCTGGGCATTAAAACTCCCTTTGGGACGATTGTTCATACGGGGGACTTCAAGCTGGATCAGACACCGGTTAATAATGAAACTACAGATTACCACAAATTTGCGGAACTCGGAAGAGAGGGGGTGCTCGTCCTCTTATCGGACAGTACAAATGCCGAAAGGCCCGGCTACACTTTGTCCGAACGGGTTGTAGGAGAAACCTTCGACAAAACCTTTCGTAATGCACGAGAGCGCATTATCATTGCCTGCTTTGCGTCTAATATTCACCGCATTCAGCAGGCGATTACAACCGCTCATAAGTACAATCGAAAAGTGGCTGTCGTCGGAAGAAGCATGATCAACGTTGTCAACATTGCTTGGGAACTGGGGTACCTCGAAATTCCTCCGGGAACCCTGGTAGACCTTGATGAAATTCAGCTCCTCCCGAAACACAAGGTTGTCATTTTAACCACGGGAAGTCAGGGTGAACCCATGTCCGCTTTGACGAGAATGGTAATGTGCGATCACAAGAGAATCGAAATCATCCCGGGTGACACTGTTATAATTTCGTCAAGCCCGATTCCCGGCAATGAAAAATTAATCCACCGGACCATTGATCATCTGTTCCGGCAGGGCGCGGATGTCATTTACGAACCCTTCTCGGGGGTCCATGTTTCCGGCCACGCAAGCCAGGAAGAGTTAAAATTGATGATCAATCTTGTCAGACCCAAGTTTTTCATTCCCATCCATGGCGAATACCGGCATTTAATAAAACATGCCCAGCTTGCCAGGGAAGTGGGAATTCCGCCGGCGAACATTTTTGTTGCTGAAAACGGACAGGTCCTGGAATTCAACTCCGAACAGGGAGCAGTTGCCGGAAGAGTAACTGCAGGGAAGGTCCTGGTCGATGGACTGGGAATCGGAGACGTGGGAAACATCGTCCTGCGGGACCGGAAACAACTTTCTCAAGATGGAATTTTTATCATTGTGGTGACAATTAATAAAGAAACAGGAGCCGTTATTGCCGGTCCTGATATTGTCTCACGGGGGTTTGTATATGTGCGCGAGTCTGAAGAATTGCTTGAAGAGGCCAAAGAAAAGATCCGCCATATCCTCAAACAGTGTGAGGAGGAGCAAACCACGGAATGGGCTGCAATAAAATCTTATATGCGGGAAATCGTGGGGAAGTTCCTCTACGAGCGAACCCGGCGCAGACCAATGATCCTGCCCATTATCATGGAGGTGTAATTGACAAGGGCAGCGACGCCCCTGTGAAGTCGAAGTCTACCTTGATAAAATCCTGCAATCAGGACAGCCTTTCCCGCTCCAGAACCTTTCCTTTTCTTCCTCGCTGAATGAAAAGTGAATGCTGGATACAGACCAAATCACACCACAAACAGGGCAGATCACAGATCCGCTCCTGTCAATTATCGAGATTCCGTCAAATTCGCAGGGAATATCGTCCTTTAAAAACAAATGCCCTTCCTCCTTGAAAAAAGTTGCTGCACATATTATAACAAAATGTTTAAAAAGCAGCATCAGGAATATGAAAAAGGGCATTTATACAGACTAAAGAGGGATATCTCCCGCCCCGGCTGATATTCTGGCCTCAGGTAAACATTGGGGTCAGAACTCCTGATCTGGACGATTTTTCCTATCCCTGGCCCTGTAGGCTGAATTACAAAGGTTATTCCGGAAAATTCGACTTCCTGGTACGAGGGAACATTTCCCTCCGATGCCCAGATCAACTCAAGAGGAAGAGGAGTATAAAGGATCACCGAGCCACCCCTTTTCCTCTTTTTGTTTCCTGTATCATCTCCTGCAATTTTCTGATCGCATCACCGAGCCCTCCCACATTGTCAATTAATCCTACATCCACCGCATCTCTCCCCACAAGAACCGTTCCGATATCCCGCGCCAGTTCCCCGGTCCGGAACATCAACTCCCGGAATTTCTCCTCGGTAATACGCGAGTGCCTGGCAACAAATCGGACCACTCTGTCCTGCATCTTATCCAGGTACTCATATGTTTGTGGAACTCCAATTACCAAGCCGCTCAACCTTATTGGATGGATTGTCATCGTGGCAGTTTCAGCAATAAAGGAATATCGAGCACTTACCGCTACCGGAACCCCGATTGAATGACCTCCTCCTAAAATAAGAGAAACCGTCGGCTTGGACATGCTCACGATCATTTCTGCAATCGCCAGTCCGGCTTCAACATCTCCCCCCACTGTATTCAAAACAATTAAAAGTGCTTCTATTTCCGGGTTTTGCTCTACAGCCACCAGTTGGGGAATGATGTGCTCGTACTTTGTAGTTTTGTTCTGCGGGGGGAGCACCAGGTGCCCTTCAATCTGACCTACTATCGGGACACAGTGGATATTGGTTTTTACATTGGGAATGTTCAATTGTCCGAATTCCTTAATGGCATCGATCTTCCTTACCCCTTGTATTTTACGCTTTTCAGGCTGGGGAGGACTCTGAGGTTGACGGGTTATTCGGGGATCTCGCGGCTCACCACGTAGCTCCATAGGCATTCCCTTCTCAAGGCAAATTTCTAAGTTTTATTATGTTCGCTCTCCCACAAATAATTCGCAGGATCCCGAGCAAAAATATTTTCCTTGTTGGCAAGAAGTGTTATAATTTGGGAAGAATGGAAGGATACAAGGAGGAAGGCCGTGGCTCCCAGAATTAAGCAAGAAGCAAAATTAGCACATGAAAAATTAAAGTATGAAATTGCAGGAATCTTAATTCTGGCCCTTGCCCTTTTTGTTTTCCTCAGCCTCTTTACCCAAACGGGTATCATCGGGAGTTTCCTCAAGCAGCTACTCGCTTTGACAACTGGTGAGAAGGGAGTTTTTGTTGTTCCCTGGGTGCTCGCTTTCTTTGGATTCAACCTTTGCTGGAACCGCAGGCCATTGACCATGAATCCCCGTACCTGGGGAGTTTTGCTCTTCTTTTTGATCGCAATGACAGGATTTCACCTTCTTTTCTTTCCGGCTCAACCTCTATCCAGAAACGAAATCATCAAGTATTTGTGGAGAGCCGGTCTTGAGGGGAAGGGCGGAGGCATTTTAGGTGCCGCTTTCAGCATCATGGCTGTTTTTCTTTTTGGCCGGCATGGTGCTTATATCCTCGTCATTGCCCTGTGCGGTATCGATCTCGTCCTCCTCACAGGTATTTCTACAAAGAAAATTCTTAAATATTTAGGAAGCGGGTGCTTAAAAATAGGAGGTATCATTAAAGCAAAAACATTAAATTTCCTTTTTATTGAAGAAGAAACTCAACCTGAAGAAAAAGAAAAGGAAAAAGAAAAAGAGGAAGAGAACCCATCGCTTCCTGTTATTATCGATTATAATTCTCCTTCGGATGCCAAAGAGCAACCGGAAAACCTTCCCGAGCCCACAGAAGAGAAACAACAAGAGTCTCCTGGTTTTCCAAAATATGAATTGCCTCCTCTGACCTTGTTAACCCGTCCTCTGAAAGTTAAAAGCAGCCGTCTCAATAAAGAAATCATCGAAAATGTTCGGATACTTGAAGAGACCCTGGAAAGCTTTGGGGTGAAGGTCTGCGTTAGCCAGGTGCACCGGGGGCCTGCAATTACCCGCTATGAGATTCAACCGGCACCCGGAATAAAGGTAAGCAAAATCATCCGGCTCGCCGACGATATCGCTTTAAGCCTTGCAGCCCCCGATGTTCGAATCGAAGCTCCGATCCCCGGTAAAGCGGCGCTTGGAATCGAGGTGCCAAACAAAGAGGTGACCCCTGTTTACCTGCGGGAAATTCTCGAAACCAACGAGTTTCAGAATGCCTCCTCCAAACTTACGATTGCTTTGGGAAAAGATATTGCCGGCAATCCGCTTGTTGCAGATCTGGTCAAGATGCCGCATCTTTTGATAGCAGGGGCCACCGGCTCGGGAAAAAGCGTCTGCTTAAACACCATTATTTGCAGTATTCTCTTTAAAGCAACCCCTGACGAAGTGAAGTTTTTGCTGATAGACCCTAAAATGGTGGAATTGATCATGTACAACGGAATTCCCCACCTCCTTGCGCCAGTTGTTACAGAGCCGAAAAGAGCAGCCGCCGCTTTAAAATGGACTGTGAGAGAAATGGAAAGCCGCTACGAACTATTCGCCTCCTTGGGAGTTCGTGATATCAACCGGTACAACTCCCAATTTTGCGGCGCCCAGGAGCAGAAGCAGTACCTTCCTTTACCGTACATCGTTGTGGTTATAGATGAGCTGGCAGATTTAATGATGATCTCCCCTGTTGAAGTGGAAGATGCCATTTGCCGTTTGGCCCAAATGGCGCGCGCCGCTGGGATCCACCTCGTTGTTGCAACCCAGCGCCCCTCAGTTGATGTCATTACCGGTGTGATTAAAGCAAATATTCCTTCCCGGATTGCCTTTGCCGTTTCTTCTCAAACGGACTCCCGCACCATCCTTGATTTGAATGGTGCTGAAAAGCTGCTGGGGAAAGGAGATATGCTTTTCCTGCCCGTGGGAGCAATTAAACCCATCAGAATCCAGGGGGCGCTTGTGACCGATAACGAAGTTGAAGAAATCGTCACTCATGTTTCAAAACAGAGAAAACCCTTTTACCCCACAGAGATTCCGGAATGGACGGAGGCCGCAAACCGGGAGGATGACGACTTCGGTGATCCCCTTTTTAAGGAGGCGGCAAGGCTTGTAATAGAAATGGGGCATGCCTCTGTTTCTCTTCTTCAGCGACGTTTCCGGATCGGTTACTCCAGAGCTGCCAGAATTATGGATATTCTTGAGGAAAAAGGCATTGTGGGGCCCTTTGAAGGGTCAAAACCCCGGGGCATTTTAATGAATCTGGAACAATTTTATAAATACTATGGTGGAAAATAGCTTTTCCTTCTTGTCTTTTTCACAAAAATTTTGATATCATTAATTAAACAATAATTCAGAGAACTGAACTATTGTTAATGGGGAAAAAATGAGCCATCTAACCGAGCGGGAAAAGCAAATTCTTGCTTATTTAAAAAAGGACCCCATGATTTCCCAGGATGAGCTTGCCGCGAAAATGCAGATTTCGCGTTCCGCTGCCGCCGTCCACATTTCCAACCTGATGCGGAAAGGGTACATTTTGGGGAGGGGTTATATTTTTAACGAACGGAGCGGTGTTCTCGTTATCGGAAAAACCTGGATCGAAATTCGCGGAGAGATCACCGGTGAAGCGCCTGCGGGAAAGGTTGTAATGGAATACGGCGGGTTTGGGTATCTCCTCGCTCAAGAACTGGCCAGGTTCCGGGTTGAGCCAACCTTGCTCACTTTTCTCGGACGTGATGAAATTGGAGATCAGATTTATAACAACCTCCTCCAGAAAGGGGTTAAAGTTCAGCACATCATCAGAAACCCTGCATTCTCCAGCGGAAAACGCATCGTAGTAAAAAGGGGAGAGGAACTTCTTCTCGAGGTCGAGGAGATGGATATTGCCCGGAGCCTGACCCAGAAAGTCCTCTCCACAAAAGAAGAGCTTTTGAGAACAACAAAGGTGCTGCTAATTGATGGAACTTTGCCCTTCCAGGAAATCGAATACCTCATCACCAAGATAAAACAGTACAATATCGCAGCCTCCATTGTAGGCTGCTCTCTTAACTGGCTCCAGAAGAAGGAACTCCTCAGCTGTCCCCAGCTCTTTTTAGTTTGTCGCCACCAAGAAATCCAAGAGCTGGAAGGGGTCCCTCTGGGAACTGAACCTGAAGCTTTTTTCCCCTCCTGCCGGAGAATTATTAATCAGGGTCTGCAGGCACTTATCGTTATTCTTGAAGAACAGGGTTTGCTTCTTGTTACCAAAAAGGAAACGATGTATTTTCCGGTTTTACCTCTTCATACCTCGGGATCTCCTTTGAGCATTACGGCAGGAATTGCCGGAGGGCTTGCAGCAGGCTATGAAATCCGGCTGGCAGTACGCCGGGCCATGGGCATTCAGGACTCTCAGCAGCCAGGCCGTTCACGGAGCCAGAAGGAAAGAACCCCCGGCTCTTTAGAATTTGATGAAAGCAGTTTGAAGTAAAGTGTGGGAAATCAAATGATCGAGATGGTAACTGTCGAAGAGATTTTCAAGAAACCTGATGCAGTTTTGATAGATGTCCGGACTAAAACCGAATATACAGAAGGTACAATTCCAGGCGCAATCAACCTTCCTTTGTTTGATGAGGCGGAACGGAGTGAAATCGGGATCATATATCGGATGTTAGGGCCTGAAAAGGCACGGATGAGGGGGTTGGCTCTCGCCTCTCCCAAACTTGTTCGTTTAGCCGAGTTGCTCCAGCCTTACCGCAACCGGGAACTCGTCTTGTTCTGCTGGCGGGGTGGACTGAGGAGCCAGGCACTCGCCTCTGTTCTAAAACTGGCAGGATTTCAGTGTTCCTATTTAAAGGGGGGTTATAAAGCTTATCGCCGCCATGTAATTTCATACCTGGCAGAATACCAATATAAACAGAAATTTGTCGTCCTGGAGGGCCTTACGGGAGTCGGGAAAACAGAAGTTATCCAGTTCTTAAAGGAAATGAAGGAACCGGCAATTGATCTCGAAGACCTCGCAGGTCACCGGGGTTCGGTTTTCGGCCATATCGGTTTCACCGCTATGCGCTCTCAAAAAGATTTTGAAGCATTGCTTGCCCTTGAACTGGAAAGACTCAAAGAGTCAAAATACCTTATTGTCGAGTGCGAAAGCCGGCGGATAGGGAATATCTATCTCCCAACCCCTTTCTTCGAAGCGATGCAAAGGGGAACACGGATTCTTCTTTACGATCGATTTGAGGAGAGGGTAAAGAGGTTGGTTGCAACATACCTTGCCACACAAAAGGACAACTGCGACCTCGAAAACGCGGTTTCTCACCTTCAAGTACGTTTGGGGAAACGAAAAACCGCATTTCTCTGTAATCTGCTCAACAAGCAGGATTACGAGGCGGCAGTAGGGTTTTTACTCCGGGAATATTATGACCCCCTTTACCACTTTCCGGACGGTCCCAGTGAAAGCTACCCTATTTCGGTGTGCAGCCGGGATCCCGTTAAGGCCGCCTGGGAAATTAAAAAGTACCTGAAAAAGTTTATTAAATTTATGGGGAGGGCATCATGAAAATCGGTGAACTTTTGCGAACAAACCGGGAAAAAAGAGGACTTTCCCTCCTTGATGTCGAAAATGAAACAAAAATTAGGGCCAAGTATCTAGCTGCCCTGGAATCAGAAAACTTTGAAGAGATCCCCGGCGAAGTCTACCTTTTAGGTTTTCTTCGCAACTACGCCCGCTATCTTGACCTGAATCCAGACGAAATTATCAGTCAATATAAATCCCGAACGAAAAAGAGCAACCAGGAAATCATTCCGCCACCTGTTCAAGGTGCAAGGGAACCAAATATATTAATTGACAAACTCTCAAAATTCGCCTCGCTTTTAAAAAATAAAGCCCTTTTTATCGGAGTAATTCTGGCTTTTACAGGAGTTTTGCTGATCTTTGCGATCCTCGGGCTAGCTTCTAACAAAAAGACTGCACCGCCTGCTCCAGTTTCTCCTCCGCCCTACAAGAACCAGTTGCCCCCCTCGCCTCCGGTCAAGCGAGAGGGGGTTGAAGTAAAGCTGGTGGGGAAAGAGCTATGCTGGATCCAGGTAAAGGTTGACGGAAAAGAAGAGTTTTCCGGTTTCCTCAACCCTGAAGAAACCAAAAAATTTCAGGCTCAAGAGGCAATCTGGCTAAAACTGGGAAACGCCGGAGGGGTTGTAGTTTTTTACAACGGGAAGGGGATTCCCCCTCTCGGCCAACGCGGTGAAGTAGTCGTCAAAGAATTTGTTAAATCGGAGTGAGAAGGGCAAACGATACATGAAACTTGTCAGCATGATCAGTCTCGGCTGCCCCAAAAATCTTGTTGAGAGCGAAACAATCCTTGGCCTTCTGGCCGCTTCCGGATATGCCATCACCCCATCGCTCGAAGACGCCGAATTAATAATTGTTAATACATGCAGCTTTATCAGACCTGCCGTGAAAGAAGCCCTCAACGCAATTTCTTACTCTTCCCAATTCAAAAAAAAGGGAGCCTGCCGCTGTCTTGTGGTGATGGGGTGTTTACCCCAGCGCTACGGCCCCCAGCTGGCCGAATTGATCCCTGAAGTTGATGTCTGGTTGGGCGTTAATGCCGCCCCTGTGTTACTTGGATCCCTTCAAAAAGCCCTGGCCGGGGAAAAGGTGTTAAACTGCCCCTCTCCCCATCGGGAACCAGATTCCGGTTCCCCCCGACTTTTAACAACACCTCCTTCTACAGCCTATCTTAAGATCGCGGAGGGATGTTCTCACTTCTGTTCTTATTGTCTCATTCCTCACCTGAGGGGCCCTTTGAAAAGCAGACCCCTGGAAGCCATTTACCGGGAAGCCTGCCAATTAGCAGAGAATGGAGTCAAAGAGATCATCCTGGTGGCTCAAGATACAGGTTCGTACGGAAAAGATCTGTTCGGATCCCCTTCTCTGAATCTTGTTTTGAAAAAACTCGCTCAAATACCGCAACTCGAGTGGATCAGAATTCTCTACCTCAATCCAACCTCTTTAACGCCTGAACTTGTTGAAGTCATAAAATACGAAACAAAAATCTGCCGCTACCTTGATGTTCCCTTTCAGCACGCAAATCAGGAGATACTCCGTAAAATGAAAAGAAAGGGGAGCCTTGAGGAACATCTCCGGCTCGTTGATTATTTAAGATCTGCCTTTCCTGATTTAACTTTGAGAACCACTCTGATGATAGGGTTTCCAGGGGAGAACGAACACGCTTTCCGCGAACTTTTAAGCTTTGTCGAAAGAGCTGAATTCGAGCGCCTGGGAGTTTTTCCCTATTACCACGAAGAAGGCGCCAGATCTTTTCGATTCCCCGAAACCGTATCCTGGTGGGAAAAAAAGAGGCGGTGTCGGATTCTCCTGCAACTCCAGCGGGAAATCTCACGAAAAAAGAACAGAAAACTGGTTGGAAGAGAACTGAAGGTTTTAATCGAAAAAGATTTAGGAAACGGCGTTTACCTGGGTCGCAGCTTCCGGGAGGCCCCGGAGGTTGACCCCAAAATTATTGTTAAAGCAAAAAATTTGTCTCCCGGGAATTTTGCAAAGGTCAAAATCACCCAGGCATATACCTTCGATCTTGCAGGAATTGAAGTGGAATAGCCGCTTTTTCCAGTGCTTTCATAGCTGATTATGAAAAAAGTTGTGGTATAATTTTTTGTCGTAGGAGGGGAGAAAAACCATGCCGTTACACCAGATCCGGCTGACAACTGTAATCGCTGCGATGGTCATCACCCTCAGCCTGCTTTTAGGCGGACAATATATCTATGAAAAGTATATCTTAAAACAGGGACTCAACCAGAAAGTTTCACAAATCGTAAAAGTTGACGAAATTAAAATTGCAAAGCAAGAAAAACCCCCTGTCGTTTACATCCGCGCGTCACAGATCAAAGATCTTCAAGTAATATACAGGCGCCTGGAAAAAACCGTCAAAGAGCAGCTCGGCCCTGAATATCAAATTGTTTTGCTGGATCGGCGTACTTCCAAACTGCAAACCCTGTTTGAAGATTGTCAGTTTCCGATTCAAGAGGCGATCAGCACCGGCAGCTTTCAGGAAATGTATCAAACTGTAAGCCAAAAGGCTAGGTATAAAAATGTAAACTATAAAATTTCTGTAGATTCCTATAATGTCTACGTGCAATTTCGAGATGAAGAGGGCTACCTTTACGAAATCATCCCCCGCTGGCCCCAACTCGCGATCGGTCATGAAGGGCTTAAGAAACCGGAGGTCGAAGGGTTGCTATGATTAAGGAGGTATGTTTGGGTACATCCCTGGCCGTCCTCATCTTCTTGATCATGCTGGGATATAATGTCCTTCCGTTGCTCCTGCTGGCAGGCCTGGGAATCTTTCTTTATCTTTTAATTGAGAGAAAGGGGTTTGCCGGAGGCTCCTCCTATGCAGGGTATGCCCAGCAGGTGGATTTCACCTTTGATGATATCGGGGGACAAGCCCCGGCCAAACAGGAACTCAAGGAAGCCCTCGATTTCGTCCTTCACGCAAACCGAATATCAGAAATGGGAATTCGTCCTTTAAAGGGTATCCTTTTAACGGGACCACCGGGAACGGGGAAAACGCTCCTGGCAAAGGCGGCAGCTGCCTATACCCACTCAATTTTTCTAGCCACGTCAGGGAGCGAATTTATTGAAGTTTTTGCCGGTGTCGGTGCGCAGCGGGTAAGACAGCTTTTTAAGACCGCAAAGGAGCGCGCTTTACGAGAAAAAAAGAACGGGGCGATTCTTTTTATTGATGAAATAGAGGTTCTAGGAAACCGGCGGGGAACCCACGCCGGCCACCTTGAATATGATCAAACTTTAAATCAACTGCTGGTTGAAATGGACGGTCTGCGAAATGACGACCGCGTGAAAATCCTGGTGATCGGGGCAACCAACAGGGAAGATATGCTGGATCCCGCACTCCTCCGGCCGGGGCGCTTCGACCGGATCGTCCGCGTTGATCTCCCGGACAAGGCGGCCCGTCTTCATATTTTGAAGCTGCACTGCCGGAACAAGCCCCTGGCAGATGACGTTGACTTAGAAAAAATTGCCCAGGAAAGTTTTGGCTTCTCGGGGGCCCACCTGGAAAGTGTTGCCAATGAAGCGGCGATTCTCGCCCTCCGGGAAAATTCTCCGCGTATTTACCAACGCCACTTCAAAGAGGCAGTCGACAAGGTTATGATGGGGGAAAAGCTCGATCGAAAGCCAAGCCGGGAGGAGCTTTACCGGATTGCAGTGCATGAAACAGGGCACGCCATCGTCAGCGAAGTCCTGCGGCCTGGATCTGTATCTCATCTCACAGTTACGACGCGCGGCAGGGCACTGGGATACATGCGCCAAATACCGGAAGATGATCTCTACTTGTATACTAAAGACTACCTTGAAAAGCAAATCCAGGTATACCTGGCAGGTGCTGTTGCAGAAAATATTCTGCTGGACTCCCAAAGCACAGGTTCAACCAGCGATTTTCAGCAAGCCGTTCAGGTGGCACGCCAAATTATTATCGCCGGTCTTTCCCCTTTGGGTATTGTCTGGGAAGAAATTCTTCCCAAAGATGTTTTCCACCAAACAATTCAAGAAATCCTCCAGCAACAGAAAAAGGAGGCAGAAAAAATCCTTGAGGCTCACCTCGAGACTTTAAAGAAAATTGCCCAAATGCTGCTGGAACACGAATACCTTGGGGGCCAAACCTTACGCGACCTGCTGGAACAAGGGCAAAATCCGCTCCTTCACTAAATTTTAAAAGAAGGGTTGATCTCAAAATGGCTAAGGTCGAAATCATCGCAACAGGCGACGAATTAGTAAGAGGAGAAATTGAAAATACTACAACCCCTTTTTTATTAAACCAACTACTCGAACTGGGGTATGAAATTGGGAGATTGGTTACCATCGGCGACGACCAGGAAGAGATCAAGAGAACGATTCGCGAAGCCCTGACGCGGGCCGAAATTATCATTGTCACCGGAGGTTTGGGGCCCACGCCGGATGATTTAACAAGGGAGGCCCTTGCTGAAGCTGTTAATCAACCTCTCGAATTTCGGCCCGATCTCTGGGAGGCAATCCAGCTTTTCTTTCGAGCCCGGGGAAGGGAAACACCGCCCGCCAACATCAAACAGGCTTACCTTCCGTACCAGGCGCGCGCGGTTCCCAATCACCTGGGAACCGCTGCAGGCATTATTGTCACTCAAGGCATCCAAACAATTATTGCCTTACCCGGCCCCCCTGGTGAGTTAAAGCAAATGTTTCTCAGCGAGATTAGACCTTACCTTGAAGGCCGCTACCCGGTGGTTCCTTTCCAAAAAAAGTGTACCTTTAAGGTTTTCGGGCTGGGAGAATCTGCAATTTTAGAAAGGTTAAAGGAATTCTTAAAAGAAATTAAAGATACACCGGTAAAGATCAGCTTTCTTCCCCGTCTCGGCGAAGTTCACGTAATTCTTCAGGCAACCGGCACCCCCAACGGAGTCGAAAGTTTGTTCCTGCAGCTCGTTGAGAAAATTAAATCACTGCTTGAACCCGATCTCTACGGAATAGATGACGCAACCCTGCCAGGCAAAGTGGGAGAGCTGCTGCGGAGCCGAAATATTACTTTAGGAGTCGCCGAGTCCTGCACCGGGGGCTTAATAGGAAATTATCTCACAAACATTGCCGGAAGCTCCGACTACTTCTGTGGCGGAATTATTGCCTATCACAACGAAATCAAAGAAAACATTTTAGGTGTCAAAGCTAAAACCCTCGCGGAAGCCGGAGTGGTAAGTCCGGAAACAGCAAAGGAAATGGCCCTGGGCGCCCGCCGGGTACTCGGAACAGATCTCGGCCTCGCCACCACAGGGATCGCGGGCCCTTCAGGCGGTCTCCCTGAAACCCCAGTTGGTACTGTATACGTCGGTCTGGCGACCCCTTCCGGGGTGTTTGCAAAAAAACTCTTTTACCCGGGGGTGGGGCGAATTACAGTGAAAAAACTGGCGGCAAAAGGCGCCCTGGATTTTCTCCGGCGGTTCTTAATCAAGCCTGTCGAGGTTGGGTAAGATGGAAAATGCTTTTGGCCCCAAAAAAATACGCTCTTTTCTTGCCGTTTTGCTCCCGGATGATGTTAAGAACCAGATCTACCAACATTTAAACCCCATCTGCCGGCTCCCTCTGGATATCAAATGGGTGGAAAAAGAAAACTATCACTTAACACTCAAGTTTTTTGGTTCCCTTACAGAAAGTGAAATTCGCAAAATTAGCCTTTTTTTAACCGAATTAACCCCCCAGGTAGATTCCTTTTCTTTGAAGTACGGCGGCTGGGGCTTATTTCCCAATCGTCGGCACCCCCGCGTTCTCTGGTTGGGCCTCGGCGGTGATGCCCTTGATGCTTTACACAACCTCTGGTTGAAAATAGAAAACGGCCTCTTAAACCATGGCTTTCCCAGAGAAGAAAAGAGTTTTCATCCCCATATCACCCTGGGAAGATTCCGTTCTCCTGCCAACATCGAACTTCTTTTAATTAAAATGAAAGGTTCACCCCTTTCGGGAGAAATAGGAAGTTTCCCGGTATCCGAACTTCACCTCATGGAAAGTAAATTAAGCCCCGCAGGACCCTCTTATTCTTCTTTGGCTGCATTCCCGCTGAGAAGGTAGGACATTAAAAAATAAATTTTATTTGACAACCTTTCCCAGGGTAAAATATAATGTTGGAAGGATTCCGAACATTTGTTTTAAAGGGGTAGGGGGGAAGGATGAACGAAAAACTTAAAGCATTAGAACTGGCCATGACGCAAATTGAAAGATCCTTTGGCAAGGGATCGATTATGCGCTTGGGAGAAGCTCCTGCCCACCTGAACGTAGAAGTAATTCCCACCGGAAGTCTTGCGCTGGACCTGGCCCTCGGTGTGGGTGGAGTTCCGAGGGGGAGGGTTATTGAAATTTACGGTCCTGAATCCTCGGGAAAAACCACAGTGGCCCTTCATGTAATTGCAGAGGCTCAAAAAGCAGGTGGTATTGCCGCCTTTATTGATGCCGAACATGCTCTTGATCCTCTTTACGCCCAGAAATTGGGAGTCGATATTGACAATCTTTTAGTTTCGCAACCAGATACCGGTGAACAGGCCCTGGAAATCGCCGAAACCCTCGTCCGGAGCGGTGCCCTAGATGTCCTTGTCGTTGACTCTGTAGCTGCTCTTGTTCCCAGGGCAGAACTAGAAGGTGAGATGGGAGACGTTCACGTGGGCCTCCAGGCCCGCTTGATGTCCCAGGCTTTAAGAAAACTCACGGGAGCCATCAGTAAATCCAGGACCACAGCGATTTTTATAAACCAGGTAAGGGAAAAGGTTGGGGTTATGTTTGGAAACCCCGAAGTCACTCCTGGAGGGAGGGCGCTCAAGTTTTATGCCTCGGTAAGGCTTGAAGTAAAAAAACTTGAAGCAATTAAACAGGGAACAGAAGTGGTAGGAAGTCGGACAAGGGTGAAAGTAGTTAAGAACAAAGTGGCACCACCTTTTAAACAAGCGGATTTTGACATCATGTACGGCCAGGGTATTTCGCGGGAAGGCAGTCTCCTCGATATCGGTTTGGAGTTGGGGTTAATCTCGAAGGCCGGGTCCTGGTTTGCCTACGGAGACGAACGTCTGGGTCAGGGGCGCGAAAACGCAAAGGAATTCTTAAAAGAGCATCGCGAAATTGCTGACGAAATCGAGCAAAAAATCCGGTCGATGATTGGAAGCAGGGAGCTCTCTTTATCGCCGCAGGGGTATCATGAGGATGAACTCGACAACAGAGGTGAATCTTAAAAACTCCAGGTTTCCATGTTGCCGGCTGGTGCCGGGCATCCTCCGGTTTGTTCCCTGAGCCTCCTCCGCACCAACTCCGCAGCGAACGCGAGGCCGCCGATTTTACCGAACCCCAGACGTTCGTCAATCATTCCCCGCCGACCAGGCAACTTTGTGGGCGCTGACGAGGGCCAGATCGAGCATACCCGGAGGCTCCTCAGTTGACCCAAAGAAAAGGTTCCTGCTTTTTATGGAGGGCATGCAACGATACATAAGCGTCAGATTTACTTGACATCCATCTCAAAGGGTAATAAAATTTAAAGCAAGTGGAAACAATGGATAGAACTTCTGCCACAGTTTTACTATAGATAAATTTTTTAAGGAAAAATAAATCAAAAGGCAAACTAAATATCGGTTAAATTGTGGAAGAAGTTTCTATAATAAAACCGAGTTTCTACTCGGTTTTATTTATGAAAACTTAATTTTTCTGAATTAAGGAAAGAGGTGATAAGAATTAACTTTATTTCAGCCATTTTCGTAACACTTGCCATATCTGCTCTCATGCTGGGCGTACTTGCCGGATACTTGCTGAGAAAACACTTAGCAGAAGCTAAAATTTCGTTTGCAGAAGATGCGGCAAAACGAATTTTGGAGGAAGCGCAAAAGGAAGCAGAGGCTAAAAAAAGAGAGGCAATCCTTGAAGCAAAAGAAGAAATTCATCTCATGAGAAGCGAGGCCGAACGCGAAAACCGCGAGCGGCGCAACGAACTTCAGCGGCTTGAGCGGCGCTTGCTCCAAAAAGAAGAAACTTTAGACCGGAAGCTGGAAAGCCTCGAAAAGCGAGAAGAAAGTCTGCTGAAAAAGGATCAAGAAATCAGCCAGATGAAAGCCAGCTTAGATGAGCTGCTCCAAAAACAGGCCTCTGAACTGGAGCGCATTTCCGGTTTATCAAAAGAAGAAGCAAGGGAGCTGCTCCTGAACAACATTAAAGACGAAGTTAAACATGAAGCCGCATTAATTATCAAAGAAGCAGAAACTCAGGCCCGGGAGGAAGCTGAAAAAAGAGCACGGGAAATCGTAACCCAGGCAATTCAAAAGTGTGCAGCCGATATTGTTGCAGAAACAACCGTTTCCGTTGTATCTTTACCTAATGACGAAATGAAGGGACGAATCATCGGCAGGGAAGGAAGAAATATCAGAACTTTAGAGACCCTGACAGGAGTTGACCTGATCATCGATGATACACCGGAAGCCGTGATCCTTTCGGGATTTGATCCAATTCGACGTGAAACCGCCCGTATTGCCCTGGAGAAACTCATCGCCGACGGGAGAATTCATCCGGCCCGGATTGAAGAGATGGTAGAAAAAGCGCAGAAAGAAATTGAGCAAAAAATCCGGGAAGAGGGAGAACAGGCCGCTTTTGAGGTTGGAGTGCCCAATCTCCATCCGGAGTTGATTAAACTTTTGGGCAGGTTAAAATTCAGAACGAGCTACGGTCAAAATGTTTTAAAACACTCGCTTGAGGTGGCATACCTTGCAGGAACAATGGCAGCAGAACTCCACGCAGATGTCCAACTTGCAAAACGCGCCGGACTCCTTCACGACATCGGAAAAGCCGTTGACCATGAAATGGAGGGTCCGCATGTCACCATTGGGGCAGATTTAGCGCGTAAATACCGGGAAAGTCCGGAAGTAATCCACTGTATTTTAGCGCATCACGGGGATCAGGAACCGGAAACAATAGAAGCGGTTCTTGTTCAGGCAGCAGATGCAATTTCTGCTGCAAGACCCGGGGCGCGGAGGGAAACTCTAGAGACCTACCTCAAGCGTCTCGAAAAACTTGAAGAAATCGCCGAATCCTTTGAAGGTGTAGAAAAATCATATGCAATTCAAGCAGGCCGGGAAATCCGGATTATGGTAAAACCGGAACAAATCGACGATCTTCAGGCTGCACAATTAGCCCGGGAAATCGTGAAAAAGATAGAAAAGGAGTTGGAATATCCTGGGCAGATTAAAGTAGTAGTGATCAGGGAAACGAGAAACGTAGAATATGCAAAATGATTCCGTATCCGGCAGTCCGCTCCGGCCCTCCAGGGCCGTTCAAGCCCAAAAAAGGCCAGTAATGGCCTTTTTCTCTTCAAAGGGGCAGTTAGGAAAAGGAAATTCTCAAGGAGCAGGATTTATTCAATTACTGACGAAAAAAATAAAGATGCAATTGGATGCACCTTTTAATTTTTTGCAAGGGAAGGGATTAAGTAATGGCCAAAAAGCATAGCGAAAAAGATAGTAATAATAACGTATCTCATATTGCGAACCTTCTTACCTCGATCCTGCTTTGTTATCCGGAAATCGCCACAATTAATCTTGATCCTAAAAGTCGAACTGTTAAATTTACATTCTATCTTTCGAATGGCGTAGCCAAGGCAAAACTAAAAGAATTTCACCGGCACTTAAAGGAATCCCTCCGCGCTTATTATTATTTAGAAAAACGGGAAATTGAAGTTTGTTCTCTGGTCTTTCAATCGCTAGATTTCTTTACAACCATCGAATTCCAAAGAGATGTCCAAACCCTTTCCCAAAAGGAAATAGCACTGATTATTGCATTAATCAAAGAGGAGTTCGGTTCCCAGCTTGTAACTGAAGAAGACGATGGTTTAATGATCGATGATCTCTCGCTGCATGAAGAATTGATTGGATATATGCTGGAAAACGCCAAAAGATCCAGCTCAAATACTAAATTGATTGCTTTACGAGACGAGGGAAAGGTTTTTGTTTTCAACAAATAGCTCAGGAGGTAAAATTTCCTTGCGAATTTTGTTCCTTGGAGACATTGTCGGCCGGCCCGGGCGCCGCGCTGTAAGAGAAATGCTTCCGGCACTCAAAGAAAAGTACGAACCTCACCTGATCATTGCAAATGGTGAAAATGCAGCAGGAGGCAACGGAATCACGGAGGAAGCCGCCCAGGAACTTTATGATGCCGGAATTGATATCTTAACCATGGGAAATCATGTATGGGATCGCAAGGAAATTTACAATTTTATTGACCGCGACAAAAGAATCATCCGGCCGGCCAACTACCCCCCGGGTACGCCGGGACAGGGATTTACAGTTGTTTCTGTCCAGGACGTAAAGGTGGGTATTGTCAATCTTTCAGGGCGCGTATTTCTTCCCCCTCTGGAGTGTCCTTTCCGCAGTATTGACCAGATCCTTCCCTTGCTTCAACAGGAAACCTCGTTGATTCTGGTTGATTTTCATGCCGAGGCCACCTCGGAAAAGGTGGCTTTCGGCTGGTATGTAAACGGACGGGTAACAGCAGTAATCGGAACCCATACCCATATTCAAACCGCTGATGAACGGATTTTGCCGGGAGGAACGGGCTATATCACCGATGTCGGGATGACGGGGCCCCGGGACTCCGTCCTCGGGGTAAAACTGGAGGCGGTGTTAAAAAAATTTCTTACACTTCAGCCCGTTCGCTTTGAGGTTGCCGGAGGAGCCCTTCAGTTAAACGCCCTTTTTCTTGAAATCGATCCCCAACGAAACACCACTCAAGCAATTGAAAGAATCCAGATTATCCAGGAAAAATAGCCAAAATTTTATCTTGCTAAAACTCCCCGTTGATGATATGATTATTGTACTAACACTTTTTTCGGGTTTATTCAGGGGCTTATAAGTTGGGGGAAAACAACAGGGGAGGTTGAGTTCGTGGAAGTATTGAAGGTGTCAGCAAAGTCTAGCCCTAATTCGGTGGCCGGTGCTCTTGCCGGAGTTTTAAGAGAAAAGGGCTGTGCGGAACTTCAGGCAATCGGAGCAGGTGCCTTAAACCAGGCGGTTAAAGCGGTAGCTATTGCAAGAGGATTCGTAGCTCCCAGCGGTGTAGACCTCATTTGCATCCCTGCCTTTACAGACATTGTCATCGACGGTGAAGAGAGAACAGCCATTAAACTGATCGTAGAGCCCAGATAAGCCTAGAAAAAGATCGGCCGGTTCCTTTTGCGATATTTATAAATAACCTGTTCATTTTGCAAGCGAAATGAACAGGTTTTTATGTTTTTTATGTGATTCTCACAAGGAGAGGTTAAATGATGATCATCGACATGCACTGTGATACAATCCTTGCAGCCTACCGCGCCCAAAAACAGATCGAAATCCAAAAATTCAAGGAAGGAAACATTCGAATTCAATTTTTTGCTTTATTTCCTGAAAGCATCTACCGCCGCTTCCGGTGTCTCCACCGCATCCTTGAGATGTTAGATTTTTTCTTAGAACAGCTTGAAAACAAGAGAACTCTGGTGGAAATTATCACCTCCCAAACAAGTCTTTCGAAATGCCTGGCAAGCGGTAAAATGGGGGTTCTCCTGGCCATCGAAGGAGGAGAAGTTCTGGAAGGAAACCTGCGAATTTTACGGGTTCTCCACCGGCTGGGAATCAGAAGTCTGGGCCTGACCTGGAACGAGCGAAACGAACTCGCAGATGGGATTACAGAAGACCGAACAGGGGGAGGGCTTACAAATTTCGGAGTTCAAGTCATTAAAGAGATGAACAGACTTGGCATGGTTATCGATGTTTCTCACCTTGCGGAAAGGGGCTTCTGGGATGCACTCGAATTGAGCACCAGTCCTGTAATTGCTTCTCACTCAAACAGCCGTGCAATCTGGAACCATCCCCGCAACCTTTCAGACGAACAAATTAAGGGGCTGGCTCAAAAAGGAGGGGTTATCGGATTGAACTTTGTCCCCGACTTTCTGGGCCCTCCGGGGGCGGGGCTGAATGATTTATTGAATCACATCGATCATATCTGCGCACTTGTCGGTGATGAATATCTGGGTTTTGGTTCCGACCTCGATGGAACGGATTCTCTGATTCCCGAAATAACAGATGTCACTCACTTTCCCAGAATCATTGAGGCCCTCCAGAAACGAGGTTATTCCGATACTTCTATTCAAAAAATATGTGGAGAAAACTGCCTCCGGATACTTAAAGAAGTTTTAAAATAAGAAGGGGAGCTAACTTGTCTGCCGACCTTCATGTACACAGTACAGCTTCAGATGGAACCCTGACGCCAGAAGAAATTGTGAACCAGGCCGTCCAATCCGGGCTTTCGGCAATAAGCTTAACGGATCATGATACGGTTGACGGAATCTATTCTGCTCTTCGCACCGCAACCGGGAAGGACTTAGAACTGGTTCCCGGCATTGAACTCAATACCGATTGGGAAGGAATTGAAGTCCACATTTTAGGCTATTATATAGAGTTTCAAGCAGGCTGGTTTCAACAGGCGCTGAATGACCTTCGGAATGCCCGGGAAGAAAGAGCAGCAGCAATGATTGGGAAACTGAAAAAAATAGGAATAAGTCTGTCGCCCGCCCGGGTCAAGGAAATTGCCGGTCCGGCTCCAATAGGGAGGCCCCACATCGCCCAGGCTCTGATCGAAGCGGGCTATGTTTCCTCTGTTGAAGAAGCCTTCCAATGCTATCTCGGCCAGGGGAAACCCGCATACGTAGCGCGCCACAGGCTGAGCCCCTTTCAGGCAATCGCATTAATTCGCAAGGGCGGGGGGATCCCCGTGCTGGCGCATCCCGGTTTAATGGATCGAGACGAACTGATACCGGAGTTCATCAAAGCGGGCCTGCTGGGAATCGAAGTATATTATCCACGCCACACACCAGAGATGATTGCAAGATACGTCTGGATTTGCCAAAAAAGTGGACTGATAATGACAGGGGGGTCCGATTCCCATGGACCCGGTCTGGATTACCCCCCGCTGGGCACAATAACGGTGCCGGATCAAACGGTAGCCGACCTCAAGCTGCTGCACCAATTATTGCATTAAAATTCGCCAGGCGCGGAAGGAATATAAACTTCGGCAACGAAAAATAGTGTAAACGTATTCAGAAAATCTGGGGGAATTAAAATGAAAAACCAGCAGCCGACGAAATTCGGGATGATGTGGGGAATGATCTTCTTTTTAAGCTTGAGCTTCCCGCAAATTTCGGAGGCCGGCACTTATCTTGTAAAAAGAGGGGACTGCCTTTGGAAAATCGCAAGAATGCACAGAACCTCCGTACAGGAGCTCCAAAAACTGAATAAAATAAAGGGAACCCTGATCCACCCTGGCCAGATCTTAAAAGTTCCCGATCCTCTAAATCACCAGAAAACGAACCAAACTGCTGCCGAAAGGATCAACCCCATTTCGAGACAACAATCTCATCCGGCCCGAAAGGAGGATTCAGATGTAATCACAACAGCAAGGCGTTTCATAGGAATTCCCTACCGGTACGGAGGAGCCTGCCCCGAAACTGGATTCGACTGCTCCGGATTTGTTCAATATGTTTTCTCACTGCACGGCATCAAACTTCCCCGAACAGCAAGCAGCCAGGCTGCTACCGGAATCCAGGTAGCGGATTTAGCTCCGGGGGATCTTGTCTTTTTTTCTACCGAAAAAACCGGATTGATCGATCACGTGGGAATTTACATGGGAAACAATGCCTTTATTCACGCGAGCCGAAGTAAGGGAATAACCATCACACCACTCCAGGATACATGGTATGGGCCGCGCTATGCCTTCGCCCGCCGCCTTCTTTAAAAAAGCACAGGGAGGGAAAAGAAACTCGTGAAGTTTGCAAAAGTAACAATTGACCAGGTCCGGTCTGGCTTCGAACGGGCAGGCTACATCGCAGAGGAAGAGATCATTGTTCCGGTTTATCTCGCCCTCTGTCTGGAAAAACCACTCCTGATCACGGGGGCCCCGGGGGTTGGGAAAACCGAAATCGCGAAGGTGCTGGCGCAGGCCTTCGAAACAGATTTAATCCGCCTCCAGTGCTACGAAGGGCTTGATGAAAACAAAGCACTGTACGAATGGAACTACCAGCGCCAGCTGATCAAAATCCAGCTCATCAAGGAGAGCACCTCCGATGAACTGATCGAGCGGAATCTTTTTTCGCGCGAATATCTGCTGGAAAGGCCCCTTCTCAAGGCAATCCAGGCTTCCAAAAAGACCGTTTTACTGATTGACGAAATTGACAAAACAGATGAAGAGTTTGAAGCCTTTCTTTTTGAGGTGCTTTCGGATTTTCAGGTCTCGATCCCTGAGTTGGGAACCCTTGTGGCCCGCCACATCCCGATTGTAGTGCTGACAAACAACGGGGAGCGGGAGCTTTCTGACGGCTTAAAGAGACGCTGCGTTTTCCTGTTTATTGACTTTCCCAGCATTGAAAAGGAGATCAAAATCATCAAGGTGAAGGTCCCCGAGGCAGGGGAAAGGCTGGCGGAAGAGATCGCTCTGGCGGTTCACCACTTGCGCCATCAGATAGATCTGAAAAAGAAACCGTCTATTTCGGAAACCCTTGATCTCGCCCGGGCGCTCGTGCTTTTCGGAGCCCAGAGGCTTGAAGCCGATCACGTGAAACAAACCATCAACCTTTTGCTCAAAGATAAAGAGGATATCGACCTCTTTAATCAACAGGTGGGGCCCGGAGGGCTTGTCGAAATCGTCCGGAATCAACTCTGCAAGCGTTCGGAAAGAAGGGCTTTCGCTTGAAAAACTACCTGGAAAACAACCTTGCCCGCTTCGTTCACATCCTGCGGCACCTGGGAATAAAAGTAAGCACGGGAGAAACCATCACCGCCCTGAGGGCGCTGATGCTCGTCGATCTTCTGAACAGGGCCCATGTAAAGGCAGCCTTACGAGCGACCCTGATTAAAAACCACGACGAACAGGCGATCTTCGATCAAGCCTTCGAGAGTTTTTTTACGATCCCGGAAGTCAGGCAACGGCAGCGGGAGGAGTGGGAGGAAAGAAAAATAGAGGAGGCGCGCCTGATCGAGGAGGCGGAAAAAGACCTTGCTTACCAGGGGGAAAAGCTCGACCTTACCGAAGAAGAAAAGCTCCTCTACGCCCAGCTACCTGAAGAGGAAAAGAGAAAGATCAGGGAGTTCCTGGAGGCAAGCTATCTTCCCGAGGACCGGTACAGCAGGTTCAAACCGATGCTCGAGTATCAGATCCGAGGCTCCTTGCGCTACTGGAAACAAAGGCTGGCCGAAGAGGATGAACTTCCGCCTCTCCCGAATGACGAAGTAGACGACGAGGTCCTGGCCTCGATTTTACACGAATTAGGGGAAGATGACAGCAACCTTCTCTACGAAGATATGAAGCGCATCGGGGAGCGGGATCTGCCCAAAGTCACGAACATCCTCAAAAAGCTTTCCAGGAAGCTGGCCACAAAAATTTCACGGCGTTACCGGATGAGCAAAAAAGCCGTAATGATCGATCTCCGGCGGAGCATCAAGTCCAACGTCCGCTACGGAGGAATCATCTTTAAACTCAAATACAAACAGAAGCGCATCCAGAAGCCGCAAATCCTGCTCATCTGCGACGTCTCCGGCTCGATGGCCCGCTACGCCGCTTTTGTGATCCAGTTCATCTACGGGCTGAGCATGGTAATGAAACACATTGAAAGCTTCATTTTTGCGGAGGAGCTGGAGTACGTAACACCCTTCTTTAAAAAGTTCCGCCCTTTTGAAGAGACGATGGTGGAACTGATCGGAAAGAGCCGCATCTGGGGGAAGGGGACCAATCTGGGGGCTTCCTTGAACACACTCCGAACCCAGTACCCCCTCCTGCTGACCTCCCATACCATCGCGATTATCGTAAGTGACACCAAAACCCTGGAGCTGGAACGGGCGGAAAAGGAACTTTTTAGAGTTAAGCAGGCGGTGAAGGACATACTTTGGCTCAACACCCTCCCTCAGGACGAGTGGAAAGACCTCCGCTCTGTTGCAGCCTTTCAGCGATACTCCCGGATGCATGAATGTTATACCCTGGCCCACCTCGAAAAAGTGATCAGGAAACAGTTTCTTTATTAACTCTGCTAAGGTGGGATCGGCAGTTGGAGTACGAAAGGCTGGCTGTTTTCTACGATCACCTCATGCAGGGAATCGACTACGAAGCCTGGGTAAGCTATGTAGAAAAGATTATTGCGAAGCTTAAAGGGGAAGTATGCTCGGTTGTTGATCTGGCCTGCGGCACGGGAAACTCGACTTTTCCCTGGGCAAGACGGGGTTACCGTACCTTTGGTGTTGATTTGTCCGAAGCCATGCTGAAACAGGCGCTCCAGAAGGCCAGAACCCAAGGGTTAAAAATAGTTTTTCTCCGGCAGGATATCCGTAATTTTAAACTTGAAGAACCGGTCGATCTGGCCGTCTGTTTCCAGGATGGCCTGAACTATATCCTGGAGCCTGAAGGGTTGCGGCGAGCTTTTCAAGCCGTATACAATAACCTCAGAGGGAAAGGATATTTTATTTTTGATCTCAATTACCTCCCCCAAATCGTTCCTAAAAATGAGCAGATCTCCGTAGCAGAGGAGGAGCTCTTCACCCTTATCTGGCGCACGAACTTCTCTGAAAAAGAAAGATTATGGGAGGCAGAAGTAACCGGATTCGTCAAAACCAGAGAAAATTATTACGAAAAATTTCATGAAAAACACCGGGAGAGGATCTACGAACCATCCGAAGTTTGGGCCCACCTCACCGAACTAGGTTTTACGATCCAGGGAACGTATCAGGCCTTTACTTTTGACCCGCCCCATGCCCAGACACCAAGAATCGTTTATGTCGGGCAAAAAATTTAGAAAATTTAACTGGAGGTCAACTTCGAGCATGAACCGCGGACAGTTTTTCTTTATCACAGGGGGAGCCCGGAGCGGAAAAAGCCGCTTTGCCGAGTCCCTGGCCCTTGCTCTCGGAGAACCTGTAACCTATATTGCCACCGCCGAAGGACTGGATGAAGAAATGGCTGCCAGAATCAAGAAACATCAAAAAAGAAGGCCGGCAACCTGGACCACTTTAGAGGAACCCCTTCATGTAGCCGCATTGGTGGAAAAGGTGGGGCAGCGCGAGGGAGTCATTATCATTGAGTGTTTGACATTTTTAATAACAAATCTTCTTTTTAAAGACTGCCTGGGAGCTGAAGCAAATTCCAAAGTTCAGGAAAGGGCTCTGGCTGAAGTGAAACAGCTGGCCGAGGCGGCCTATAGCTGCCGCGCCCATGTGATTCTGGTATCGAACGAAGTAGGCCTGGGTCTTGTTCCTCCAAACCCCCAGGGCCGCATCTTTCGTGATGTCGCGGGATGGGCCAATCAGATCATGGCTGCAAAAGCGGACAAAGTCTATTTTCTGGTATCCGGTCTTGCAGTAGATCTGAAAAGCCTCAATCAGGACCTTCAAAAAGTTCTGTCTCCCCACAAGACCGGGTAAGAGAATCATGAAGGGAACAGAAATCGAAATTCTTTTATTCGCGTTGATTCTCGATTTCATCATCGGGGACCCCCAGGTCGCTTATCATCCTGTAGCTCTTATTGGCAAAGCGATTCAGAAGTGGGAAAGATTGTTATATCAGGAGAAAGGGGCGCCTATTAAAAACCGCCTGGCGGGATTTCTTCTGGTTTTTGGAAACGTGGTACCGGTTTTCTTTGCCGCCCATTTCTTCCTTGGTTTGGTCAAAAACTCGATTCCGGTGCTCTATCCCATCGTGGGCGGGCTCCTTCTCTGGAGTGTAATTTCCATCCGGAGTCTGGCGGAGGCAGCGCATGAAATTCTCAACCTCCTTCAAGCAAAAGATCTGGTGCAGGCCCGAGAACGCTTGCGGTTTATTGTGGGAAGAGACACCGAACACCTCGACGAACCGGAGGTTATCAGGGCTACAGTAGAAACCGTAGCCGAAAATATCAGCGACGGAATTATGGCTCCCCTCTTCTATTTCTTAATTGGGGGAATCCCCTTCGCCTGCGCCTACCGGGTCATTAATACCCTTGATGCCATGGTGGGCTACCGGAACGAAAGATACCGCGATTTCGGATGGTTTGCAGCAAAATTAGACGACCTGGCAAACCTCCTCCCGGCCCGCCTGACAGCCGGACTTTTAATCGCGAGCGCCTTCTGCTGGAGGTTCAACTGGCGCAGGGGACTTTCCGTAGTGCGGCGCGATGCCCGTAAGCATCCGAGTCCTAACAGCGGCTTCCCGGAGGCAGCCGTGGCAGGCGCCCTCGAAATCCGACTGGGAGGGGTCAATTACTATCAGGGAAAACCCTCTTTACGGCCACACCTGGGAGATCCTCTCAGGCCGCTGGAACCATCAGATATAACCAGGACCGTGCACTTAATGTACGGTGCAGTGGCAATTTTTCTGGTCTTAAGCCTTGCTCTTGCCTATCTCATCTCCAAAGGAAGGACGGGCTTTCTATGGATAAATTCTTTTGTGCGGTTACCTTTTTGACGCGGCTCCCCCTTCCAACCAGAAATAATTTTAAGGAAGAAGACTTTTCTGCAAGCATTTACTACTTTCCGTTAGTGGGACTGATCATCGGGGGGATACTTGGAGGAAGCTGGTTTCTCCTAAAAAATATTTTCCCGCCCATTATCACCGGGGCTCTCCTTCTTTTATTCCAGGTAATTATCACTGGAGGCCTGCATCTGGATGGCCTTATGGATACCCTGGACGGGATATACGGAGGCAAGGATAAAGAAGAAAGGCTTGCCATTATGCGGGACAGTCACGTGGGAGCCTACGGAATCGTGGGCGCCTTTCTCCTCCTCTTGATTAAGTACAGTATCTATACCCAGCTGGATTTTGAATTTCTCCCTCTTCTCGTGACCGCCCCAGTCTTGGGAAGACAGGTGACGGTCTGGGCTCAAGTGGCGTTTCCCTACGCGCGGCGGCAGGGCCTGGGCAGTTTTTTTAATGTTTACGGGGATCTTAAAAAGTTTGCAGTAACAACCGGAATCACCCTTTTTATTTCGATCCTGTCTCTGAAAATAACGGGCTTAATTATTTTTCTTGCAACGGGAATTTTTGCTTTTCTTTTGTCCAAATCCTTAGTCCGGCTGCTGGGTGGTTTAACCGGGGATACCTACGGAGCGCTTTGCGAACTTACTGAAGTTTTGGTACTTCTCATTGGATTCGGCCTGGGAGGGCACGCTCTGTGAATCTTCAGGGGATCGTACGCATGCCGGGTTCCTGCGGGGAACTGGTTCAGGGCACCGCGTCCGGGGTAAACTTTCACGTAACCTGTCCTGTCAACCTCTACAGCAAGGCTACTGTTACCCTCGTGCCTTCTTTGAAAAAAATTTTTTATCCAAAAAACCGGACCAAAACGGCACAGGCCGTTCGGAAAATTTTAAACCATTTCGGGTATTTCGACTTTGGGGCGATTATAGAAATAGCCTCCAGTCTTCCCCTGGGTAAGGGAATGGCAAGCAGCACCGCCGACCTTGCCGCTGCCTGCTACGCAGTTGGAGCTGCCTTAAAGATCAGAGTCGAGCCCGGCGTAATTGCAAAGATCGCCTTATCTATTGAACCTTCAGATGGGACCTTCTACCCGGGCATCTGGTTGTTCGATCACGTCCGGGGTTCAATGCAGGAGAGTCTGGGAGAGCCACTCCCGTTGGGAATTCTGGTGCTCGACTTCGGGGGAGCAGTGGATACGCTCAAATTCAACCAGCACCCCGAGTTGCCCCTTTACAATCAAATGAACGAGGCAAAAACAAAGGCGGCCCTTGAGCTGGTGAAACTGGGTCTCAGCCGAAAGGATCCTTTCCTTGTTGGCGAAGGAGCAACGATCAGCGCCATGGCAAATCAAGCCATCAATCCCAAACCGAGATTTCATGAATTAGTAGATTTTGTACTCAAAAGGGGAGCATATGGTGTTAATGTGGCTCACAGCGGAACCGTGGCGGGAGTCCTGCTGCCGCCGGGACAGGAAAGAAATAGCCGTTTAATCCAGCAAATTGCAGAAAAGTTTCCAGAAATCAAGAATTACTACTCTTTACAGTTGACCGGTGGAGGGGGCCGGTACTTGGGAAAAACGCAAAAAAAGGAGAGGAGTCATGCAAAATCACAGGCATGGGGGAAATCTTAATGCAACCGCAGTAAAATACGGATTGAAGCCCCAGGATATAGTTGACTTCAGCACCAATACAAATCCTCTGGGCCCCCCTCAAGAAATTCAAAAAAACTTGAAAAAAAATCTTTCCCTGATCGCATTTTATCCGGAACCGGACTGCCAGACTCTAAAAGAAGCCGCCGCACCTCTGCTAGACGTTTCACCCCAGCAAATTACTTTTTCCAACGGGGCAATAGAATTAATCTACCTTGTAGTTCAGGCTCTTCAACCCCGGACCGTATTGATTCCCGGGCCCACCTTTCGGGAGTATGAAATTGCAGCCCGGGTCTGGAATGCGCAGGTTAAACACCTGAAACTTTCGCCTCAAAAGGGGTTTGCTTTGGATCTCGAGCATCTGGTGCGGGCAGCACAAGGCACCGATCTGGTCTTCATCTGCAATCCAAACAACCCTACCGGTTATCTTCTTCCTCCTGAAATTTTAAAGCCATTTCTGGAATTCTGCCGCAGGAGATCCATCTTTGTTGTTGTCGATGAATCTTTTCTTTTCTTCCACCGCGACTGGAGAAAACTAACCTGCATTCCAGAAACTCGAAAAAACAAAGGGATTTTAATCATCCACTCCCTCACCAAGTTCTATGCAATCCCCGGGCTGAGGGTAGGCTACGGGGTTGCGCATCCTGAAACCATTAATTTCTTAAGTAACTTTCAACCCCCATGGCAGGTCAACAGCCTCGCCCAGGCTGCGACCCTTTTGGCCTTCCGTGCAAAGGGCTACGCCCGGGAAACGCGAAGGCTTGTCATGCGAGAACGGAATTTTCTAGTTCTCTCTTTGGCAAAAATACCTTGCTTCAAGGTTTTTCCCTCTGAAGCCAACTACCTTCTTGTAAAACTCCAGGAACCTCTATCGGCTTCGCACTTAGAGGACAAGCTTGCCAGGAGGGGCATCCTCATTCGAAACTGCAGTAATTTTGCCTTTCTGGGTGATAATTTTATCAGAATTGCTGTAAAAAAAAGACCGGAAAACTTGCTTTTATTGAAAAACCTGAAAGATATTATCTATCAACTGGAATGCAAGGAGGTTTAACGGTTGACAAGAGTGCTTTTGGTGCGCCATGGCCAAACGGTTTGGAACCATGACGCCCGCTACCAGGGCCATACTGACATTGAACTGAGTGAAGTTGGTCTCAAGCAGGCCCGCCTGCTGGCGCAGCGGCTTGCCAGAGAACCGGTCCAGGCGGTTTACGCGAGCGATCTCAAGCGTGCTTACGAAACAGCGCGGATCCTTGCCATTCCCCACCAGTTAGAGGTCCAAACAATCTCCAGTTTGCGCGAAATTAACTTTGGAGCCTGGGAGGGCCTCACTTTTGAAGAAATCAAAACCCGCTTTAAGGAATTGGCCGACCGCTGGTATACAACCCCTGCAGAAATCCAGATCCCACAGGGAGAAACGTTCGCCCAATTAAAAGAAAGAGCATATCGGACCGTTCTAGAACTGGTTAAAAAGCACGACCCGGGTGCATTTATCATTGTCACACACGGGGGAACCATCAGAGCGATTATCTGCGCCCTTTTGGATATCGACTTGAATCATGCCTTCCGCATTCGCCAGGATAATGGAGCACTGAATATCATAGAATACCACCAGAACCGCGGCATTTTGTGTCTTCTTAATGATACACATCACCTCTGCTCCCTCTCTTAAAAGAAACAGAGAGAATCCATGCGGCCGAAAGTTATTGTTTCTTTTTGTTAAAGATGATAAAATGGGATTCAAAGATTGGGGGGAAGGAGAAAGGAGTATTGAACGTGGTTGAAGATAAATTTGCAAAAATCGGACTCACCTTTGATGATGTTCTCCTAATTCCTGGAAAATCCTCGGTCTTGCCCCGGGATGTTGATGTATCAACATACCTCACCAAGGATATTAAACTAAACATCCCGATCATAAGTGCAGGTATGGATACAGTGACCGAGGCCCGGATGGCGATCGCGATCGCAAGGGAAGGCGGAATCGGAATCATCCACAAAAATTTATCCATTGAGCGTCAGGCGGTTGAGGTAGACAGGGTCAAGCGTTCTGAGCACGGAGTTATAACCGATCCCATTTCACTGACCCCCCAACATCTTGTAAAAGATGCGCTGAATATCATGGAACATTACCATATTTCCGGGGTCCCGATTACGGTAGACGGAAAGCTGGTAGGAATCATTACCAATCGTGATATTAGATTTGAAGATGATCTCAACCGCCCCATCATGGAAGTAATGACAAAGGACAACCTGATTACCGCTCCTGTAGGCACTACACTCCAGGAAGCGAAAAACATTTTGCGCCGCTACAAAATAGAAAAGCTGCCGATCGTTGATGAGCAAAACAACCTGCGTGGTCTGATTACAATTAAAGACATTGAAAAGGCCCGGCAGTACCCCAACTCAGCTAAAGACTCAAAGGGGCGCCTGCGGGTGGGCGCTGCGGTCGGAGTCGGCCCGGATCTCCTGGATCGCGTCAAGGCCCTCCAGAAGGCGGGGGTTGATGTTATTGTAATCGATACCGCTCATGGGCATTCAAGCCCGGTCTTAAAGGCAATTGAGCTGATCAAGACCCACTTTCCCGATCTTCCGTTAATCGCAGGCAATGTTGCAACAGCAGAAGCCACCAGGGACCTGATCCAGGCAGGCGCGGATGCAGTAAAGGTGGGGATCGGACCCGGCTCGATATGCACAACTCGTGTCATTGCAGGAATTGGAGTTCCCCAGATTACGGCGATTGTTGAATGTGCAGAAGAAGCTCAAAAATACGATATTCCCATCATCGCCGACGGCGGGATAAAATATTCCGGTGACATTACAAAGGCTCTGGCCGCCGGAGCAAGCTCCGTAATGCTGGGCAGTCTGCTTGCAGGCACCGAGGAAAGTCCCGGTGAAATAGAAATCTATCAAGGCAGAAGTTATAAAGTTTACCGGGGTATGGGTTCTTTGGGTGCAATGCGAGAGGGGAGTATGGACAGGTATTTCCAGGATAACCCTGAAAAACTCGTACCAGAGGGAGTAGAAGGACGCGTACCCTACCGGGGCCCTCTTTCCGAAACCATTTTCCAGCTCATCGGAGGGCTGCGAGCAGGAATGGGTTACTGCGGTGTCAGGAACATTAAGGAACTCCAAACAAAAACCAAATTTATTAAAATTACCAACGCCGGACTGCAGGAAAGCCACCCACACAGTGTTATCATTACAAAAGAGGCGCCCAATTACAGCCTCTAGGCAACTTGGGAGTGAAATAAAACCATGTTTTCCTCTATCGAAGAACTCCAGCAAAAGCTGGCCGAATGCGAGTATATTACCGACCGGAATGTCGCGACGGTAGTTTATCTTGCCTTGAAGCTTCAAAAGCCCCTTTTAGTAGAGGGTCCTGCAGGAGTTGGAAAAACTGAGCTGGCAAAAGTCCTGGCCAAGGCTACGAAGAGCAGGTTGATCCGCCTCCAGTGCTACGAAGGTTTAGATGAAGCCAAGGCCCTGTACGAATGGAATTACCAAAAGCAGCTTTTACGTCTCCACATTGATCAAATGCAAAACAAATCTTGGGAAGAAGCCAAGCAAGATATTTTCACTCCTGAGTTTCTTCTTACACGCCCCCTTTTAGAAGCCCTCCTGGCAGAAGTACCGGTCGTTCTGCTGATCGATGAAGTAGATAAAAGTGATGAGGAGTTTGAAAGTTTTCTTTTGGAGATCCTGTCCGACTACCAGGTAACTATACCTGAACTGGGTACAATTAAGGCGCTTCATATACCCATCGTGATCCTTACAAGCAACAGCTTTCGCGAATTCGGCGATGCTCTAAAAAGGAGATGCATTCACCTCTACCTGGACTACCCGACCTTTGAACGAGAGCTGGATATCATCTATCTTAAAGTACCAGGGATTAAACAGGCCTTAGCCCAGCAGCTTGTCCGTTTTGTTCAAACAATCAGAAAGCAAAAACTAAAAAAAGCGCCAAGCATCGCGGAAACCATTGACTGGGCCCAGGCCCTCTTGACCTTAGGGATAAGTTCAATTGATGAAGAAATAATCCAGAGCACCATCAGTATTCTTTTGAAGTACCAGAGCGACATTGAAAAGATCTCGCCAAAGGTTTCTTCTTTAATTCCAGAACATTAATTTATCAAAGGGAACCTAGCCCATGGAAGAGAAAATTCTGGAGTTCTGCCGGCTTCTTCGCAAAAGCGGAATCAATATTTCATTTTCTCAAGTTGCAGACGCACTGAAAGCCGCTGCGGAGGTAGGCTTTCTTCAGGAAGACTTCTATTGCGCCCTGTGCTGCACTCTGGTTAAAGAGCGCGCCGATAAATCCTTATTTGACAAGCTTTTTCGGCTCTTTTTTTTATCCCTGCAGGGTGGAACAAACAATCCAGCAAACAAAGAAAACGGAGAGGAAAGCGAGGACGCCCCTGGAGACGGCGCAGAGCTGGTCCAGAGCGCCGAAGGAAAAGGGATGGGAAAGGGAGGGGGGGCTTCACCTGCCCTTCTGCTGGTGAAAGCAGTACGCGAAGGCAACTACCCTTTACTCCGCTTTCTTGCAGAACTGGCCCTTAAAAGTTTGGGAAAAATCACGCGGGAACAGCTTGCAGAAATGGATAAAACAGTGGAGAGGGCCAAAGTGGCAATAGGCTGGTACGAAGGGGTCAACAGGCTGGAGCGCATCAAAGAAATGGAAAAGATCAGCGACGCCACCTATACCCGGTGGCTGGAGCATCTTGCCTATCTTGAAAATAGAATCAAAGAGCTTTTAGAAGAATTTTTTGTCAAAAATTTCGGCCTGGAGGCCTTAGAAGAGATCGCGCTCTCTGCGAACCTGAAAGAAAAGGAATTTCACCGGTTGAATCAGCTTGAAATAGAAGAAATCCGCAAGAGGATCACAAAGCTGGCACGCAAGCTCGCTTCAAAATACGCGCGCCGCTACCGAAGAGCAAAACGCGGAGAAATTGACTTAAGGAGAACGGTAAGACAGGCAATGCTGTCAGGCGGCACACCAATCCGTTTAAAGTACCGGAAAAAAGTCATCAGCAAACCGGAACTGGTGCTGCTATGCGATGTTTCCGGTTCCGTAGCGGTCTTCAGTGAATTTATGCTGCAGCTTGTTTATACCATCCAGAATAGATTTCGCGCCGTACGATCTTTTCTTTTTGTTGATGTAATCGATGAGGTGACAGATTACTTCTTGAAGCAAGATCTGGAAGAGGCCCTTCATGAGGCTTTTTCGAAAGCGTATTTTTCTTATTCTGGCTTTTCCGACTTTGGCAAGGTATTCACCATTTTCGCAAATAAATACCTCCCCGGAGTTTCGCCGAAAAGCACGGTTATCATCTTGGGTGATGCCAGAAACAACTGGCGCCCGGACGAAAGGGAATTCTTGCAAAAAATCGCGGAACGGGTGAGAAAAGTCCTCTGGTTCAACCCCCAACCGCAAAGCGGCTGGGATACCGAGGACAGCATTATGAGAATTTATGCACCTTATTGCCGGCAAGTATTCGAATGTCGAAACCTGAAACAACTCGAAGACGTGATCGAAGCAATCCTGTGAAAACCTTGCGGGAGTCCAAAGATACTAAAGCTACTTATGTAGCTTTTTTCATTTAATTGACAGAAGCATTTATTTATGTTAAGTTTAAGTTAAGGTTATGTTAAGTTTTTGTTAAGACTACCGGAGAGGGGAGGGAGGGAATTTGCTTTCTTACCAGGAGATCATAATCAGAATGTTAATTTCCCTCCTGGTGGGGTTAATCATCGGTTACGAGCGCACAAAACAGCAAAAACCCGCCGGAATTCGAACCTACTCCCTGGTATGCATCGGAGCCACCCTTTTCATGATCATCAGCGCTTACGGACTTCAGAACCTGCCGTACATAAGCGGTTTTCGCATGGACCCGGGCCGGATCGCGGCCCAGATAATTACCGGAATCGGCTTTCTGGGAGCCGGAGTAATCTGGAAAGATCGGGGAACCATTAGAGGATTAACAACTGCAGCCAATCTGTGGGTTACAGCAGGCCTGGGAATGGCAATCGGATTAGGGCTTTATTTTTTAACCCTGGTGGCCGTTGTCTGCATCTTTCTTGCCCTTTACAGTTCTCCCATCCTCTGCCACCTGGGACTCCTTTACTACCCTGAGGAAAAAACGGAAAAGACAAAGGAGGACGAAGAAAAAATTTTAGGTTGACAATTTCATGAGAAATCATTAGGATTGAAAGGGCAGAGTCCACACCTCCCGGCTTGGGAGAAGAGTTTTGATGGAGGCAATCGAGGTCACTTTTCACAACGCAGGTCTCCGGAGCAGCATTGAATGCAACATGTGCAGCAGGTGCCCCCGGGACCGGGTTCATGGCTGTTGTAAAATCAGCCCTGTTTTTTTGCTTACCGACATCGGATTCTTTTTGAACAACAACAGCATCGGCTTCCTTAAAAGTTTACTCAAAAGCCCCTATGCAGAGATTGGAGACAATTATTTAAAAGTTAAAGCTATCAAGGGAGTGGATGGACGCCGCTACTGCCGTTTTCATCACCCGGAAATTGGCTGCCGGCTTCCCATCCTCTACCGCAATACCGTGTGCCGCCAATTTCTCTGCCCCGAGGTTTCCTTATGGCGAGATTCGAGAGCAAAGCGCTGGGCAGCTTTCTGGCTTCGCCTTCAAGAAGAGGAAATTATCCTGAACCAGGCCTTGGGACGCGAATGCCAAAAAAACAACTGTTCTCTTCGCTTCCGGCAGAACGCCTGTCTTGAGTTAATCAAAACCCTCTATCGAGAATTAAGCCGAAACACAAGTCCTCTTTTTAACTCTTATCCCGTCACCGAGGTGCTCTTGTTAACGCCGCGTCTCCCTGTTAAAAGCAAATAAAAGGGGAAGGTCTCCCAGTCTTTTCGCTGGTCAGGCTATTTAAGTAATGACCACTTACTTAACAGGATTGAGAGACCTTCCTTTCATCATTTTAACCATTATAATTAAATTTATTCACATTAATTTCTCGACCCACGATATACTGATATTGAGGTCGTATTGAGGTCGGTATCCCATGCTCTACATAATGCCTGGACTAACGGAAAATTTTGAGCCACCTCAAAAAGAAGAGGGCTTTTTAATTTAAGAATTCCCTGTCTGCATAAAACAAAGCAGGAGAGAAAAAACTGAAGTAAGAAATTTTTTCGAAAACAAGGAGGAAAACAAAAATAATGCCTGAATTGAGACAGGAACCCATTACCAAAAGATGGGTTATTATAGCTACCGAGCGAAGTAAAAGACCTTCGGATTTCCGCGTCAAACAGAATGAAAAAAGTGGGGGAGCCTGCCCTTTTTGCAAAGGAAATGAAAATCAAACACCACCTGAAATTATGGCCTTTCGCGAACCTGGAACAAACTCAAATGAACCCGGCTGGTGGATCCGGGTGATTCCCAACAAATTTCCCGCGCTTCAAAAAGACGAAACACAGGGTTCGCCTGAACAAAACTTTTTCGTCAAAATGGAAGGTATCGGTTACCATGAAGTAATCATCGAATCCCCTGACCACAACGCCTCTCTGGAGAAACACTCTCTTCATCAGCTTCAGGAAATTTTTCGCGCCTGGCAGGAACGCCATAATGCGTTGATGAAAGAGGAGATAATCAAATACGTCCAGATTTTTAAAAATGCAGGGGCAGTAGCAGGAGCCTCTTTAGAGCACCCCCACAGCCAGCTCATCGCGACACCGCTGATTCCTCCTGTAATCGAAGAAGAACTAAAGGGGGCCCAAGACTTTTTTGAGGAAAAAGGATGCTGCCTTTACTGCGAAATAAATCACCAGGAATTAAAGAAAAATGTCAGAGTTATTGCCGAAAACGAAGGTTTTCTTGCCTATTGCCCCTTTGCCTCGCGTTTCCCCTTTGAAACCTGGATTCTCCCCAAGCGGCACCAGGCAAGCTTCTCAGCGCTGGACGATTCTTTATTGAAACAGTTAAGCTCAATTGTAAAAGAAACCATGCAAAGGATCATCTCCTCGTTAGATCATCCTCCTTATAACCTCCTGCTTCACACGGCTCCCGCCGGATATACAGAGGTTCCCTATTATCACTGGCACTTAGAAATCCTGCCGCGCCTCACCACGGTAGCAGGGTTTGAGTGGGGAACAGGAGTTTACATCAACCCCACATCCCCGGAGGCGGCAGCAAAATATCTAAGAGAAACAAATATAAAAACCTGAAAGAAGGGAGAGACGGTTTAGTGCCTAAAAAAGGGTTAAAAATTCTCTTCGCAGCTTCAGAGGTAGCACCTTTCGCAAAAACAGGAGGTCTTGGAGATGTTGCGGGTTCTCTTCCGAAAGCTCTTGCCCGGTTAGGGCATGATGTGAGAATTGTTTTACCGAAATATAAACAGATTAACGAAGGGGATTATTTAACAGACTATCCTGTTGAAATGGATCACCATCTAGAAACCGGTATTATCCGGCAAACAATTTTAAAGGGGAGAAACTGTGAGATCCCCGTTTATTTAATCGACAACTATAAATACTTTTATCGCGACGGAATCTACGGCTTTGCGGATGAAGCAGAACGATACAATTTTTTTTCGAAGGCCTTGCTTGGAATGCTCCCTCGCATCGACTTTCAGCCGCACCTGATTCATTGCAATGACTGGCAGTGCGGCCTGATCCCCTTGCTCCTGGAGATAAAATATACCGAAGACCCCTTCTACCAGAGGATTGCCACCTTGTTTACAATTCACAATTTGCAGTATCAAGGGCTTTTTCCCAAACACGCCTTGAGGTTGATCGGGTTAGGGGACGAATTTTTCACTCCGGAACGCCTGGAATTTTACGGGGAAATAAACTTTATGAAGGCGGGGCTTCTTTATGCAGATTTAATCAACACCGTAAGCAAGAAATACGCCCTGGAAATCCAGACTCCTGAATATGGAGAGCGCCTTGACGGCCTCCTCCGAAAACGGGCTCAGGATCTATACGGTGTTTTAAACGGAATCGATTACGAAGAATTTAACCCGGAAACAGACCCTCATATCTCCAAGAATTACAATATTGAAACAGTCGACCTCAAGCGAGATAATAAATACGCCCTCCAAAAGGAAATGGGTTTGCCTGCAGGAAATACACCCCTTATTGGGATTGTCACCCGTCTCGTGGACCAGAAAGGACTTGATCTGATCGCTGATATCTTTGATGAAATGATGGCTTTGGGAATCCAGTTCGTCCTCCTGGGAAGCGGGGCCGATTATTACCAGAAGCTGTTTGCGGAATTTAAAATGAAATACCCCCAGCAGGCCGCGATCAACCTGGGTTTCAACCCAATCCTTGCCAAGAAAATTTACGCCGGAGCAGATATGTTTTTAATGCCATCGCGCTTTGAACCATGCGGCCTTGCCCAGTTAATCAGCTTAAGGTACGGCACCATTCCCATCGTCCGCGCCACCGGCGGCCTTGCCGATACCATTCAGGATTACGATGAGAAGAAGGGAGCGGGAAATGGTTTTTCATTTAAACCTTATGAGCCAAAAGCGCTTCTGGAAGCCATCAAACGCGCCCTTGCCATTTATCGGGAACGGCCCGAACAGTGGCGCCGGTTAATGGTCAATGCCATGAAAGCCGATTATTCCTGGGAACGCTCCGCCCAGGAATATACGCAGCTTTACGAAAAAGCCATCCACAAACATCTCGCAACTTTATATCGCGTCGTAGTATAGCCGGAGCAAAACCTCTTTAAAAAAGCTCCCTCCTCTCAGCCGGAGGGTTTTTTATTTAAAAGGCCAGCCCAGGTGGGTAGGAATTTTTAAATTTAAAGCGAAAAGATAAGTTCAATTACAAAAGGAAAAGGGGGAAACTGTTGCGCGAAAAAGTCCTCGTTGTACCCAAGTCTTTTCTTTTTTCTGGCCAGGCTATTTTACAAGGCTTCCAGAGAGGCAGGAACTGGAAATTAATCAAACGGATTGCTGCCGGAAGCTTTTTTATCCCCCGCCATGAAGCAGAAAAAGAACCCCATTACAAGCAGATTATTACCTATCTGGTGCTCACGCATCAGAACTCTGTTTTTCTTTACCAGCGTATAGACGCATCCTCTGAGAAAAGATTGCTGTTCAAACATTCCCTGGGTCTGGGTGGTCATATCAACCCGGGTCCGGCACGAAGTTTTAAAGAGCTCATAGCGCTAAATTTGAACCGGGAATTAAGGGAAGAGATCTTTTTAAAGGGGTCGTATTCGCACCGGTTCCTGGGAATCGTTAACGACGAAGAAACCGGGGTGGGAAAATGCCATCTTGGACTCGTTTTTCTCGTCACGTGTTCCTCGGCCGAAGCAGAAATTAAAGAAAAGGGGAAACTTACAGGAAGCTTTGTCCCGGTTTCCCGGCTCTCTTCTTATCAACCCTGCATGGAATCCTGGTCGGCCCTCTTGCTGCCTGAAATTTCAAAAATTATTAGTGGGGGAGGAGAAACTGGTGAAGCTTAAAGAGAAGTTGGGCAAAAAATTTGTGATTACAACGGAGTTGGGTGCAACTGAAGGAGTTGATGTCCAAACATCTATCAACAACGCCAGGTCTTATCAACCTTCCCTGGATGGGATCAACATTCATGATTGCCCGGGCGGGAGGTTAAGGATCAATTCGATAAGCTTGGCGCATATCATTCAGGAAGAAACGGGGTTTGAGACCATTCCTCATTTTACATGTCGAGACCGCAGTTTGCTCGGCACCCAGGCAGATTTGCTTGGCGCCCACGCCCTGGGAATCCGCTATCTTCTGGCAACAACGGGAGATGCCCCAAAACACGGACCCTACCCTTCGACGGCGGTTTACAATTACACCTCACTTGACCTGATCAGACTGATCAAAAAGATGAACAGGGGGGTGGACTATAACGAAAAACCTTTTAAGGGTCAAACCTGTTTCTGCGTTGCAGCAACAGCCCGGCCCGCTGCAAAAAATTTGGATGCAGAGGTGGAACGGGTTCGACAGAAGGTGGAGGCAGGAGCCGACTTTATCCAGACGCAACCGGTTTTTCACGTTGAAAAGGCCATCCGCTTTATGGAACGGGTTAAAAATTTCAAAATTCCGGTTCTGATGGGGATCATGCCCTTAAAGAGCCTAAAACTGGCGGAATTCATGAATAAAAACGTTCCGGGCATCTATATCCCACCGGAGGTGCTGGAAGCCCTTGCGCGCTCCGAAAGAGCAGCAGTCGACATTGCCTGTAAATTCATTTCTGAAGTCTATTCATACGTAGACGGCATCCATATCATGGCAATGGGAGATGTAGAAACAACGAATACTCTAATCAACTACATCAGGGAATTAATCGGGGAATGATTTCCGGGGCTTTTTTGGCCGCACTTTAATTTTTGGTATAATAACCAATGGTGAAAGTGCGATTTAATAATATTCAGCAAAGGAGATCAAAAATGCACCAGGAACGGCAAAAAAAATTCTCAGTCATTACCTGGGGTTGTCAGATGAACGAACACGACTCGGAAATCATGTGCGCCCTTTTAGAAAATAGTGGCTACCAGTGGACCGACAGTCCTCAAGAAGCCGATTTAATTGTTCTCAATACATGTTCTGTAAGAAAAAGCGCAGAGCAAAAGGCCCTGGGTTTTTTAGGCAATTTAAAGCACCAGAAGAAAAAAAGGCCGGGAATCCTGATCGCGGTGGGGGGGTGCATGACCCAGAATCCTGAAATCATCGAGTTCTTCCGCAATGAAGCTCCCTATATCGATGTGCTTTTCGGAACAAGAAACTTTCACCAACTGCCCGAACTCATCAAAAAGGCAGAGCAAACAAAATCCCAGGTAATTGAACTGGGGATTGAAAACAAGGAGTTACCCGGGCTGCTCCCGGCCCGTTATGCAAGCCCTGTAAAAGCCTATGTGACGATTATGTACGGTTGCGACAATTTCTGTGCTTACTGCATCGTTCCTTATACAAGGGGAAGGGAGAAAAGCCGCCCGCTGGAAGAAATTGTTGAAGAGGTTGAAAACCTGGCAAAGCAGGGATACCTCGAGGTTATGCTTTTAGGTCAAAATGTAAACACTTACGGCAAAGATCTTCCGGGGAATGTGAATTTTGCCGCACTCTTGCGGAGGCTCGATCAAATACCGGGGCTTGCCAGGATCCGCTACATGACCTCCCACCCCCGGGATTTTAACGACGAACTGATTGAAACAATCGCAAATTCCCAAAAAGTCTGTGAACACTTCCACCTTCCTCTCCAGGCAGGAAGCAATAAAATCCTTGAAAAGATGAACCGGGGTTATACAAGGGAGCAGTACCTCCGCCTGACCGAAAAAATACGGGAAGTAATTCCCGCTGCAAGCATTACAACAGATTTAATCGTGGGATTTCCTGGGGAGACACCGGAAGATTTCCAGGAAACGCTCGATCTCGTGGAGAGAATTCAATTTGACGCGGCTTATACTTTTATGTTTTCGCCGCGCCCCGGAACACCTGCCGCAGACATGAAAGAACAGGTTCCTCTTCCAGAAAAAAAGGCGCGTTTAAGTCAGCTTGCAAAAATCCAAAACCAGATTTCCCTGGCCCGCAACCGGATTCTGGAAGGCCAAATCTGGGAGGTTTTAGTTGAGGGGAAAAGCAAAACAAATCCTGACCGTTGGAGCGGAAGAACAAGAACCAATAAAATCGTGGTCTTCGAAGGGGAAGAAAATTTAAGAGGAAAAATTGTAGAGGTAAAAATTGAATGTGCCCAAACATGGACGCTGCTCGGCTCATTAATTAAAATCAGAGAAAAAGAGGAGTCTTTGCCTTTACCAAGAATTAAGTAGTATATAACCCAGGAGGTGATTAATTTGTCAGTAATTCAGAAGGCTCAGGAATTAGGATATGCGCTTTTGGAGTGCGAAGAAACAACGATTTTGCGGGCGGCGGAAATAAACCTCGATCAGGATCCCGAAGCCCAGGCTTTAATCAGGGATTTTCAAAAACAGCAGCAAAAAATTCAAAAATTACAGGAAGCAGGAATTGAAGTAAGCGAAGATGACTGGCAGAAATTCGGCGAGGTACAGGAAAAAATGAAAGAAAATAAAGCACTTCAAGCTTATTTTTCGGCCCAGAAAAATTTCCAAAAAATTTTACAGCAGGTGAACGCAATTATCAACCAGATCCTTTCTGGAGGCTCCTGTTCTCCATCGGCCTGTTCCGAATGCCAGAGCCCAGACTGCATGTAAAGGGAGTTCCTTGTGCAGGGATCTCGCTCCGACCAGTTAAGTTGCGAAGTCCGGGAATTCGCTCGTGCTGATCGCAAACGGCTTTTTTAGCAAAGGACACCCGCACGGCAGCACAAGTCCAGGAACCCAGGAAACCAAAAACAAGTTCCGGAAGGGGTGAGATTAATGATAATTGGCATCGATGTAGGTGGCACCTATACAGATGCTGTGCTGCTCAAACAGGAACAAGTCCTGGAAAAAATCAAAACCCCTACAATACCGGACGACCTTTTGACTTCTTTACTGAAAGCACTGGAACCCCTTCTCAAGGCTGCAAAAAACAATCAAATTGATCGAATCGTTTTCAGCACCACCTTAATCACCAACTTAATTGCAACAGGAAATATCGATCCGGTTGCCCTGGTTTTGATCCCGGGGCCGGGCCTGAACCCAAATACGTATAATTTTAATATTCCGGACACTTTTATCCTGTCGGGAGCAATTGACTACCGCGGCCGCGAGATCGAACCCCTTAAAGAGAAAGAAATAAAAGAATGCCTTGAGGCCGTCAGAGCGCGGGGCATCAAGCGCGTGGCTATCGTGGGAAAGTTTTCGCAACGAAACAAAAACCACGAAGAGGCAGTTGCTTCTTATTTTAAGCAGCATGCACCTGAGATTCAAACCGTGATGGGACACCAGGTTTCCGGGCGCCTGAACTTCCCGCGCCGTGTGGTAACCTCCCTCCTCACACTTGCAACGCAAAACAGGTTTCAGGAATTCTACTCTCAGATCCAAAAAGTTCTGGCGCAACGGGGAATTACGGCCCCGATTTATATTTTGAAAGCAGATGGAGGAACCCTGCCCTTTGCTCAGGCCTTTTTGAAACCCGTTGAAACCATTTTTTCCGGCCCCGCAGCTAGCACTCTGGGGGTGCTGGCACTGACTCCCAGCGGTCAGACCTCTGTTGTTCTGGACATTGGGGGTACAACCACAGACCTTGCACTCATTTTATCAGGGAAACCACTGCTGGCTTCCCGGGGTGCCCGGATCAACAACCACCTTACACATGTGAGGGCCTTTGCAACAAAATCTGTAGCCCTGGGAGGTGACAGCGTAGTTCAGGTGGGCCCGGATTCCTCTTTGGAAATATTGCCGCAAAGAGCGGGGGCCGCATACTGCCTGGGAGGCCCCCAACCCACTCCAACAGATGCCATGCGGGTTGCAGGATTGATCACGATCGGGGACGAAAAACGCGCCCGGGAAGCAATGAACAAACTGGGAAGCAAATTAAAATTGCCAGCCGAGCAAACAGCCGCTTTAATAATCGAGCTTATGGTCAAACGCATTGCCAGGGAAATTAACGAGATGTTCCTGGCCTGGGAAGAGGAACCCGCGTACCGGATCTGGGAGCTTCTTCAAAAACAGAAAATCAGACCCCAAAATGTAGTCGGGATCGGTGCCTCAGCACCTGCAATCCTGCCCCTCTTAGGAAAAGAAATGGGATGCCGGGCGCTTGTTCCCCCCTACGCAGAGGTTGCCAATGCCATCGGTGCCGCTCTTGCAAAGGTAACCCTCCGGCTGACGTTCCATTTTGACACCGAAAGAAACTTTTATTTTATCGAAGAAACCGGAGTCCAGGAAAAACTTGGAGTCAAGGGGCAACTTTCGTTAGCCGACGCAGAAGAGATGGCCTTTAAGTGGCTTAGGCAGGAAGGGGAAAAATTGGGGATCCCACCGGGAGAAGAACCGGAACTGGTTTACAGCGAAATGTTTAATATGGTACGGGGGTGGACAACTACGGGGAGGCTTTACGATATCTGTGTCCAGTTTCCTCCCGGTATTCTAGAAGACTGGCTGGAAAGAAGGGAACAAAATGCCTGAAAAAACCGGTCTGGTATTTTTTCCTGCTTTTGACTGGGCGATTTCTCCCACGCACCCTGAACGGGAGGAAAGGCTGCTTTATACAAAGGACCAGCTTTTCGAAGAGGGCATCATGGACCTCCCGGAAATCTGCGAATACAAGGCAAGACTTGCGACTTTTAAGGATATTGCGCGGGTTCACTTCTGCGTCCCGGAAATCAGGGCCCAGGTTACCGAGGCGCACCTCATTGCAGCAGGGGGAACCCTGGTTCTTGCCGATGCCTTAATGAACAAAGAAATTAAAAACGGATTTGCCCTGGTGCGCCCGCCCGGACACCACGCCATGCGGGTTGTTCACGGGAATCGGGGATTTTGCAACATCAACAATGAGGCGATCATGATCGAGTATCTCCGGAAAAAATACGGAATCCGAAAAATCGCCATTGTAGACACCGATGTCCACCACGGCGACGGGACCCAGGATATTTATTACCACGACCCGGATGTTCTCTTCATCTCCTTCCATCAGGATGGCCGAACCCTCTACCCCGGCTCTGGCTTTACCCACGAATTAGGAGGACCCAGGGCCTTTGGTGCCACAATTAATATTCCCCTCCCGCCGGGCACCACAGATGAAGGAATTCACTACGTACTGGAGGAGTTGGTCCTGCCGGTTCTCGATGACTTCCAGCCCGAGTTGATCGTCAACTCGGCAGGGCAGGACAACCACTATACAGATCCACTGGCCAATATGCGCTTTACCGCCCAGGGTTACGCCCGGCTCAATGCCCGGTTGAAGCCGGACCTTGCAGTTCTTGAAGGGGGTTATGCCATCGAGTCCGCCCTTCCCTATGTGAATACGGGAATTGTTCTTGCCATGGCTGGTTTGGACTACTCTTACGTTCGGGAACCGGATTACAGAAAAGAAAACTTTATCCAGCCCCCGGAGAAAATGGTCTATATCAAAGAACTTGTCGAATACCTGAAAGAAATCTGGAAAAACAGGACATCGTTAGGGCAGCAAAAACAATTTCACGAAGGTGATTTCTACGAACAGAAGAGATCAATTTACTACGATACGGATCATATCAGGGAACAGCAATGGGAGCAAATTCGCCTGTGCAAAACCTGCCCCGGTTACCAGATGATCACTTCCCGGGGGATGTACCCCTACGGAACAACAAGGACCATCTTTGCGGTTGCAATTCCATGGCAGGCCTGTCTAAACTGCCAGGAGGAAGCAAGAGGCTACTATCAAGAAAGGATTAAAAATCCGCAGGGGCTGGATTTTGTCTACCTTCAGGATAAACCGCACGATATTTACTACCAGTTTTTTGTTGAAAAGGACTGTGAGATTCAAATTGAATAAACCCTTTTCCCGGGTTATACTTTATACCTGAAATAGCTTGCCGCTATCCTGGAGTTCCCGGAGGGAAGTATTGAAGCAAGGTGGCGCCGCTTGTCGTAATTCTAGGGCCAACTGCAGTCGGTAAATCAAAAATAGCTGTGGAGCTTGCCCTGAATTTAAATGGCGAAATCATCTCTGCCGACTCTGTTCAGGTATACAAATACTTCAGAATCGGAACGGCAAAATTATCCCCAAAAGAACAAAAAGGTGTTCCTCACCACCTCCTTGATTTTCTCGAACCGGATGAAGATTTCAGCGTTGCTCAATTTCAGCACCTGGCCCGGGAAAAAATCAAAGAAATTGCAGCGCGGGAAAAACTTCCTTTTCTCGTGGGGGGAACTGGTCTTTACATTCAGGCAGTGATAGATGATTGCTACAAGTTTCCAAAAATAAAAGGGCTCAAAGAGATCCGGAATATGCTCAACCAGAAGGTAGCAGAGGGAAAAGGTCCCGAGCTTTATGAAGAACTCAAAAAAATCGATCCCCCTACGGCCCTCCGCCTTCATCCCAATGACTACCGCAGGATTACAAGGGCCCTGGAGGTTTATTACTTAACCGGAAAACCCATTTCTTTCTATCAGAAAGCGGGAAAGTGCTCCTCCCCCTACCTGTTGGCCATGGTAGGACTAAACAGAAGCCGCTCTGAGCTTTATCAGAGAATCGAAAAACGGGTTGATAAAATGTTTGCCGAGGGGCTTGTGGATGAAGTAAAATCTTTACTGGCCCGGGGATATAACCCGGAATTAAAACCCTTTCAAACCCTGGGCTATAAACAAGTAATCCATTACTTAAAAGGAGATTACGACCTTGCAACCGCTATCGCCCTGACAAAGAAGGCAACCAGAAACTACGCAAAAAGACAATTAACCTGGTTTCGCCGCGACCCCAGAATTAAGTGGTTTTTTCTTCAAGGAGAAACCCTCAAACAAGAAACTTTAGATGAAATCAGAAGCTACATTTGCAGGAGTATTCCCGTTTGTGTAGAATAAGACATGGTAAAGTTTTGCAGTTCCGATCTTGTAGTCCCGATTGGAGGTAAAAAAATGACCAAACAACAGATTAATTTACAGGATTTTTTTTTAAATCAGGTCCGCAAAGAAGGTGCACCGGTAACCATTTACCTTATCAACGGTTTTCAATTAAAAGGGGTTATCCGGGGGTTTGACAATTTTACGGTCATCCTTGAAGTTGAAGGAAAACAGCAAATGGTATACAAACATGCAATTTCAACGGTAATGCCTTTGAGACCCGTTAACCTTTCTTTCGAGCTAAACCGAAACTCCGATCGGTGAGGACTTTATTTTTAGAGAAAAACATGTTGCCGGTTGCTGGCCCGCCCTGGGATGCGAGAAACATCCCTTCTTTTGTTTAGCCTCCTTGTCCTGCTCGTCTGCTGATAACACGTTCTACTCTGGGAAGGCGTATAATGTTTCAGAGAAAAAAGGGCAAAGAGGTGGAAGTCGTGTGGATTTAAAGTTCCAGTTTAGAAAAGGGGGAGGGGCAATCCAGCCGCAACCCTTTCTGACTGGTTCACTAAATCTTTCCCATCCCAGCAACGGCAGCCAGCCCAGACCGGAACAAATTCTCCAGGAACTAAACGGGTTAATCGGGTTGTCCGAAGTAAAAAATCTGGTTTCTGAAATTTATGCCTATGTTGAAATCCAGAAGAAAAGAATTAAAGAAAAGCTGTGTGCGGACCCCCTGGTTCTCCACATGGTTTTTAAAGGAAATCCGGGGACCGGCAAAACAACGGTAGCCAGGATTATTGGAAAACTTTTCCGGGCAATTGGGGTCCTGACAAAAGGCCATCTGATTGAAGTAGAACGGGCGGATCTGGTGGGTGAATATATTGGACATACGGCGCAGAAAACCCGGGAACAAATCAAGAGAGCTTTGGGCGGAATTTTATTTATTGATGAGGCCTACTCCCTGGCTCGGGGTGGAGAAAAAGATTTCGGAAAAGAAAGTATTGATGTTTTAGTAAAGGCAATGGAGGATCAAAAAGATAATCTCATCCTTATTCTGGCCGGGTATAAGGAGGAAATGGAGTTCTTTCTGAGAAGCAACCCGGGGCTCCGTTCGCGTTTTCCAATTCATATTGATTTTCCCGACTACACCGTAGAAGAACTTTTTAGAATTGGAGAGGCCATGCTCAAAAAGCGCCAGTACCACCTGTCACCGGATGCCCGGAAAGAACTCCGAATCATCCTTGAGCAGCAGGTAGGGAAGGGGAGCCGGTACGAAGGAAATGCCCGCCTCGTGCGAAATTTAATTGAAAAGGCGATCCGCCGGCAGGCGGTGCGCCTTGTTAAACAACCGCGCTTAACCAGAGAAGAACTCATGACCATCAAACCCGAGGATCTAAGATAGCTGCATGTTAACAGGTGAATCAAATGAATCTATTTTGGGAACACCTTGGCTTGAATTACAATTTCCATCCAAAATTAATCGAACTGGCAATTGAAGCAGAGAAAGCAGCTGCCCCGGAATTTAAGGAACTCGTCCCTGTTGTTCAAACAAATCAACTGAGAGTCCTCGCCGCCTTCCAGGAGGCAGGAATTTCGGAATTTCACCTCAAAGATGGAACCGGCTACGGCTACGGAGATCTTGGCCGGGAAGGGCTTGAAGCAGTATATGCCTTAACTTTTGGCACCGAAGCCGCCCTGGTCCGTGCCCAAATTATTTCGGGTACTCACGCCATTGCCCTTGCCCTCTCATCCCTGCTCAACCCTGGTGATGAACTCCTCTCTGCAACAGGCCGTCCCTACGACAGCCTGGCCCAGGTAATTGGAATCCCCTACGCGCGGCGAGGCTCTTTAAAAGACCGGGGCATAAATTACAGGGAGGTACCTCTCACGCCGGAAGGATTGCCCGACTACCAGAAAATTAAAGCAGCAATCACGGAAAGGACCAGGGTTGTACTCATTCAGCGCTCGCGGGGCTATTCGTGGAGAAAGTCCCTCAGCGTTCAAGAAATCGGCAATTTAATTAAATTTTTAAAAGATGCGAATCAAGAGCTTATCTGCTTTGTAGATAACTGTTACGGGGAGTTCGTTGAGGCAAGGGAACCAACCCATGTGGGGGCAGATCTGGCAGCAGGCTCCCTTATCAAAAACCCGGGAGGGGGGCTGGCTCCATCAGGAGGATACCTTGTTGGAAAAAGGGAATTAATTGGTGATGCCGCAGACAGATTAATTGCACCAGGCCTGGGAAATAAAATCGGCACCAACCTGGGATTGGGCCGTCTTTTTTACCAGGGCCTCTTCATGGCTCCCCAAATCGTGGGCGAGGCACTGAAAGGGGCAATCTTTGCCTCTCATTTTTTTACCCTGCTGGGCTTTGAAACATCACCTCTGCCGGGTTCACCTCGCTCCGACCTCGTACAGGCTTTAAAACTTAATTCCCCCGAAGGAGTCAAAGCATTTTGCCGGGGTATTCAGGCGGCTTCCCCAATAGATTCCCGCGCGGTACCGGTGTCCAGCCTCTTGCCCGGTTATCAGGACCCGATTATTATGGCTGCAGGAACCTTTATTCAGGGAGCATCCTTAGAACTATCGGCAGACGCGCCGCTGCGCCCCCCCTACATTGTTTATGTCCAGGGCGGGCTCTCTTACGTTCACATCCTGTTTGGACTTCTTAAAGCCGCCCAGGAGCTGGTAAACGAAGGACTGGCCTGTCTCCAGAATTAAAAACAGGAGGGATGAACAAATCGACAATGTGCTCCTGGCCATTACCATCATTATCCTGGGGATAGGAGTAATTATGTCAATCTTTCCTTTTTTGCCGGGAATTCCTCTGATCTTCGGAACCTTTCTCGTTTACGGTTTCTTTGAAGGATTTGAGCGGATTAATTCAATTTTTCTCATTGCAATGCTGATCATTACGGTCTTATCCTTTTTTATTGATAATCTGGCAGGTTGGGTTGGCGCAAAAAGGTATGGGGCAAGCAGGGCAGGGGTATGGGGCGCGCTCCTGGGAGGGCTTCTGGGTGTTCTCATTAATCCTCTCCTGGGAATTCTCCTGGGGCCCCTCACAGGTGCTGTAATTGCAGAAATCATCATTTCCCAACGCCCGTTACGCGAATCCTTGCGCGTGGGAATTGGTACACTCGTAGGATTTTTAGGTGGAAGTATCCTCAGGTTTATAATCGCGCTCTTTATGGTGATAACATTTCTTTACGTAATCTTTTAATTACTCTAATTTCCGCAGAACTCCAATCACTTTTCCTAAAACGGCAACATCCTTACTAATAATCGGCTCAAGAGCATCATTTTCAGGCTGGAGGCGGACTCCACCTTTTTCCTTAAAAAAGCGCTTTACGGTTGCCTCTTCACCCAACAGTGCCACTACAATATCTCCATTATCGGCGGTGTTCTGCTGGCGAACGATTACGAAGTCACCATCGTAAATCCCGGCGTTAATCATGCTGTCACCGCGGACCCGTAGCATAAAGACATTGTTTGTTGTTTTCAAAAAATTAGCAGGCAGCGGGAAGGTATCTTCAATATTTTCGACAGCTAAAATCGGTTCTCCGGCAGCAACCCTACCGACAATCGGAATGCGAACAACCGAGGTATTGTCTCCTGTTAATTCAATTGCTCTGGGCTTTGTGGGAACCCTTTTGATGTAACCTTTCTTTTGAAGATTAACAAGATGGGCATGAACCGTGGAACTCGATTTAAGCCCAACTGCTTCTCCAATCTCCCGCACCGAAGGGGGATAGCCACGTCTGTCGATGGTCTCCTGGATGAAATTCAAAATAGCCATTTGCCGCGTACTGAGGTCTTTTACCATTATTTTAACCTCCGTTAAAGAGATTGACCCGATTTTTTTATATAATTTTATATAATTATATCATAAACATTAACCTGATCCAAAAACGTCTGTTCGTTTAACTTCTTATAATAATAATTATGTCAACTATTTAGCCACAGGTGAATTGCTGTTCCCAGCAGAACCAGGGCAAAAAGCTTCCGGAGCAATGTCCCCGGCAAAATTGAACTTGTCAAGGCACCTGCATAAGCGCCGCATACCGCGCCTAAAGCAATTAAAATCGCGACTTCAAGGTTTACATGCCCCAGGCGGTGGTGTTGATAAGCTCCTACCAGAGCAGTAGGAAGAATCACCGCGAGGGAAGTTCCGACCGCCTGGTGAATGGGCAAATGAAAAAAGTAAACCAGAATTGGAATTAAAACCACACCGCCCCCGATTCCCAACAACGCACTGAGCCATCCCGCGACTAGACCTGTTAAAACCGTAAGAAAATAGATCATGCAGCTTCTCCCTCTTTCCTAAAATTTTTCTTAAGAAAAACTAAAATAAATGGGAGCGAAAAATCTTGCGCCGCAACCCGGCCCTCATTGTTCCTGTCGGAGTCCTCATTTTTTATTCGTTTCTGAGAGTTATGATTTATATAGAAGGCCTGTACCAAAAGGAGGCAAAGCACCCTCCCCTCTGGGTTCAACTTCTTGCTTCAGCCGGCAGGGGAAACCTGGGAACGGGAAAATTCGGAGGAACACCCAACCAGCTTGACCTGACATTACTCCAACCCGGAGATATTCTCCTGGGCGGAAATGCCGGAGGTTCTTACGGGCACTTTACTCATGCCGGTCTCTACATTGGAGATAATAAAGTGGTGGACATGTATATCAGCACCGGTGTTTATATCACGGAAGCGGAGACATATCATCAATACGACTGGGCCGCAATCCTCCGCGTCAAGGCAAATCCAGAAAAAAAGAGGGCGGTCATCAGCTATATCAACAGCCAGGTGGGAAGCCCCTTTTTTATCCTCACACCTAAATCAGAAAACGGACTCTGGTACTGCACAAAACTGATCTGGTGCGCTTACCTGAAACAGGGCATCAACCTGGATGCTTTCAACGGCTACTGGATTGTTCCTGACGCTTTCTGGTACAGCCCCCATACACAAGTTGTTGCCTACTCCCGGGCGCGGTGATTCACTTGCCAAAATTGAACTCATTACAGAAGCTTGCGCTTCTTCTTTTTCTGGTTCATTTCACTTTTATTTTTCTGGCTCCGCTTTTTCTCGAAAATTCCCTTTTATCTTTAACATTGCCGTTAATTTACCCGGCCGTTCTTTTTTTGTCAGGATTTGGATTTTTCCTCGAATTAAAAAAAACGGTTCCCGCGGTCCTGCTGGCCGGATATTTAAGCCAGTTCCCCGGTATCATCTGCGCAGTCATCATCCTTTTGGGGAAAGCCGGGAAATTCCTCATCCCCGAAGCCCTGGACTTTTTTATCCAAATCTGGCAGGCTCCTTTTGCCCCTCTCTTTCCCTTTTTACCCAGGATCCAGCTTTGGGAAATCCCTCTTTATTACCTTATGACTTTGGCTCTTTCCTTCTTTCTCCCCCTCTTCCCCGCCGGGGGAGCACTTTTAAAAGCCAAATTATCCAAACAAGGAAGAGTTAACTAAAGCGTCGAGAATCAATCTGATCTCCTCGCAAATAGGTAAAAATTCGATTTTTTCGTCCTTGATATTGATCAACCACAGGTAGTAGATATAGGAATCATGAACAACTACCTTTCCCTCCGGGAGAACCGAAACCTCAAATTTGATTTGAGGTTGGTTGTGGGTAATTAATTTGCCGATCAGATTTTGGATCTGGCGTGCCAGGGTTCCAGCCTCTTCAAACTTAACGGTTTCAAAACAGATCCTGACCTCCAACTCGATAAAAGAATCCGAAGGTTCCCGTTCAAAAGGAGGTGTTAAGGGGTACTTTTTGCAGAGCGGGCAATTGTCTCCATAAATCGATTCTGCAGTGAGAAGCGTATTCCATGTAAAGCCTACTTCGGCCCAAATCCGGTATGGAGGCTCGCTTTCGTCAATGGTGCAGGTGCAGCGAAACTCCCGATCGCAAGTAATCACGTCCATGATGTGATGCACCTCGCACACAAAAAGCCCTGCGTTTTCCGCTGCATCTAAAAAATCCTGACAGATTTCCTCATATCTCCACAATGTGGTTCCCTCCTTTAAAACGGTATTACCCTACGAAGAGGGTCTGGCAGCAAAAAATAAATACTTGCTACTTGCAAGGACAAACCTCCAGATGCTCTGGTATGTTTTAAAAATCTCCTCCAGCGCACCAAGCACCCGATCCAGGTGCTGCCGGGAAACGGTCAGGGGCGGCTCAAAACGAATTACATTCGGGTTGTTTAAGGTATAAGCGGTAATAATCTGATACTTGTTCAGCAACTCTGCCGCAACCAAAGCTGCGAGGTATTCCTCGGCCAGTTTATTCAGTTTTCCACCTGTAATTTTATCCCATATACCCTGGGCAAGCTGGTTGAACTCAACTCCTACCAAGAGTCCTCTCCCTCTGACTTCTTTGATAAAAGAGGGATACTTTTCCTGAAGATGCCGGAGTTTCTGCAGAAAATATACCCCTTTTTCATATGCATGCGCAGCAAGATCTTCCTCTACCAATATCTGTAAAGCAGCAATCCCTGCAGCCATAGCCCGCGTATTTCCCCCAAAAGTGGAGGTATGGAGAAGGCACTTTTCAAGGCTTCCATAGGCTTGTTCCCAAATAGCTTCAGTTGTTGTAAAAGCTGCAAGAGGCATGACCCCTCCACCTAAAGACTTTCCCGTACACAATATATCCGGAACTACCCCTTCCAGTTCACATGCAAAGATTGTACCCGTCCGCCCCAATCCGGTTTGAATCTCATCTACAATTAAAAGAGAATCATATTCTTTACAAAGCTGGCGGACTTCACTCATGTAACCTTGAGGTGGAACGCGAACCCCTCCCTCCCCCTGGATGGGTTCGAGAATAAAAGCGGCCACATCCCCATCCTTAAGCTTTGCCTCCAGGGCAGCTAAATCGCCAAAGGGAACCGGTTCGCAGCCAGGAAGAAGAGGCTGAAAAGGCGCCTGGTATTTACTTCTTCCGGTTACAGAAAGAGCGCCCAGGGTTTTTCCGTGAAATGAGCCTTCACAGTAAATGATCTTCTTCTTTTTTGTAGCCGCCCTTGCCAACTTGAGTGCCCCTTCGACAGCTTCTGCACCACTGTTACAAAAAAAGGAGCGAATAAGATTTCCAGGTGTTACTTGAGCAAGATTATGAGCCAAAACCGCGCTTAATATACCAAGAGATGCTTGAAGTAAGTTGGGCAAATTCGAAACCTGCTGAAGGGCAGCATTAATTCGAGGGTGGTTATGTCCAAAATTCAGGGACCCGTAACCACCCAGAAAGTCCAAATAACACTTCCCTGCCTCATCCCAAACATAAACATCCTCGGCGCGGACAAATTTTTTATCAAAATTTAGTAAGCCCAGCATAGTCGCGAAACCAGGATTTAAATACTGCCTGTACAAAGAGCGAATTTCTTTTTGCTCTAACTGCAGGGCTCGATCTAAACTGATCAATTGAGTCATTTCATTCCTCCTAAAAACCCGTTGATTAAATCCTTACCTTAGGATACATCACGTTTGAAGTGAAAATCAATATAAAAAATAAAAAATGGCAGTCAAGAAAAAACTGCCACGGCCATGCAAAAATTATAATATTATTCCTTTTTATCGATGTTTTTTCCTCCGCAATTAGCACACTTACGGGGTTTACATCTGGTCTCTTTTTCCCAGCCACAGTCCTGACATTGCCAGACCGCCATCCTTCAGCCTCCTCAGTAATAATTACTACTTAGATTATAATAACCATGTTAATTTCTTGTCAACTCTTTTTTCGAAAATGATCATACCCAAAATGTTCCAGGTTAATGCGCTCCCCGGAAAGTTCTAGATAAAGAGCATTTCTCGCGTCTGTGATCTCGCCAATAACAGCAACCGGAGTTCCCATTTTTCGCAGTTCTTCCAATTTTACCAGATTTTCTGGAGCCAGAGTAAAAACCAGCTCGTAATCCTCCCCTCCATCCAGCGCCCAGAAAACCGGATCCCGGTTTAAATATGCTCCGGCAATTTTTACAGCTCCACTTAACGGGAGCTTCTCCGCGTAAATAACCGCACCAACTCCACTCGCCTCGGCAATTTCCCTAACCTCCCGGGCAAGGCCATCACTGACATCGTTCAGGGCACTTGCCACACGTTCGAGAGCCAAAAACCGCCCCTCTTGAACGCGCGGATACGGCTCCAAGTGTGCTCGAAGCAGTTCTCCTTCCACATCAGCCGGAAGTTTGCCAAGACAGTTATTCATCAAGAGTGCAAGTCCGGCCGCAGAACTCCCCGGGTAACCGGTTACGGCAAGGAGATCCCCGGGCTTTGCCCCGCTCCTGGTAAGCACATTTGGTTTTTCAATCTGGCCTAAAACCGTTACATTAACTACAAGCCCAAGGGGGGAACTCACAATATCTCCGCCGCATAAAAGAGTTCTGAATCTATCACCTAAGGTTCTGAAGCCCTGAAAAAATTCCTCAAAAAAATTAACTTCGGTTTGGGGGGGAAGGCCCAGAGAAACCAGGCTAAAACGGGGTTCGGCCCCCATTGCCGCAATATCACTTAAATTAACAGCTAAAGCCTTCCACCCCAACTGGCGCGGGGTAATCCAGCGCAGATCAAAATGGGCTCCTTCCAGGAGCATATCACAGGTTGCGACCAGTTCTCTGGCGGGATCGAGCGAAAGAACTGCTGCATCATCCCCAATTCCCACGACAATTCCGTCACCTGTGGTACCGAACTGCTGTATAATCCGCTGGACCAACCCATATTCCGAAATCTCTTCAAGACGCAACCTTTCTGCTCCCCTTTTTTGATCACTTTTTTAGACGCACAGTCTCGGCGCATCCCTTGCCCTGCAAAAGTAAATCCGTGCTGGAACTAAAAAATCGAAAAGAACCGGCGAATTGATCCCTCACCGAACTCCACTCTTCCGACACTCCAGAAATTCTTCCCGGGCAATGATCTTTGAGAACTCCTCCTCCATTGGGGCAAACCCACCGAGCGCCTCATCGATCCCCAGCACTCTCCGTTCCGTTCGGAGGTACTCCACCAATTTCTCCGCGGCTTCAGCTTCCCGGGGCAGCTTTCCGGCCCCTACTTGCATGGTTCCTCTTTCCTCCCCCAGAAATTCGTGCGCCTAAAAGCTCTGGCTTTTTTCACTCTCAGTTTTTTAATACTCCTGATAAAGTGAACCACCCCTGCTTCCTACCCTGAAACTTTTCAGGCGAAAGAGTCTTTTCGAAGAGCTTCGAAGAGCAGCGGCAGTTCTTCGGTACTTACATCAAGCGGGTCCCGTTCCAAGATTCCAAAGGCAACTGCCAGTTCGGTGCATTCAGTCTTGGTGCCCGGCACTTTCCGGTGCTCCTTCCATTTGGATGCGTTCTTCGGCCAGAGTGCAGTATTCAGGCACAATATCATATCCAACCCAGTGTCTGTGAAGTTTTTTGGCAGCGACACAGGTCGTCCCGGAGCCAGCGAAAGGGTCAAGGACAACATCCCCCACGTAGGAATACAGCTTGATTACCCTGCACGCCAGTTCCACAGGAAAGGGTGCCGGGTGCCCCACCTTTTTTGCAGATTCCGGCTGGACTTCCCACACGGAGAGAGTAGAGGACATAAACTCGTCCCGGGTAATATCAGATTCTCCCTTGTCCGGACGGTCAAACCTTTCTTTGACAAAGACCAGAAGGTATTCGTGGATATCTCTTAAGCGCGGCGACCTGGCGGAAAGCCAGCTTCCCCAGGCGCAGGAGCCGTTGGCGCCTTTCCCCTTCTGCCAGATTACTTCTCCGGCAGGGAGGAAGCCGATGTTCATGTGTATCAGGTAGAAGTAAGCATGCATCGGAATATAGGGCTTGCGCCCGAGATTGGCAATGTTGATTACATATCTTCCCCCTGGCTTGAGAACCCGGAAGACCTCCGCTCCTACCCGGGCAATCAACCCAAAATATTCTGTAGCTTCAAGATCGCGGTCGTAATCCTTTCCGGAATTATAGGGAGGTGATGTAAAGGCCAGGGCCACGCTCGCGTCCGGAATATGATGCATATCTTCAGAAGTGTGGCAGTAAATGCGGTCGACCCATGCTTTCAGGGGCCTGGGAGGGTTTTTAATCCTTTGATGACCAGGATCCTGGGTTGTACAGGTTTCGATCAGGAAGCGGTGCAGGGACTCGAAATCTACCTGATAAAGGCTTCTTGAATAAAAGATTGAAGAGTCGTGACCCTCTCTCTTAGGTGTCCCAAAGGATGCTGTCCTGGTAGCCACAGGTTGCCACCTACTCCTAACTGTAAAAACCCTGTTATTCACCTGAATCTTTTCTCTTCTTACGGCTGCTTGAGGCAATTCTATGCAGTTTCCCTTGATTTTACAATTTCTTCCCGCAACTCCTCCACCATCTTTAGCTAATGGCTTCTCCAAACCCTCCGCCTGTCGCAGATATTCTACAACCTTCCAATGCCGGTCTTGAAGGGGCGTGCTACAGAGAAGTTGAACATCATCCTAAAGTGAAAACAAAAAGCCCTTCCTCTTAAAGAAGAGCCCTGAAAGATAGGACTCTGAGGGTCGGTTGATGTCAAGTTGATAAGTTGATGTCAACCGACCCTCTAACTCTTTATGCCAAGACCTGGAAAGGCTTGATTTTCTTGGTGGACGTGACGGGACTCGAACCCGTGACCTCCTGAATGCGAGTCAGGTGCTCTCCCAACTGAGCTACACGCCCAAATACTTTCATTAAAATAGATATTAATTCTTTAGTTCTCTCTTGTCAAGAGCACGCGATCCACTCAGTAGCTGGTGCTGGCGGAATAGCCTTTGCCCAGAAGCTCGGTGATCTCTTCTTCATAACCAAGCCACCTTTAATCCAGCATCCTTTTCAAGGCTTTGCACGCTTCGGAGTCTGGCTTTATCTCTGGACAGGAGTCGAGTTCTACTTAGCACGAGCTTCGTGGCAAAAGCCATGCACGTTGCTTCCCCGCACTTGCGGCAGTTTGTTTTCGGCAGGTGCTTGAAGAGTTCGATCGCCTTTGGAGGATGCCACTCTCTGTAGCTGGGAGAGATCGTGTCCTTCTCCTGCGCCACTTTATTCAGGTAAGCAATCAGTTCTTTGCAGATCTGGGCTGCCTCGTCTTTATCGGGAAAGGTTTTCACGGAGATCTTGCACTCTTTTATAGCTACCTCCCAGAAGCCGTTGGGTCTTGGCGGGTAGCCGCGGAAGACGAACCGGATCCAGTTGAACTTTGGGAGGAACTTGGCTTTTTCGGCAACAGCGTTGAGGTAGGGGAGGAGTTCCGAGAGGTCGGTGTCAACGGCGATCTTGGCCCGCACGAGATCGGTCCCGACGTGGCAGGCGAGGTAGTCAACATCGATTTTATATTCCTTGATCAACCTTGCTTCTCCCCCTTTCGCCACTTCAGGGAGCCTACTCCCCGGCCACTACCAGCTTGTGGTCGCAGAACTTGTCGCCCTTGGCGCGCCACCTAAGCTCTGAAGGAGGGATGAGCTTGAGGTCAGGGTTGACGGCGTAGAGCATGCCTTCAATGTACGGCCAGCCCCAGTTCGGGCAGATGAGTTCCCAGGGGGCCTTGGCCTTGCCGATGGCAGCGAGGCAAGGGCAGAAACCCGCGTGGCGGAATACGATGTTCCCATCTGCATCTTTAAAGACCTCACACTCTATGCCTACCATTTTCCCGTGTTCCTGCCAAATCCTGATGAAGTCCTCGGGGGAATCACCGGTAACGTCGAGTTCTTCTTTGAGCCTGGCGCCGACTCCCTTGCCTTCGCCGAACCGCCACTTGGCCACGACATTGAGCACTTTGCCGAGCCCGAACTCGTCCCCGAGAGCGAGAATGAGTTTATAGAACTGGGTATGGGTCTGCACAACCATTTGACGGCGCTGTTCGAGTTCTTTCCTCTCCATTCACGCGTTCCTCCTTTCAAGCTCTTCTTTTACTTTTTGAAAGACCTTTTCGACTTCCTCGGAGGGGGGCTCAAGCTCGCTCGACTTTTCTACTCCTAGATTGGAGATGACGACTGCTCGTGCAGGCTTGAAACCTGCGTGTTCTAGTGTCTTTGCTGCGCATTGCTGGGGACAACCGTCTATCGCGAGGAAACTCCCCCTGCTTGCGCGTTCGAGAAACCCGGGCAAATGAGCTCCCAGCCCCGCCAGGCAAAAAGGTTTTCCGCGGCCCTCTCGAGCTAATTTTAGGAGCATTCTGGAGCTGAGCTGTCCGAGGTTCGAGCATGCTCCAGAACAGGCCACGATGTAGTTGAATGACGGCTGGGTGCAGCAGCACCCTTCACTCATTGGAACAAGCACCCCTTTCAAGATTATTCAGTCTTAGACAGGATTTCCTTTACCTCGGCGACGACTTTCTCTACTTCTTCGTCGGCAAAGGCGAACTCGTGCCTCTTCTTGATCCCGAGTTGAGTGACGACTACGTAGCAGTCTGCCTTGAGCCCGGCGCGCGCGAAGGTGGCTTTGCCGCAGGAGACTGGACACCCGTCGATGAGGATTCTCTTCTCTGCTTCCCGCGCCGGTTCCACCATGTCCGGGAGGTTCCCCCCGATCCCCGCAAGGCAGAAGAACCTCCCGAGGCCGGCCTCTTCCAGGGCTATTGCCGCCTGGTTGGAGATCTGACCGACATTGGAGCCACCCGAGCAGGCGAAGACAAGCACATTTCCTCCAGCGCAGAGGCACTCTTCCCTTGTTCCTTCCATCCTCTCACCCCCTTACTTTGAGCTTTGAAGCCACTTCTTGATCTCTTCTTTGCTCGGCACGCGGCCGAAGCACTTCACCTCTTCGTCTACCACGAGCCCTGGTGTCATCATGATGTCGTAATCCATGATCTTGTTGATGTCCGTGACCTTGCTGATCGCAGCCTCGATTCCAAGCTCGTCGAGCGCTTCCCGCGTGAGTTCCTCGAGCCTCTTGCACTTGGCGCAGCCGGTTCCCAAGATCTTGATCTCCATAGAAACCATCCTTTCTGAGATTTAACAGTTTGGGGCAACCTAGCAAAATGCTCCGAAGAGCCAACCCGTAAAGGTGGCCATGACGACGACAAGAGCAATAAAGGTTAACCCTTTTTTGGCCCCGATGAGCCTGATGATCACGAGCATGTTCGGCAGGCTGAGAGCAGGTCCTGCGAGGAGCAGGGCGAGCGCCGGCCCCTTGCCCATTCCAGACCCCAGCAGCCCCTGGAGGATGGGAACTTCGGTGAGAGTAGCGAAGTACATGAAGGCCCCTACGATCGCCGCGACAAAGTTTGCGAGAAGGGAATTTCCGCCCACGACCTGGGAGATGTAGCGGGCGGGGATGATTCCGGTGTCAAGCCCCGGCCTTCCCATGAGGAAACCTGCCACCAGCACCCCGCCGAAGAGCAGGGGAATGATCTGCTTTGTGAAGAACCAGGTGGCATCCGCCCAGGAGCAAAGCTCTTCTTTTTCGAACCAGCGCCAGAGCATGAGGAAGAGCAAAACAAGCAGGAGCACTACAAGGTGCCACTTGACCTCATAGACGGCGTACCAGAAGCCTGCTTGTTGGGCCGGCTTCCCCCAGGCAGCGAAGACGAGGATGAGGACAAGGTCAAGGAAGTAGAGCAGCGTCTGGAGGGGACTCCGCTTCTCTGCGGGCATCTCCGCCACGATCTTCCGGGCCTGGGCGATCCTTTCACGCTCTTCCCCCCTGAAGAAGAGGGCCATGAGGACTCCAATGACCAGGGCAAAGACTACCGCTCCGATTGCCCTGGCGAGGCCCAGCTCCCACCCCAGAACGCGCGCCGTGAGCACGATGGCGAGGATGTTGATGGCAGGGCCGGAGTAAAGAAAGGCGATGGCCGGTCCCAATCCCGCACCGCGCCTGTAGATGCCCCCGAACAGGGGAAGCACCGTACACGAGCAGACGGCAAGGATCGCCCCGGAAACCGAACCCACAAGGTAGGCCACCCACTGCCTGGCGCCGCCCCCGAAGTACTTCAAAACCGCCTGCTGGGAAACAAAGTGGGAGATCGCTCCCGCAATGAAGAGGGCGGGGACAAGGCAGAAGAGCACGTGCTTCTGGGCGTAATCCTGAAGCATGTAGAAGGCTTCGAGGATCGCCTGGCCCACCCGCGGGTGGCCGAACGGGATAAAGTAGGCACACAAGAAAGCGATGAGCAACAAGAAGAACTTGTCGCGCTCTTTCACTTTTTTTCCTTCCCTTCTTAAGCCAGTTTAGAGGGTCTCGATTCCTGCGAGTTCCTTGTTTCTCGCCTTGAGGTCTTCTTTCAGGACGCGGTCGATGCAACCGAGAAACTCTTTGACACAGGGCGTCCGGATGCGGTAAAAGGTTTTCGTGCCTTCTTTCCGCGCAGTCACAAGCCCGGCGCTTTTGAGAACTCCGAGGTGCTTCGAGACCGTAGGCTGGTCGCACCCCAGAGCCTCTACGAGCTCGCAGACGCACCTTTCTTCATCAGGGCTGAGGAGGTCGATGATCTGGAGCCGGATGGGGTGGGCAAGGGCTCTGATGACTTGTGCCCGGAAAGTATAGAGTTCGTGCGGCATGCTCTTCACCTCCTTTTATGCCAATTTAAGCATAAAGGAATAAAAGTGTCAGGCAAAACCCTTGGCTTGCCTATTCTAGACCAAACGAAGCCAGTCTTTCTCAGTTCAGGAGGCTCCGTCCCCACGGGACGTTTAGGGGAGCCTTCACTTCTTATCGGCGAGTTCGGACTCTTTCAAGAGCAGGTACTGCTGGGGCCCGCAGTCCTCACCGGGAACGGCCTCCGTGAAGTAGCGGCACCCCCAATCTCGCCCGGTGTCCGCGGGCGGGATCAGGCGCTCGAACTTGTGGCAGTAGACCGCTCCTTCAGGCTTGGCAGTTTTGCCGAGGGCGCACGTCTTGCAGTTCCTCATATTTATATTGCCTCCCCTTCGGGTGTGAAGCACTTCCGAGAAAAGCCGAGCGCGACATTGACGAGACTGATCATCACCGGCACTTCAATAAGGGGACCAATGACGGCGGCAAAGGCCTGGCCCGAGTGGATCCCGAAGACCGCCACAGCTACGGCAATCGCCAGCTCAAAGTTGTTGCTTGCTGCAGTAAAGGAAAGCGAGGCGGTCTGGGGGTAGCTGACACCGAGCCTCCAGCTTATGAAGAACGAGAAGAGGAACATGAGCACGAAGTAGCAAAGGAGGGGAATGGCGATCCTCACGACATCGAGGGGTAGGGTGACGATGTACTTGCCCTTCAAGGAGAACATAATCACGATGGTGTAGAGCAAGGCGATCAGCGCCACCGGGCTGATCTTTGGGATGAAGCGGTTCTCGTACCATTCCTTGCCCTTCACCGGAATGAGGCTGAACCGCGTCACGACTCCAGCAAGGAACGGTATTCCCAGATAGATGGCGACGCTCTTGGCAACCTCGGCCATGGATACGTGGATCACGGCTACCTTCTGGAAAAGGTGGAGCCACTGGGGGATGAGAGTAATAAAGAGGTAGGCGTAGACCGAGTAGAAGAAAACCTGGAAGAGGGAGTTGAAGGCTACAAGAGCAGCGGCATATTCTGAATCACCTTGCGCCAGGCTGTTCCAGACGATCACCATCGCAATGCAGCGCGCGAGGCCGATCAAGATCAGGCCTACCATGTAGTCAGGGTAGTGGCGCAAGAAAACAATGGCGAGGACGAACATTAAGATGGGCCCGAGGATCCAGTTGAGGAAAAGGGAAAGGCTTAAGACCTTGAAGTCCTTAAAGACCTTCCCGATCTCCTCGTACTTCACCTTCGCCAGCGGGGGGTACATCATAACGATCAGCCCGATGGCGATGGGTATGGAGGTTGTCCCGATCTGGAATTTGTTCAGCCAGTTGGCGATCCCCGGGAAGAGGTAGCCACCCCCTACACCCGCGGCCATGGCAAGGAAGATCCACAGCGTCAGAAAGCGGTCGAGAAGAGAGAGTCTGGTTGTCACCTTTTCCGGCATTTTTTGTATTCCTCCCCAATCATCTCTTTGTTTAAGGTTCCTGGAACGTTCTAAATAACTTCATTCCAATATTAGCATATAGCTATAAGAAATTCAAGAGGCCCCTTGCCCCTTTTCATTTTGCAACCAGGCCGCTTTGTTGTTGCGGGCAGCCGTGGGAAAGATTTCGAAAGCTCGCTATTTATCAGTTAACTTTCGACATTTGCTGTCGAACTGTTGCAAAAGCTGTAGTTATTTGTTAGAATATGAAATGCCACCATAATTCCAGGGGTAGGAAATCGTAACCTTTTTGGTTCGGTTTCCTATCACTCTTTTGAGCTTCTGCAAAAAAACAGGAGAGGCTTCATTCAGGAGCCTCTCTTAATTCCTTCAAAATCCTTTCCCTGATCCCCTGTTTTACCAAAGCATCAACCACCTGAAAGTCTAAGTGTGGAAAAGAAGCGATGATCTCCTGACCGATCCGTGTTCCCTCTCTTAACAAATCTGCTTTTTCCAACAACTCTATCGTACGCCGGTCAGTTTTTCCTAGCTGAATAAACTCATCATACAAGTGCAGCAGTTCCTCCCAGAAACTTCGTGTTAATTCCCCTTTATTTACCAAAATATACCCCCCACTCCTTAATTTTAGCTTAATCCCTTAAACTTTTGTTGACGAAGCGCCTCATAGATAATTATTGCCACAGAATTCGATAGATTCAAGCAGCGCGCCTCTTTTACCATCGGGATGCGCAAACAAAAATCCAGATTTTCAGCGATTAAATCCTCCGGTAAGCCCGTTGTTTCTTTTCCGAAAATAAAGAAATCACCTTCTTTATACTCAACATTATGATAAAAAAACTTTCCCTTAGTGGTAATATAAAAAAATCTTGCCGAGGGAAATTTTGACTTAAACTCTTGAAAGGATGAATAGCAGTAAACCCTTACAAGATGCCAGTAATCTAAACCGGCCCGTTTGAGGTAGCGATTTTGGAGAGAAAAACCAAGAGGTTCTATTAAATGAAGGCAACAGCCCGTTGCCGCACAAAGGCGGGCAATATTTCCGGTATTCTGTGGTATCTCCGGTTCATAAAGAACAATGTTAAACACCTCTTATCCCCTCTTAGAGCATTATAATCTCCCTGTTCTTCGCTGTCCATAATTTACACAAGGATACGGGATAAAAATCAGAGGGATCCCACAATGCCTGCTTTGAACCTCCGCTGCACAGGACTTAATTTATACTAATTATTCTCAAAAAAAGTCCTAAAACAGTTTGAATAATCATGCACAAATTTCATAATTATGGGTTGAGTGTATAAAGATTCACTATCTTGCGATTTTGCGTTTAATTATGCACTAACGTATAAATATGCACACGCTGGATTTCTCTTCTGTAATCTGTATAATTATAAAGGGTGATCAACTTGCCTAAGAGACCTTTTCATGATTCCCTCTGGCGCCCGGTCGGAGAAGCAATCAACGACTACCAGATGATCCAGGAAGGAGATAAAATTGCTGTCGGAGTCTCCGGCGGCAAGGACAGCCTTACTCTTCTCTATGTATTAAACGAAATCAAGTCTTTCTCACCGGTCAAATTTGAAATATCTGCTTTTACCGTGGATCTCGGGTTCGGCACCTCCCTTAACCCAATCCGGGACTTCTGCCGTGAGAATGGAATCACCTGGTCCTGTATTCATACCCTGATCGGCCCGATTGTGTTCGATTACCGCAAAGAAACTAATCCCTGTTCACTCTGCAGTAAAATGCGCAACGGCGCCCTGCATAATGCAGCACATCAATTAGGGTATAACAAAGTAGCCCTGGCCCATCACCTGGACGATGCTTTAGAGACATTTTTCTTATGTCTCTTTTACGAGCGCAGGATTAAAACTTTTCAGCCTTTAAGTTTTTTATCCCGCAGCAAACTAACCCTGATCAGACCTCTTATTTATGTCCGCGAAAAAACAATCCAAAACTTTGCCGCGACTTTTAAACTTCCTGTTGCCAAAAACCCCTGCCCCGCAAATCACCAGACGAAGCGGGAGGAAATGAAGGAACTTCTGAACTATCTGGAGCAAAAATTTCCCGGTGTACGAGACCGCCTCTTGACGGCCTTGAAAAACTTCAATCCCGACTATCTCTGGAAAAAAGAATCACCCGGACCAAGTTGAATCATCTACTTTTTAGAGATCCAGGAGCTAAAAAAGACCAGTGCCGTTTCCCCCATGACTTCGTATCCCTTTTGATTCGGGTGAACACAATCAAGATAAAGTTCCTGACGGAGAGACTTTGACACAGGATCGACAAAAAAGGGGGTTGCAAAGTCCAGAACTACAAGTTGGGCGCGGCCTGCCACTTCCCGGTAAGACAGGGAAATGCGCTCAAGTTTCGGGCCGGCCACAGGATCGTCCACAGGAATTGGGAGGCCGATTATCGGTTCTATTTCTTTCTCCCGGGCGCGCCGGAGCATTTCCTTCAGGTAATAGAGAGTTTCTGCAATCGAAATATCTCTGCAAAAAGCATCATTGGTTCCCCCCAGAATGACAACCGCCGCTGGCTCCCGCGCGGCGACATCTCTTTCAAATCTTCTCGCCATATCCTCCAGGGTATCGCCATTTACACCTGCATTAACAAGATTAAGACCGGTTTTCTGGGCAACGTAATAAACCCAGGAAAAGCGCGGTCCGTAGGGGTATCCGTAGGTGAGGCTGTCTCCCAAACAGATAATTTTTTTCTTCATTTTATCCTTTTCCCCATCCCTTTCTCTTATCGAATTTCCAAACTTCGCAGGCGGTTGATTGCTGCTGCAACCTCATACTTCCTGGGTCTTGCATAATCTCCTGCTTTTCCCTTAAACGGGGAAATAATGTCCAGCCCATGCCTGTCCAAATCCCGTTCAACCTCTTCAAGTGCCTGGCGAAGCGTCCGGAAACCATCAAAATATTTTTTCCAGGCATAGTAAATAATGTCGGCAATGGCGCGGGTTTGGCTTATATCTACCAGTTGCTCTACATAATCGAGTTCGATCTGGTAATGGCCGAACAGGACTGTTTCCATCCCTTTTGCTGCTACCTTGATTTTGCGCCCCCTTTGCGGGTCGAAGCTCTTCGGAAGGGGAACGCGGGGCCTGATTTCTCCAAAATGCTCGCCGCCTTCGGGCTTTCTGTTTGACTGGTACTGCCTGGTAATCATTTTTGCCCGGTCTGTAACATTACGCGGCCGGTATTCGTCCATCATGATCACCGTATCGGCAACATCTAAATAGTCCCCTGAACCCCCCACAACCAAAATCGTTGAGACACCCAGGTCCTTCAACAAAAGGCGGACCTTGTCCAGGAAAGGAGTAATCGGCTCCTTTTCTTTCGCGACAAGAGCCTGCATCCGCATATCCCGGATCATAAAATTAGTGGCGCTCGTATCCTCATCGATAAGCAACAGCCGGGCTCCCATCTCCACCGCTTCGATGATGTTGGCAGCCTGCGATGTGCTGCCACTGGCATTTTCCGTGGAGAAACAACGGGTATCCTGCCCAAAGGGAAGATTATTGATAAAAGGGCTGATGTCCACCTTTTCCACCCTTCTTCCGTCTTCGGCTCGAATTTTAACCGCATCTTTAATTGCAATCACCCATTCCCTTCCGTCCCCCGGAATGTGGTTGTAGACCCCTCTCTCAATGGCACGGAGTAAAGTCGATTTTCCATGGTACCCTCCCCCCACGATTAAAGTTACACCCTTGGGAATTCCCATCCCCTTAATTACGCCGTGGTTGGGTACTTTGAAAGCAACTTCTAAATCCGGCGGACTTTGAAACGGAACAACCCGGGGTCCTTTAAGAGGGGCATCGCTGGCGCCGCTGAAGCGCGGGAGAATGGAACCATTGCCAATGAAAGCTACAAGAGAAAGCTGCTCCAGGGACGATCGGATGGCTTCCTGGTCCTCCGCCAGGATAATGAATTCATGCAGTTCGTTTTGATTAAGCGCGGCGTAAAAAAGACTCGCTTCTACGATTTGGGGAATTGCCTGAAAAAAGATCGCTTCTGCCGCTCGACCCAAAATCGTCCGGCCTCTTGCAGGAAGACCGCAGACAAAGCGGGCCTCAACAAAGTCCTGGTTAATTACAACAGCACTCCGCTCTAAAATCTCCTGCTTTCCGTGATCTATTGCAATAAGCCCGCTGTTCCCTGTGCCCCGCAATCCTGTTCCAAACTTCCTGCATGCCTGCGCAAAATATCTTGCCAGATAATCGGTAAGGGCTATTTGCCTGATTTTTGTCTGATACAAAGCCGAAGGAAACCGGGCAAGTTTTTGATTTACCCTTACCCTCACCTTTGAAGGGGCAGCAAAGGGATCCCCCTGGACGTGATCAATAAAAAGCTGATACTTTCCGAAATCGTATTCTCCTTCAATTTCCTGATAGGCTTTGTAACCTTTCCCATCAATGAAATGAATCTTGTTTTTGAGAATCCTGCTGTTTAACAACTCCTACACCTCTTCAGTTCCGGCCGCTAAGTTTTCCAATAGGGCAAGCTGGCCTCGTGTTCCGATCGCTATTAAAAGATCATGGGTTTTAATTTCTTCATCAGCCCGGGGAACCCCGACAATTTCTCCTTCCCGCATAATCGCAATAATCATCGCTCCCGTCCGCTCCTTGATGCGAGAATCCCGCAGGGTTTTTCCGATCAGAGGTGAACGGCTCGAGACCGCAATTTCCTCAATTTCAATTTCCGCTCCATGATTGTGCATGATGGTTTCTACAAATTCAACGGTAGCCGGCCTCAGAATGGAAGCAGCCATCCGCCTGCCCCCAATTGCTTCGGGCGCGATCACTTTATCGGCCCCCGCCCTGATGAGCTTGCTTTCCGCCCCTTCCTTGTTCGCCCGGGCGACGATCACAATTTCTGGGTTAAGCTCTTTACCGGTTAAAGTAACGAAAACATTATCGGCATCAGAAGGAAGAGCCGCAATAAGCCCTCTTGCCTTCTGAATCCCGGCCTCCAGCAGCGTATGATCTGCGGTGGCATCACCTTCCAGAACCAGAATACCTTGCTCCCGGAGTTCGCGAACAATACTGGGTTCGCTTTCAATAACCACAAAGGGAACATCTTCTTTCTTTAAGCGCTGAATTACCTGGCGTCCCACCCTTCCTGCACCGCAAATTAAGATGTGGCCTTCCAGCTTAGCAATTCTTTTAAGCATACCTCGCCTCCCAAACACGTCCGCCAGTTTCCCTTCAACGATCATTCCCACCCCGCTACCGAAGGCATAAAGAACGAAACCTATTCCAATAACGAGGAGGACCATTATGAAGACTCTTCCTGCTGTCGTAACAGGAACGTAATCTCCATAACCGGTTGTTGTAAGGGAAACAATAATAAACCACAGGGCCTCCAGGAAAGAGTACTCTTCGAAAAACTTGATTCCAAGAACACCTATTAAGATAATTATGAGAATTCCGACAAGCAGGCGTAACCACTGATGAAACCTTTCCACCATGAAGCTCCTTGCTCTTTCTACTTCGAAGACCAGGCTTCTTCAACCAGGCGCGAAACGAGATCTGGAAAAGAGATTCCTGCGGCTTGAGCGGCGTCAGGGAAAAGACTTGTTGGCGTCATTCCGGGAATCGTATTTACTTCCAAAACATACGGAACCCCGTGATTGCTGATCATAAAATCTATCCGGGCAAAATGGCGGCAGTTAAGTGCGCGGTATACTTTCAAGGCCACAGCTTCCACTTTTTCCGCAACGCCGGGGCTAATCCGGGCCGGAATGATATGGCGGCTTAATCCGGCGCTGTATTTTGCCGTATAATCATAAAAACCGGTTTTCGAAACAATTTCAATCAACGGTAAAACCTGTGGTTCCTTTGTGCCCAGGACTGATGCCGTCACTTCAACACCTTCAATAAACTGCTCTGCAAACGAGAGTTCATCAAAATGGAGGGCGCAAGCAATGGCATCTTCGAGCTCCTTTTGGTTTCTCGCCACCGAAACACCGATCGTCGAACCCTGGCACGCCGGTTTTACCACAACAGGAAGCTTGAGATGTTCTGCAATTTCGCTGGCAATTTGGGCCGTCTCTTTATACTCCAGTTCGTCTCTTTTAAAAACATAAAAAGGCGCTGTTTCTATCCCCTCGGAAAGAAGAATTTTTTTTGTCATTACCTTGTTCATTGCAAGGGCGCTGGCTAAAACACCGGAACCAGTGTAGGGAAAACCAAGGAGTTCAAGCAGCCCCTGGATTGTGCCGTCCTCTCCAAATTTACCGTGTAAAGCAATAAACACCACATCTGGCTTAAACTCCTGCAGGCCCTCGATTAACTGGTGGGCAGGATCGATTTCTTTGACCTGATAACCTTTCTCGACGAGGGCCGATGCAATCTGTTTCCCTGTTCTTAAGGAAACTTCCCGCTCCGAAGACAGCCCCCCCAGCAAAACGGCTACTTTTTCGGGTTTCTTTTTCACTGCTTTGCTCACCTTTCTGTTACCGAATTTTAAATTTATTTATGCCCTCCAAATTTGAAAAAGACCATTTATCTCCAAATCCCCCTTTGACAACTTTTTTTCTTTACGCTATAATTATACACGGTAAAACTGCAGGGGAGTAGCTCAATTGGTAGAGTAGCGGACTCCAAATCCGTTGGTTGCAGGTTCGAGTCCTGTCTCCCCTGCCAGAAAAATCAAGCCCCGCAAGCCTTGCGGGGTTGTTTATTTTTTCCAGAGTTTGTTTAAACCTCTTTTTGGGATCAGGTTCTGCCTCCACCGGCTTCGCCTCCTTTCCGTAACTTTCCCAAAAAAACCGAAGGCCGGGATCTCTCCCGGCCAGGCTCTCTTTGCTTCTTTTCCGCCTAAGCCCGCTTCTCCTGCTCCCTCCTGATCGCCTCCGCGATCCAGGACCGCAGGAGCGTCTGGTAGGGTATGTCCTTCTCCTTCGCTATCCGCTTCGCCGCCTCAATCTGCGACACCCGTAGGCGCAGGGTCACGCGTTTGGTCTTCGACCGCTCCCTTATCTTCGCGGCCAGCTCGGGCGCAAGCTCGATTTCGTCGGGCTCGAGCAGATCCCAGTAGTCGGCCACGCTGTGGGTATCCCAGAACTCCGCCATCTCCTGCTCGCTCTTGAATTCCGGTATTGCCTTTTCTTCCCTCACCGCTCAGCGCCTCCTTTCCCGGCGGTACAGCCGCCTTTCCTTGCGATCCATATCCCGCGCCGTCACCACGTACACCGCACTGCCCGGCCTGTCGGCGTATATCACCGTCAGTAGCCGCCCAGTATCCGTCCTGCCCAAAGCTACGCGGGTGCCTCCGCGGCCCCTCCGGAAGACCGGCTCGTTGAAGAAAACCTCTTCGGCTTCCTCCGGTCTCACTCTGTGCCTGGCGATGTGGTTCACATTCCAGGCGTCCCATTTAAAACGGGTTATCCTTTTCAATGGCCCCCACCTGCCCTCATCTTACTATTCCGTCTTGCTCCCGTCAATACGAAATACGAAAAGGCCGGCACTGCGCAGGCCCTTGCTTTCCTATGCCGCCCGCCCCTTGGCGGCTCTCCCCACCGGCCCCACCAGTGTCCGGCGGAAGCGGGCCAGGAAGCAGTTTCATCAAAGCGGGGCGGGCCTTCCGGCGCAGTTGACCAGATTTTTAGCCGGTCTGGGCACTCACCGGTTCGTACTCCTTTGCCGCACCGCCTGCAGCAGAGCGGTTTAACACTCAGATACCCCTGTTCATTCTGACTTATATCCTGCTCTGAAAATGAACGTGGTACCTCAAGCAACTTGTTCTAGGGTGACCTGATAGCCGAGATTCTCCAGCCGTTTGACACTCCTGCGAACAACTGCAGTCTTGCCTATCTCGTCAAAGTAGTTTGGCCCGAGCTCGCGGTATGCAGTGCCATGCTTGAGTATGTGGTAGGCAATGATCAAAATGGTATGGGCTACTGCCACTGCTGTTCTCTTGCTTCCCCGCCGGGCGGCAATCCGGTGGTATTGGGCACACAAATAGGTTCCTTTAGTCCTTGCAGCTGCCCGTGCCGCCTCTACCAGGGCTTCTCTGAGCCACGGATCACCTTTTCGAGTTCGGCTACTTGAGCGTTTGCCTTCGCTCTCATTGTTCCCGGGGCACAGACCTGCCCAGGATGCAAGATGCTTGTGACTGGGGAATCTGCTCATGTTGTCCCCACCTCTGCAATTATCAGTTCTGCGGTCTTCTTACCCACCCCTGGAATGGTCTCAAGCCTGTGGAGCTCCCATCCCCTGGCGTCTTCTTCAGCCTGTGCTACGCTCCATACCCGGATTGGCTTCTTATTCTGGAGGGCGTGGCGGAACTCGTGAGCCAGCGTAGTGACGGAGAATTTTGGAAGAAATATGGCGTTAATTGCGGGGTCGTAGCATCCGGAGCCGCAATTTGCGGTAATGAAAAGGAGCGGCATCGGGATGTGGTACAGCGCGCTCATTTCTTTTAGCCAGGTGAGGCAGGCCCGGTACGCCCTCGAAAATTCCTCTTACCCGCTTCTCCCTGGGTTGCCACGCCAGGGCTTTCACTTGATCAGCTCTCTTGTAATCTTGATAACGCGGGGCTTGATCCGCGGAACCTGTCTTTTTATAGCTGGGCTGAACCGCCGGTTGATTGGCTGAATTGAATTATTGGTGGTGCGCAAGGAAACCGCTCCTCTCTTTTCTTTACTTCTTTTTTGAAATCCTCAAGAGCCAACCGCTCACCAAGAGAGCTAACGGTCTTCTCACAACTCCTTCATCTTTCGCTCCCCAATAAAACCCAACAGGTTTTCCCACTCTTCTTTTGTCAAGTCGGGGCGGATCTTAACTCTCTCGAAACCAAAACGCTTTCGGACGTGGCTCTCAGTTGAGTCGGTAACGTCCTTTTTCTTGGGGATGTATGTTGGTTCGGTGAACACGACAACCTTTGCTATAATTTTCCCATTTTCTACCATATACAGCGTGCCGGGTGTTGCTGTAAACCAGTTCACGTGGTTCCCGACAGGAACCGTCGCGACATAGACGGCGTTCTTGGTCGCCTTGTAGTGCAGGCCGTTGGATTGATTGGAGAAGAAATAGAACTCTTCTCCGTCGGAAAGGATGAAATTTAGCTCCCCCGCGCTGCCGTATTTTGGCGGCGGAAGCGACCGCTGCAGCCCTGCTCTTCCCGGTGCTGAGGTGGTCGACGAGGACCGAGAAAAATTGCTCTGAGTCCGTTTCCCGACGGGAGCGTAGTTCGCGAAAAGCCTGGACACTTTGATTCCCCGCAAAAACCCGTTGTGAGCGAATGCCCAGTCCTTTCCGTTGATGTTTGCCACAAAAGGGTGGGCGTTGGTGACCGAGTCCAGCAGCTTTACCGTACCGTAGCGGACGTGGGCGATAAGCGTCCTGGCCTCAAGAGAGGCAATTGTTGATCCACAATTAAAATTGATCCCCGATTAACACCGAAAACTGATCCCCCGGAATTTCCAGTTAACTTAAACTATCCCTGAAGGAACATGCTTCAGGGAGGAAAATGGGGGATGATTAAAGTGGATCAATGGACAACCATCAGAACGCTTTACAACGAGGGGTACGGCAAAAAGAGAATCGCAAAAATTCTGGGGATTTCTGTGAACACGGTACGGCGCGCCCTGAAAGATGATACTCCACCCAGCTACCGGCGTACGAAAACTACGGAGCAAAAGATTCTCCCTTACCTTGAACAAGTCAGAGAGATGTATCTGGAAAAGAAGCTGATCGGCACTCGCATCTTCGAAGAGCTGAAAAAGCTGGGTTATGACGGCTCCCTGATGACCCTCTACCGCTGCCTCAGGATGCTTAAAGAAGAGCCAGGGAACAGAGCCAGCCTGAGATTTGAGACGCTACCAGGAGAGCAGGCCCAATTCGACTGGTCCCCCTTTGATGTAGAGATTGCCGGGGAAAAGGTCCGGGTCTACTGCTTCCTGGTGATCCTGGGGTACAGCCGGATGAAGTACATGACTTTTAACTTGAAGCAGGACCTCTTTGCGGTAATCGAAGCCCTGGAGGAAGCCTTCTGGTTCTTCGGGGGCAGCTCGAAGGAGCTCCTGGTGGACAATGCCAAACAGATAGTCTTTGAAATCAGAAACGGTGTAAAGTGCTTCAACGAGACATTCCTGGCCCTGGCGGGGCTCTACCGCTTCCGGCCGGTTGCCAAAAGACGCGGCACCCCCAGACCAAAGGGAAGGTGGAGCGGCCCTTCTACTACATCCAGGAGCACTTCATCAAGGGGAACTCCTTTGACTCCTTAGAGGACCTGATTAACAAAGGCCATGCCTTCATCCTGGAGTGGTGCGCAAAGGAGCACAGGACAACCCTTAAGAAACCGGAGGAGCTTTTTCGGGAAGAAAAGGAATTACTCCAGCCGCTCCCGCAAACCCCGTTTACTCAAAGCCTGCGCAAGAGCCGGAAAGTAAGCCGGGACTGCCTTGTCTCCGTAGGCGGCAGCAGGTACTCAGTTCCAGCGCAGCATGCAGGAACCAGGGTCTGGGTTCTCGTCAGACACGGACATCTTCTGGAGATCCAGGACCAGGCCGGGGCTGTAATTGCAACACACGAATTGTCAAAGACCAAAGGGTCCACCAACATCAAAGAAGAGCACTACCAAAGCTTGCGCAAAGCACCCTGCACTGCACCGCGCATCCGGGAAATATTCATGCAGTCTTTCCCCTCAGGGAGGGACTACTACCGGCTTCTGCTGGAGAAGGTCGGCTGCAACGCCACCTACCATGCCCAGAGGATTCTCGACCTCAAGGCGTACTACCCGGACGAAGCAATCGACCAGGCGCTAAGACACGCCCTCAGGTACAGGGCGGCCTCTTACAAAACGGTGACCAATATCCTGAAATCACTGGTGTTCTGGCACTCTACCCCTTCCGCAGGAACTCCGGCGCCTCTTCCCGTAACAGGGCAAATGGTCCGGCCGCTTGCCTGCTACCGGGAACTGCTGCAGTAGGGGGAGGGGATGAGCGATGACGCACGAAGACCTGGTTCAGCTCAAAGAAAACCTGAAACTGCTGAGGCTGAAAGAGATCCAGCAGATCTTCGAGGCAGAAGCCGAAAGAGCGACTCGGGAAAACTCAAGCTACATCGAATACCTTGCCCGTCTGGTGCAGGCCGAAGTGGAGCGCAAAACCGATGCATCCATCGACCGGAAGATCCAGATGGCCCGGTTTCCCAGGCAGTGCACCCTGGAGAGCTTCGACTTCAACTTCCAGCCGAGCATCAACGCCAGAGAGGTCCGGGAACTGGCCCAAACCTTGAGCTTCATCACAAGAAAAGAAAACGTAATCTTCATGGGACCCCCGGGTGTAGGCAAGACCCACCTGGCCATTGCCTTAGGGATCAAGGCCTGCATTGCCCGCTACCGGGTGCTGTTCATGACCTGTGCGGATCTCGTTGACTATCTCTATGCAGGAATGGCCGACATGAGTGTGGCCGCGAAACTTGAGTCGCTTGCCCGGCTGCATCTCTTAATCATCGATGAAATCGGCTACATGCCCGTAGACAAGCAAGAAGCAAACCTCTTCTTCCAGCTGGTGAGCAGACGCTATGAGCATGGTTCCATTATCATCACCACCAACCTTCCCTTTGACCAGTGGGACACGGTCTTTGGGGATGAAGTAATCTCTTCAGCGATCATTGACAGGCTGGTGCACCACTGCCACATCTTCCAGATCACCGGCAACAGCTACAGGATGAAGGACAGACTGAAACCCAAAAAGGGGGTGGCAGGTAGCCGGTTAAATTAAAATAAAAATGGCGGCGGATCAAATTACATCTATTACCAGTTCTGGAAGGAGATCAATTGATCAAGGGATCAAATTTCGATGTTAAAAAGGGATCACTTTTACTTGACAATCTAGAACCGAATATAACATTAATGATACCATATATATAAAGTAAATCATTAAGGAGGCGGTATTTATGGCCAAAAATTACAAATCTTATTCACTCCGCACTTCGCAAAGCCAGGCAGCCGCGTTCGAAGCTGTGGCTGCTTTCCGCGGTGAGAGTTTTAATTCCGCTGTAATTTCAGCCATGCGTGCTCTTATTTTGGAGACATTCGCCAAGGAAATAGAAGCAGGAGAAGATTTGCTCCTGCGAAAAATGCCGGAGCCCTTGCGATTATCCGATGTATGCAGGGAATTCGGAATCGATTTTAAAGAAAAGAAATAAAAGGCCTTTCGAAAAAACGAAAAACTCGGATTCAACCCGAGTCCAAGGCCGTGAGCTGCGCTTTTTTGCTTTTTCCAGACGCGAAAAGGCCCGGCAGAGAACCGGGTCTCTTAAAAAATTTTTCGCCCGGCTTCCCGACGCCGGACCGCTCAGCTCTTGAGGCACGTTTCATGCAGAAGCTCCCCAAATCTTCCCCGCGCCGCTGGGTTGGAAAGCAACACCTCGGCATAGAGCCAGTCCACCACGCTTCGAACACTTCTCCCGTGTAGTAGAGACTACAGACAGTACCGGTGTTTGTGGACACCTTCTGTAGCTTCCTTGGCGGCAGGCCCGCCCCGGCAGCCACCACCCGGTTCACTTCTTCCAGAAGCGCCTGGTTGCCGTAGATTCTCAGCCTGGGCATCGGGCGTCTTTTTCGCCTGGTGCGCGGACCACGTCCGCGCATGCGTGCAGCTCCACCCAGGCCCGGATGAAACCCCTGCCGTTGATGCTGCCGCAGGGGTACGGCCTTTCCGGAGCCTGGCAGACATCATCCGACGTTGTGGCCGTGCCCTAGAAAACCCCCTAGGACGCAAGCCCCGGCGTCAGTTGCGGTGTCGATGATTCTCACCGGGCCGGGTTTCCGCTTCCAATATTGCGGGTCCGATACCCCCATTTGGCGAAACTTCCGTGCTATAATGTGCGCCATCGAAGAGCTGATGCCTAGCATGTAAGCTATTTTGTAATTTCTGCCACAATGCTCACCTGCTCACCTTTTTAATCCCCTGCAAAGGACCAAACTCAAGCTCAGACCTGCCCAGCTTCCGGCAAAGGCCAGCGCGCAGGCGTAAGCAAGAGATACAGGCCACGCTACTTCCAGACCTGCAAACCAGGCCACCATCGGCACAAGATACGCTCCAGCCCAGGCCAGTCCTAGGGGAAGCATAGTCTCCCGTGAATATCTACCGGCCAGCCACCCAGCGGAAGCGCCCGCCAGGAGCATGGCGATAAATGACGCAATGAGCAGAGCTGCGGCTGCCCGCTCGTTCACACCCAGGGCTTTTATGCCTTTTGGGTCCATTATGAAAAGCCCGCCGGCGAGGGCCGCTATGCCCACTAAAAGTGCTGAAAGGGTTCTTTCTGCTAAATGCAGGTCGTCACACATCTAACATCACCCGTTTTTATCTGGAGTTGCCAGAAGAAATTCGACTTTTTCTCTGTTCTTACTTTCAGTACCGCCCAAGCAACCCCGCCACCGCCCGGGCAAACGCCTCCGCGCTCTGGGGGTCCCTGGCCGTCACGACGTTCCCGGAGACGACCACACTCCGGTCAACATACCTGGCGCCCGCTGTCTTGAGCTCCCGCACCGCCGACGGATCGGGGTAGACCGTCGCCTCTTTTTTTCCATCAAGGCAGCCGGCGCGAGCCAGCACCACCGGGGACAGGCAGACCGCTGCCACAACCTTGTTTTGCCGGTGGGCCTCCCGCACTACCCGGCGAAGTTCTTTGTCGTCCCAAAGATACACCTTCGACCCCGTGCCGCCTGCGATTACCACAGCGTCGTAGTCGGCGCCACGGACGTCGGAGAAAGCTATGTCGGGTCTTACGGTGCCGCCAAGCATCCCCTTGGCCATCTCCTTCACACTCTGGCCACGGTGATCTGGGCGCCCTTTTCCTCCAGGACGCGCCTGGGCGTGAAGAACTCCTCGTCCCTGAAATCTCTGGGGGCAACCATTAGGAGGTTAAAAAAGATGGCCTCCAGGGTGGTCCGCAATAGCGCCACCGTGAGGTAAGCCCGCAGGGCGGCAACTCGGATTCCGGCACCGCCTGTGACGCCTGCGGCCGATCCGGCCCCAACGATCGGCACGATTTGCGCCCCGGCTTCCCGGCCAGTCATGGCCGCCAGCACCTTCTCCACATAGGTTCGTGTTTCGGATACGGCGGTACGCCGGCGTATCTCTCCACGGCCCCTGGCCCGGCGTTGTATGCTGCCAGGGCCAGCCGGAGATCGCCGCCGAAGCGGTCAAGAAGATGGCGGAGGTAGCGGGCAGGGCATCCCCGACCGCAAGCCCCAGCAGGCAGCCGCAAAATTTCCGGCAGCCGGTATTCGGCGCTGCGAACCCCGTCCTCCCCGGTCATTACAGGCCGCGCGATCCCGGCACGCCCGGGTTCAAAGGCGGTCCGTTCCGGGAATCTTTCTCTCCGCGACCGTCCACCCGTCCCCCTGCCTTTTGACCTCGGCCAGGAACCCAGCCACCGCGTACACGGTGCCGCCCAGGTGGTGAACAGGAAAATGATCCTTGGCCTTGAAGGTCCAGCGGCCCTCGAAGCACCCCGGCGCGGCCTCGGCCGCCGCCACCTCGCCCACAAAGATCCAGTGGTCGCCTCCATCGTATGTCTTCCACAGGCGGCACTCCACCCCGGCCAGGCACTCGGCCACCAGCGGGGCGGGGACCTTCCGCCCTGCCACGGGAGTCAGCCCCGCAGCCGCAAACTTGTCCACGTCCCTTCCTGAGACGGTACCGCAGAAGTGGACGCGGTCGAGAAGCCCGTAGCCGGGGACATTCAGGGTGAAGGCACCGGTGGCCCGCACATACTCTGCGGTCAGGTGCTGCTTGGCCACGGCTACAGCGACCAGGGGCGGTTTTCTGCTGACAGGCATCTGCCACGAGGCGGCCATCACGTTGGGCCTGCCGTCCTTCCGGCTCCCGATGAGCACCACGCAACCGGGCGCGAGAAGACGGTAAGCCTCGTCAGGCGCTATCTCACTTTTGTCCATGCGCATCTCCACTCCTTCTGCCGGGAATATGGCGCTGGTTCCGTGGGTCGAAGCCCACAGCAACAGCCGCACGGTCCCAGCGCCGTCTGAAGGGTCCAATAATGTACTTCTGCAAGAAGCCAAACCCAAGCCAGCCGAACTGGCAGCTGAAAACAACTAATCCCTTTCCCGGTTTTCGGCTAGTCCAGCGTTTCTATGGCCCGCAGGAGTTGCATGTATCCTTCGCTCAGGCAGTCCGCCCCGGCTAGCAGGTGGCTGAGGTATTCGCGAGTGGGTTTGAGCCCACCCTGGACTTTTTCAGGGTTTGCCACATAGGTCACGGCGGTGACGTCTTTACCTGTCTGTTGTCGCTCCACGTTGACCAGATGGCGCCTGTAGTGATGAGGGACGCCTTCATAGTGGTCAAGCCTCCGCAACTCTTCTTCCGAAAGGAGGTACAGGACGCCCTCCACCGCATCGCCGGGGCAAGGCATAATGTTGGCGAAGCCTGCGCCGGGGACCTTTGCAGACGCCTTGTTGAACTCCAGACGCCAGTTTCTGAGGATCCCGAGGACGCGGTCGGGGCACCGCCCGATCCGCTCTTTCATTTGGTTGGCGTCTATATTGGAGCCGTAGGCAAAGTACCAGATACTGGCAGTCAAGTTTAACCTTGTCTTCCTTCCTCTCTTTGGATGTTAAACCACATTTTCCTTTGGTCAACCGTTCCAGGACCATAGCCAGCAAGCATGACCGATATAATCGCCTTCGCTGTATCTAAATGTTCATATGCAATTCAACACTTATGGTAGCGGTCGCAGAACTGGCTGTACCTGAGACCATCCGGGTGCTGTGCTATGTATGCCTATGCTTATTTCTCTGTTCTTCCGGCTTATATACACCGGATAGAAACGCAGGACCTTGCCATATTTAAAATAATATTCCCTGGCTATATGCACGAAACCTGAATTCTTTTGCCTTCCGCAGCTGTTATTTACCACATCATCAAGGAAAATCGCAATATTAACGCCGGCTGCAAGTGAATCAACACTGCTCTCTAACGTCTTGATTATTTTGCTGTTTCCTTTGAATACAGGTATGGCGTTGACTTTTTGCATTATCCAAAGAACAATTGGCTCTATGATAATTGTCAGCAGCCTGCAGAAAGGTTTCGCTATTACAGGCACATTTTCGAAAAGGTCCTTATTCCATGTATGCACTACATGATTTCTCGCCGATCATATCGCTTATGACCCACGACCTGAATTCATAAGGAAAAAAGTTCCATTGCGATGGGACCATAGATGCCGGAATGGTTACAAACAAATACAGAAGGTTCCTCTTTTATCACATTTTCCTTCCTGGTGACAAGGTGTTCATGCAATATCTTCCTTAAATATCCATTTCAGTATGGTAAACAGTATCTCCATTTACGGCTGTCCTCATGCCTTTCTCCCCGCCGCTGAGGGGTGATCAAATCTTTAAGCCACTAGAAAGACATTTCCCACAGCATGCGGGAAACAATCTCCGGTAGACTCTCCGCTGCAGGCAGGTTTTCATCAACCAGAAAGCCCGCCCACTCTCTGTAAAAATGCTGCCGTCTCCAGGGCAGTTAAAACCTGATGATAGGGGCTCAGCTGCAAATACAGCACGCCCAACTGAAAGCAGAGCCATATATAGTCCTTTGTTATGATGCCGGAGATTATCGCTGCCAGGGTCATAATGATGGCAAACCCGTATAGCTTTTGCATTTTCCAGGGGCCCATAGAAAATGCCTCCTGCAAGTACTTTATTTAATCATTCTTCCGAAGCCACCCAATTCCTTCTGTTCTGCTGATGTTAATTCTTGTCGGCCCCAATATTGACCCGAGCTGGCCAGCCTTGAGGGTATCTCTTCGGATTCTCTTCCGGTGCCAACGTGGCCGCAGCCTTAAGGCTACTGAAGTGACCGGAGAAAGGGAAAACATTACCCTTACGATAAAGTTGGCTGCTTGCTCAGGCTTAGCGGCTGTTCCCGGGCCTTACTCTCTCGTCTCGGTGGCCTGGATGGCCTGCCACACAGTGGGGGGGGCAACATCGTGGAACAAAGAATTGTGCTTAATTTTGGATCTGGGGGAAATAGGTCTGGCGCATATGGGCCGATCTCTGTATAAGGTTCTTAACGTACTCAACTCTTTCTTTTTCGACGCCAACCGCTTGGCTGATTTCGGATTCAGCCCAGCCCTTTTCTAAAGCCAGTAGGATAAGATCAAGCTCTTTATAGGAAAGACCTATTGCCTCTTCATCGTTGATGCCGGGAAGGATATCAGGGGAAGGAGCCTTTTCAATGATGCGTGTCGGAATCTCCAAATGGCGAGCAAGGGCCCTCACCTGGGTTTTATAAAGGTCAAGAAGGGGCATGACATCAGCAGCATCGTCGCAGCCGTGTTTGACAAAAAAGCCGATTTTGTATTCTGTCTTGTTGGCGCAGCCTACAACCAGTCTGTTTTCAAGCTCTCCGTGGAGGTAAAGCAGGACCATACGCAGACGGTGTTTTAACCGATAGTAAGCATTTCCTGTTTTGAGGTACGAGGTGAAGTCTTTGTCCTTGAACCCTAAGAGACTTGCTGAAAAAGGAGTTTCTCCAGTTTTCTTTCGATAGTAGTTGTAAGCGGTTTTCATGATTCTTTCTCGGAGCTTTCCGAAAAAGGAAAGTTTATCCAAAGCAAACAGGCGGTATGCCTCCACTTCTTTCAGCCAAGTTGTGAGACTGATTACTCTGGCATTGATTCCTAAATCTGCCGCCAAAGTGAGAGCATCTTGGAAGTGTTCCTTACGGGAGTCTTTTTCGGGCATCACAAGTGCAACTACTTTATCGGGACCAACTGCTCTTCGGCACAAAGCAGCGACAACTGCCGAGTCCACCCCGCCGCTAAGCCCGAGGATCACTCCTTCCCTTTCGAGTTCCTCCACTTTCGCGGCAATGAATCTGGTAAGAAGGGGAGTGACAGCTGCAGAATCGATCTGCATTTCTGTCTGGAGACTCTCAAGCCCCGTCAAAACGATCTCCTCCTCGTTTCGCTTGTAAACACGCTGATGAAGGGGAAAGGTTCAAGTGCTCGGCTAACATCTTCTATTAAGCGCGAAAACACACCCTCCTCAAAATACCGACTCTTATAATATGCATGAGGTTGACATAACCAGACTGCCTTTGAACCTTTGGCCAACAAAAATGTCTTTAAAAGCCTTCAAAAATTTTTCTTCTTTCGTCACAATGTCCCCCTAGGAGCTCGTTGCGAATAACCTTATTTTCATCTCGCCCCGTTGGGCTTGAAAAATTGCATCAGACCAAAATGCATACATAAACCCCCCATAATTAAAAAGAGCTACGGCTGATACACCCTGCACGGCCTGTTTGGGAGACCTTTCTCCCGGCGAGGCAAAACTCCGGCATGTTGTCTTTTCCACTTCTACACGCGGCTTTACCTTTTTTCCGAAAGCAACCTTACAAAAACTTCCACAAGGTGCGGGTCAAACTGGGTCCCCGCACCCTTTCTTAGCTCCTCCAGGGCCTCCTCGGGTGACAGAGCAGGGCGGTAGGGCCGTTCCGAGGTCATCGCGTCATAGGCGTCGGCTATGGCCAGGATGCGGCTCAGGATGTGGATTTCCTCGCCGCGCAGCCCGCGGGGATATCCCTTCCCGTTCCACCGCTCGTGATGCTGCCGGATGAGTTCCGCCACAGGGACAAGTTCGGGTGAAGAAAGGGCGATCCGGTACCCCACCTCAGGGTGGTGTTTCACTTCCTCCCACTCTTTCTCGGTGAGCGCAGAAGGCTTAAAAAGGATGTGCTCAGGCACTCCCAGCTTACCCACGTCGTGCACGTCCGCCAAAAGGCAAAGAATATCCAGGTCGCTTCGAGAGAGCCCCACCGCTCTGCCCAGCATACAGGCCAGCTTTTTCACCCGCTCCGTGTGACCCCCGGCCACGTAATCCTTCTCCGCCAGGGCCGCCTTGAGCACGCGGACGACCGCACGGTGCGGCTCCGCCTCCCTGGCGAGCTTGTCCCTGTACATGGCGTCGTCGGCCTCCGCGTAAACCTCCCGCAGCGGGCGGGAAGCATCCTCCACCGTCGCCACCCCCACGGAAACGCTCAGAGGGAGATCCGGGTGCTGCGCGTTGTCCGTCTCTACCGCCTCGGTTATGCGCCCGACTACTTCTTCCGCTGCCTTCCGGTTCGTCTGCGGCAGGATCACGGCAAACTCGTCCCCGCCGACCCGGGCCACCACGTCGGACCCGCGGACGCAACCCGCGATTACCTTTGCCGCACGGCGCAGGAGCTCGTCGCCCTGCTCGTGGCCCAGGGCATCGTTGACCACCTTGAGGCCGTTGAGGTCGCAAAGGATAAGGCTCACGGGAAAGGAGCGGCCCTTCTCCAGCCGCCGCAGTTCCTCCTCGAAGAAGGCGCGGTTGTAAAGCCCGGTGAGAGCGTCGTGCATGCTCTGGTACCTCAGCTCTTCCTCCATCTTCTTGCGCTCGCCGATGTCGCGGATGCACTGGACCGCCCCGAGCAGGTTCCCTTTCTCGTCGCAGATCGGGGCCGCGAGGGTCCAGAAATGAAGCCCCCTGCCGCCGTAAGCGCAGGGGGCAAAACCTTCCCCGACAAGAACTTGGCCCCTCCTCTCAATCTTTTCGTACTCCTGCTCCCACTCCTTGCCGTTGCCGAGCAGGATGTTCACGAGGATGGGCCTGCGTTCCCCGAAAAAAGGGACGGCGTAAGTGTATTCGCCCTTGCCCAGTATTTCCTCCTTCGTGACTCCAGTCATTTCTTCCACGGCCCGGTTCCACACGACCACCTTGCCTGCGCGGTCGATGGCAAGGACGCCATCCGGGAGGGAGTCGACGATTTTCTCAAGAAGGCTCAGCCGCCCCCCTAACTTTTCTGGTGGTAGTTCGCTGCTTTCAACGAGCAGGAGTTCCAGCAATTCCCTGGCCGCTTTAATTTTGTCTTCCGGTAAAGCGTCCACCAGCCGGTGGAGTCCGTCTCTTCCCTGGCCCGAGTTCACGCTCTTCACCGCCCTCTTAAAGCACCTTGACGTAGAGTTTTCTACTTCGGGAAGCAAAATCCTGCGCGAGAGTAGAGCCGGAACCTACCCACCCGCCAAGTGCAACAGCCGTTTCGTCCAGGAGATCGGCAGCAACGGAATAATCTTTTTCACTTCAATGGCGGGTTGAGACCAGTTTTGCCGAACTTAAAGGCCCCCTGGGATTGGATCGGGCAACCCTGCGTGGGACAAACAAGGTGCAGATCCAGGTGCTGCTTTTCTTTGCGGCGCACAATATCAAGCAGTTGGTGAAGGTTATACGGAAAGGCCGGGTGCCTGGATGGACAAAGAAAATGTTTCTGCATTTTTCTGCTGGATTCAACTCTTTGGCCTTGGTATTTGAGGGTCTTTGGCAACAGCCCCATCAAACATCACAAACAGAGTTTTTCTTTTATGCAAGGATGTATAAAATCGGGCCTTGGGGACAATTTGGGGACAGTTGGGGGTGTGGACGCAAATATCCCCCGTTGTGAAGATGCTGGTGTGGCCCAACCGGGAACTAATTTCCTTGATGTTTACTCCCTCCCCGATCAGGACGGTGGCGCTGGTGTGGCGCGGGCCGTGAAAGGGAAAATAGGCAGGCCGTGTTTCTTCAGGAACTTGGGGGACCTATCATTACGTCTGGCGTGGATGTAATAGCTGCCAAAAGGAGGCGCGAGCATTGAAGCGGTATCTTGTGGTGATTGAGAAGACCGACAGCAATTATTCGGCCTACCTTCCCGACGTGCCGGGGTGTGCGGCCACCGGGAGGGCAGTCGAGAAGGTCAAGACAAACATCGGAGAGGCCCTGAAGATGCATCTGGAGGGCCTTGCCGAGGACGGCCTGCCCATCCCGGAGCCGAAGGTGGAGGGTGACTACATCAGGCCTGGGTAGTAGTCCCTTGGGCCGCGGTGTCAAGATGAAGCCGGAGCCCTTGAAGACTTGACACGAACCTGTGTTCTGGGTAAGATCGCATTAAGAACACCAGTTCGGAGTGATTAACATGGAAAGGGCAATCCTGCTCGCCGATATGAACTCTTTTTTTGCCAGCGTCCACCAGGCTTTAAACTCTGGCCTGCAGGGTAAACCTGTGATTGTTGCAGGGGACCCGGAAAAACGCCATGGCATCGTTTTGTCGGCCAGCTACGAAGCCAAAAGAAAGGGCGTAAAAACAGGAATGACGGTATGGGAAGCGCGCCGCCTGTGCCCAAAGGGATTTTTTATCAAACCCCAATATTATCTCTACACGTATTTTTCCGGCCACATCTTACGGATCATGCAAGACTTTACCCCCCTTGTCGAACCGTTCTCGATTGACGAGGCCTTCCTGGATGTTACCGGCTGCCGGAAACTCTTCAGCTCGCCGGTGGCAATTGCCCAGCAACTAAAAAAACGGATCCAACAAGAATTAAAGATAACCTGCAGCATCGGAATCGGACCAAACAAGCTGTTAGCCAAGATGGCTGCGGACCTGGAAAAACCGGATGGGTTAACGGTAATTCGCCACCAGGATGTTCCCCTTCTCCTCTGGCCCCTCCCCGTCCGGAAGCTCTTCGGGGTGGGTCCCCGCTACGAACAGCACCTGCGAAAACTCAACATCCATACGATCGGTGACCTGGCAAAATTCCCTGTTGACGTTCTCAAGCGAAAGTTTGGGTTAACCGGAGAAATTTTATGGTTAAACGCAAACGGGATAGATTCGAGCCCCGTTGACCCCAATAGCTTCAACCAGGCAAAAAGCATCGGCCAGCAGATTACCCTTCCCCGCGACTACCGGGGGGATGAAATTAAGGTGGTTCTTCTGGAGCTGGCCGATCTGGTAAGCTACCGCGCCAGAACCGGAGGATATCTGGGAAAGACCGTAATTTTATCTCTGAAAGATCCCAACTTTTCCTGGATCTCCCGGATGCAAACGCTAAAGGAGTATACCAACCTTCCTTCAGATATTTACCGGGTAGCCCTGGCCTTGCTAAAAAGACATTGGTTCCCAACATGGCCTGTGCGTCTTGCGGGAATAACCCTCACCAACCTTATCCCCCAAAAGATCGAACAACCGGATTTGTTCGGGGAACAGGAAAAACTCAAAAGGATTGCAAAAGCATGCGACCTTGTGCGAAGCAGGTTTGGGAAAAAAACTCTCTTCCGCGCTGTTTCTCTAACAGGGGGATGCCTTCAATACCTGCGAAGCGAAAACTAATTATTTTTCCTTTTCTTTCTCCAGCTCGGCTCGACGCTTCGCAATAATCTCTTCTGCAAGCCGGGCAGGTACTTCTTCATACTGGGCAAAGTCCATCTTAAAGGAGCCGCGCCCCTGGGTAATGGATTTTAAAGCAATGGCATAATCTGAAAGTTCGGCCAAAGGAACCTGAGCGCGGATCAGCTGCATCCCCTCACCTTTGGGCTCCATGCCCAAAATACGACCACGCTTGCCGTTGAGATCTCCAATAATATCCCCCATAAACTGCTCGGGGACCGTAACTTCAACATTCATAATCGGCTCTAAAAGAACCGGATTTGCCTTTTCCGCACCCTTTTTGAAAGCCATCGAAGCCGCAATTTTAAAAGCCATTTCCGAAGAGTCAACAGGGTGGAAAGAACCGTCGTAAAGAGTAACCTTAACGCCTGTTACCGGATAACCCGCGAGAACACCCTCGTTTAAAGCTTCCCGCACCCCTTTTTCCACTGCGGGAATGTACTGTTTCGGAACGGCTCCCCCAAAAATTTTCTCTTCAAAGACAAAGTCTTGATCGGGAAGCGGTTCTAAGGTTAAAAAGACATGCCCGTACTGGCCCCGGCCGCCGGTTTGCTTCTTATATTTTCCTTCCTGCTGAACTGTGGCCCGGATTGTTTCCCGGTAAGGCACACGCGGCGGCCTGGAGTTTATTTCCACTCCAAACTTCTGCTGGAGCCGCTCGAGTACAATATCCAAATGGGTTTCTCCCATTCCGGTCAGGATGGTTTCTTTTGTTTCGAGATTCTTTGTGAGGCGGAGGGTTGGATCCTCTTCGAGCAGTCTTCCGAGGGCACTGCTCAGCTTGTCCTCGTCCCCTTTGCTCTTCGGCTCAATTGCAACTGAAAGAGCAGGTTCAGGAAAATCTATGCCGGGTAAAACAACGACTTTGTCCTTCCGGCAAAGAGTATCCCCCGTTGATGTTTCCTGCAATTTCGCGACCGCAGCAATATCTCCTGCTCTGACCTCGGGAATGGATTCCTGTTGCTTCCCGCGCATGACAAAAAGCTGTCCGACTTTTTCTTCTTTTTCTTTATTGGCATTAAAAACGATACTGTCGGACTTCAAAACCCCGGTAAATACGCGGAAGAAACTTAACTTGCCAACATAGGGGTCTGCCATAGTCTTGAAAACAAGAGCGGACAAAGGCTCCTGGTCCAAAACCCTGTCTTCCCCGGCAAGATCTGCGGGGGAAGGCACAACATCCACAAGAAAATCAAGAAGATGTCTGACGCCGATATTGTTAATGGCAGAGCCGCACAGTACAGGAATAATGCTATTTGTTTTAAAGCTTTTCCGGAGTCCCGCAAAAATCTCCTCATCGGTCAGGGGTTCTCCATCCAGATACTTCACCAGAAGCTCGTCGTCAGCTTCGGCAACCGCCTCCATTAACGTCTCCCGGGCAGCCTCGGCCTTCTCGACCAGATCATCGGGAATCGCCTGCTCCCGGTAAGTACCCTCTTTGGGGCTGTAATAATAAGCCTTCATTTTTAAGAGATCGACGACACCTGAAAATTCTGCTTCAGACCCGATTGGAAGCTGAACAGGAACAATGTTCCCCCCCAAAATCTCCTTCATCTGCTGCAGGACGCGCTCGAAATTTGCATTCTCCCGGTCCATTTTATTAATGAATGCGACCTTGAGGAGGTTCGACCGGTCTGCTTCCTTCCAGCCGATCTCCGTCTGAACTTCAACCCCCGAGACGGCGCAGAGCACTACTAAAACGCTTTCGACGATTCGCAAAGCCCCTTTTACTTCGCCGAAAAAGTCGGAGTAGCCTGGGGTGTCCAGCAGGTTAATTTTGCATTCTTTCCATTCACAGGGTGCAGTAGCTGTATTTACAGAGATTTTTCGCTTAATCTCTTCAGGAAAAAAATCGGTTGTGGCCGTGCCTTCATCAACTTTCCCAAGGCGGGTTACATGACCCGCGTTAAAAAGCATGGCTTCCACAAGAGATGTTTTTCCCGAGCCCCCGTGTCCTATTACGGCTAAATTGCGCAAACGAGATGTTTCATAAACTTTCAAATCAGTGGTCCCTCCTCCAAAATTTAGGCTAAACGCGAAAACACGTCACTTTGGACGCTTTCTAAAAAAATAGAGATTACATTGGTTAATATTATATTATAAATTACTGTAGAAGTCAAAATTCGTCCCTTAAAGAGGAAAGAGCTTGGTATAAAACTTGTTGAGTCTTTACAACACTAATAATGGGTGCACTAAAAAGGGGGTTTTTATGGGGCGTAGAAATCAAGGTTTAATGTCTGAAGCACTTAAGTGGGAGCTGGCTAAAGAGATGGGGGTAGCCGATATCGTCCAGCGCGAAGGCTGGGGAGGCGTCCCATCTCGCTACTGCGGCGGGCTTGTACGCCTTGCCATTGAAAGAGCCGAACGAAGTCTCCAGACAGAGAACCGGTTCCGCTCTTAAAACCTGTGCACCCGCCGGGGATTAAAACCCCGGCCCCTTGTTAAACTTTATTTACTCGCATATTCTTGCTCCTTTTTCTTAAAGCTGAGGGCCCCCACCGGGCAGACCTTTACGCATTCACCGCACTGGGTGCAACGGGATTCGGCAAATTTGAGATCCCCGAAAGTTGCCACCTTTCGCTCCATCCCCCGCCGGATAAAACCAATTGCTCCAACCTTGACCTGATGGTGATCCACCCAAACGCACCGGCCGCAAAGCACGCACCTGTTGGGATCGTAAATAAAAGCATCCGGGCTCTCGTCTCTGGGGACCTCCTTGAGAAGCGGTCTTAACCGGGTGAGCTTAAGTTTCAGACCCCGCTCTTTAGCAATTTTTTGCAATTCACAATTGCGGTTTTTCGGGCATTTGGCGCATCCCAGGCAATGATTCGAAAGGAGCAGTTCAAATGCCGTCCGGACCAGCCTGTCGACCCGGGGAGTGCGCGTTCGAACAACCATCCCCTCCTGAACCGGCTGCGTGCATGCGGTAACCGGATTGGGAATACCCTCAATCTCGACAAAACAGAGCCGGCAGCTCGCAGCAGGCCGCTCTGCTTCCCTGATCCCGCATAAATGGGGGATGTATATTCCCTGATCCAGAGCCGCCCACAGCAAGATCTCCCCTTCAGGGACTGTAATTTCCTTTCCATCAACGGTTATTACCACTGGTTTGCTCATGAGCTTGATCTCCTTTATCCTCCACAATAGGTGGAGATATTTTGATAACAGCCTGGTACTGAGGCGGGCAGGCCACCATACAACTGTTGCATTTCACGCATTTATCCAGGTAAATGGCCTTCAGCATATCCGGCCTGGTGTAGATAGCCTCGACGGGACAACTCCCAATACAAACATTGCAGAGTTTACTGCATTTTTCGGGCACAATATAATAAGTGATCAGCTCTTTGCACATCAAGGCGGGGCAGCGCCCTTCCTGAATATGAGCCTCGTATTCGTCGCGGAAATAACGGATCGTAGTTAAGACAGGATTCGGAGCGGTCTTGCCCAGGCCGCATAACGAGCCGGCTTTAATATCTTCGGCCAACTCCCAGAGGAGGTCGATATCCTCAGGTCTTCCCCGACCTCGTGTAATCTCCGTGAGGATATCCAGCATCTGCTTCGTTCCCAGACGACAAAATGTACACTTGCCGCAGGACTCTTTTTGGGTAAAATCCAGGAAAAACCGGGCTATCTCAACCATGCAGTCATCTTCATCTAAAACAACCAGCCCCCCCGAACCCATCATTGCTCCTGCCTGCTGCAAAGAATCGAAATCAATCGGAATATCCAGAGCACTTTCCGGCAAACAACCGCCCGAAGGACCGCCAATCTGAACCGCTTTGAACCTTTTATCATTTTTGATTCCGTTTCCTACATCGTAGAGCAGCTGCCTTAACGTGGTACCCATCGGCACTTCTGCCAAACCGGTATTGTTGACCTTTCCGGCTAGGGCGAAAACCGCTGTCCCAGGGCTATTCTCGGTGCCGATGCTCCTGAACCATTCCGCACCTTTCCGAATAATATGCGGTACATAGGAGAGGGTCTTCACGTTATTAATCACCGTAGGCTTTCCCCGCAAGCCGGAAGTTGCCGGGAAGGGAGGGCGGTGATTGGGAATGCCGGGGCTTCCTTCAATCGAAGCAATCAGTGCAGTTTCTTCCCCGCAGACAAAAGCACCTGAACCCTGAAAAATTTTTATATCGAAACTGAAATCACTTCCCAGAATCGACTCTCCCAGCAGTCCTCTTTCCCGCGCCTGCTCGAGCGCGGTTTTCACGCGCGTCACCGCCAGGGGATATTCCGCCCGGACGTAAATGTAGCCCTGCGAGGCTCCTACAGCATATGCGGCAATGATCAGCCCCTCTAAAACCTGATGGGGATTAGACTCCAGAAGAGCGCGATCCATAAAGGCGCCGGGATCCCCTTCATCAGCATTGCAGATCACATATTTAGGGGTGCCGGAGGTGTTTCTGCATGTTTCCCACTTAATTCCTGTCGGGAAGCCCGCTCCCCCCCGTCCTCGTAATTTGGAGCTTTTAATCTCGGCGACGACGGCAGCAGGATCCATGGTTAAGACCTTTGCCAGAGCCTCATAACCTTCGTGAGCAAGATAATGGTCAATGTCTTCCGGATCAATCAGGCCGCAGTTTGCCAAAATGATTTTGTTTTCGTAGATCCCGCGCGGGTAATCAGAAAAGGTCGGGAAAAAGTCATTTGGTTCAAGGGCCGCAATCGCAAATTCAAAACAGGGATCGTCATTGATGAGAAAATCCACAACCAAACGGCCCGCCGTTCCCTCATCAACCGGGCCGTAGCAAAGCGGGGGAAAGCCCGGCTTGTAAATTATAACCATCGGTTCTGCGTAGCAGTGCCCCATGCAACCTACTTCTCTAACCCCGGCATCAAGCTGGTTCCGGCTAATTTCCTCCCGAAAAGCAGCCAGAACATTAAGTGCGCCGGCAGCCCTCCCGCAGGTTGCCGTCCCCACCAGCACCAGCGGCTTTTCCTTCAAGGCTTCAAATTTTTTCCGGGCTTCCCTTTTTAACTGTTGGTAGGTCTCAACTATTGCAGGTCCGGCAGTCTTCATTGCCCACTACCTTCTTCCTCCTGGCCTTTTTCTTCCCCGCTCTTCTGCTTCTCTATTTCAAAAGTCAGCAAGATCCCATCTACTCTGATCGGCGAAACTTTACTTTCAACCTTTTCATCAACTACAACAACGGGAGCGAGGGCACAGCATCCTACACAAGCAACTCGCTCTAAACTGAATTCCCGGTCTGGAGTTGTTTCACCCTCTTTGATGTTCAGGCGCCGTTCAAAAGAGTCAAGGATAATATGCCCCCCCATCATGTGGCAGGCTGTACCCATGCATACTTTGATCTGATGTTTTCCGGGCGGGTTTAAACGGAACTGGTTGTAAAAGGTTCCGACCCCGTAAACGTCGATTTCCGGAATTTTCATGTTCTCCGCGATCTGCTGCATCGCCTCTTTGGGAAGATAACCCAATCTGTTCTGAACCTCCTGGAGAATTGGAATCAAATTCTCGCGCTCCACCCCGTACCTCTGAAGAACCGCTTCCACCTCGTTCCGGATCATCTCCAATTCTCCCGGTTGAAGTTCCATCGCGAAGCCCCCTCCCAAAAGCTTTACATAAAAAATAACAGCATTTTTACACAAAGAGACCAATTATATGTTCGCCATATATTTGTTTTTTCCTTCTGAAAATCATGTTCAAGCTTGAGATTTCAAAAACTCCTGATAGGCTTCAATGTTCTCTTTCTTTTTTGCCAGCAAATCCAGAGTTTTTTCTACGTACTCCCTCCGGAGGCGGTCCGCATTTAACAAAAGCAAAGCCCGCGCCCAGTCCAGAGTGGAAGCCGCCTGGGGGCCCGGGTGGGAGCCCGGCTGGAGCAACCGGTTGACGCCAAGAGAGATTTCCTCCTCCAACTCTTCCAGGATTTCAGAAGCGTGAACCCTGATTATTGAAGCCTCCTGTTCAATGGTGGGGAAGTCAATGTATAAAAAGATGCAGCGCCTCCGGAGGGCCTCGGAAATCTCCCGCTCCCCGTTGTTTGTAATCACCACGATGGGCTTCCGGTTTGCCGTTATAGTGCCTATTTCGGGAATTGATATCTGAAAATCTGAGAGAACCTCCAGCAGGAATGCCTCAAAGTCAGGATCCGCCCGATCAATTTCATCGATTAAGAGGACAACCGGCTCCTCCGAAGTAATCGCCTGCAAAAGGGGGCGCTGGAGAATATTGGGAAGGGAAAAAAGGTCTTCCTCACGAATCGTTTCGTGCCTGGCGGCAAGGTGAATTTTCACCAGCTGCCGCTGGAAATTCCAATCATAAAGGGCCTTGCTTTCATCCAGACCTTCGTGACACTGAAGCCTGATCAATTTCGCACCTAATATGCTGCTCAAAACCTTCGCCAGTTCGGTTTTTCCGACCCCGGCGGGACCGCAGACCAGCAGCGGCTTCTCCAGTCTCAAGGCAAGGTAAACAGTGTTTAAGGCATCCTCATTGATAATATATCCCGCGCGGGTAAATCTCTCCCGCAGTTCTTCCAGTGTCAGCTCCATTTCTCCCTCCGTGCCTCTAATCTTTTCCTTTAATTACCGCCAGAGGGCGCAACCTTGCCACTTTCCGAACGAAATTGATTTCGGCAAGAGTTTCCACCACATCGTCAATATTCTTGTATGCAGCAGGCGCCTCATCAAGCAGCAAATGGTAGGCCCGCTCATCGAAAACCACCCCCTGCATGCTCGCCTTAAACTCTTCCCTGGAAATCCCTTTTTCCGCGGCGGTCCGCGAAAGGAGGCGCCCTGCCCCATGATTGACAGAGTAAAAGGGTTCTTCAGCCTCGGGCGTACCGACAAGGACATAGGATGCGGTGCCCATGCTCCCGGGCACCAGAACGGGGTGGCCTGTTTCTTGATAAACCCTGGGATTGGCAAAATGACCCGGAGGAAGCGCCCTGGTTGCTCCCTTCCGGTGGATCAACAATTTTCCCTCCCTGTGCTCTTCAAACTTTGCAATATTATGCGCAACATCGTAGATGATTTTTATTTCGAGTTCCTGTGCCGTCCTCCCGAAAATATCCTGAAAAGCCCGGCGAATATCGTGAGTGATAAGCTGTCTGTTGCAAAACGCAAAATTTACGGCGCAGGCCATTGCCGCATAGTAGGCTTTCCCCTCGGGAGAATTAATCGGAGCGCACGCAAGCCCCCGCTCCGGAACCTCAATCCCATAGTCCTTTGCAGCCCGGTATAAAATTTTTGTGTAATCCGTGCATATCTGATGGCCAAACCCTCTGCTCCCTGTATGAATCATCGCGAGAATCTGGCCCTCCTTAAGTCCAAAAAGAGAGGCAATTCGCTGTTCATAAATCACATCAACCACCTGGATTTCGATAAAGTGGTTTCCCCCTCCCAGCGTCCCCAGCTGCTCTGAACCTCTTTTCAGGGCCTCACTGCTAACTGCACCGATTTCAGCCCCCGGAAGGCACCCGTTTTCTTCGATGTACTGGTCATCTTGCGGCCAGCCGTAGCCGTTTTTGATCAGGAACGGGACCCCGCGTTGCAGGACCTTCTCGAAAAAATCTTTCCCGAAACTTCCCCTCCGCGACTTTTTTCCAACACCTGTTGGAACATAAGCCTCGATCTTTCGAATCAATGCGTACAGAATGTCCCGGCAAATCTGCTCGCTCGATAAATTGGTTCGGAGCAAGCGGACACCGCAATTGATATCCATTCCAACTGCCCCTGCCGAAATCACGCCTTCAGGAAACGCGGTTGCCATCACGCCTCCGATCGGAAGCCCAAACCCCTGATGGATATCAGGCATTCCAAACACGCTTCTTACAACACCGGGCAAAGATGCAGCCTGGGCAAGCTGTTTTAAAGAATCATCCTTAAAAAGATGCTCGTACAGGTTTTGGTTAACATAAACTATTCCCTCCACCCGCATCCTGCCCTGTCTGGGCAACTTATACCGGTTTTTTCCGAGCGGAACTAACTCCATCACTCTCTTCCTTTCCTTCTTTTCTCGAAACCCCTGGCGAAGAAAGACAGCAGCCAGTAACTGAACCCGCTGATCAGAAGAAAAAGGAGAAAAGAATAGTAAAAAGCAACTCTCAGGACAGAATCCACTAAAGTGAGGGCAATACCCAGCGAAAAAGGCAAAATCAAAGAACGCTTTTGAAAAAGACGCCCCTGTTTAATTTGAGAAAAATTCAAAATAAAATAAAAGAGCAATGTAAAAATTAAAACCTTTAAGAAGAACACGGCTGCTCACCCGTAAACTCTAAAAACAACTCCTGCAACAACTTGAGAGCCCGGTAATTGGTTAAATCAATATGAATTGGCGTAATGGAAATCATCTTTTGCTTAACTGCCGCAACATCGGAATTCGGATCTTCATCCAGGTCTACCACATCTCCGCCCAACCAGTAATAAGCCCGGCCCCGGGGATCAGTTCTAACCTCAAAGGAATTAAGGTATTTCCTTGCCCCCAATTTCGTTATTTTAACGCCGCGAATTTTATCTGCAGGCAGGGAAGGAACGTTGATGTTGAGGAGGGTGTCGGTGCAAATTTCGGTCTTTAAAACCATGGGAACCAGCCTCTTGATAAAAGAAGCAGCATCCTCGTAATTGGGGTTCACGTAGTCGGTAACCGAAACCGCAAGCGCTGGAATTCCTAAAATAATCCCCTCCAGGGCGCCCGATACAGTTCCAGAATATAAAACATCGATTCCCAGATTCGGCCCCCGGTTGATTCCGGCAATAACCAGATCGGGTTTGTCTTTTAAGAGGCAATTTACACCAAGCTTAACGCAGTCTGCGGGGGTGCCGTTAACCGCCCAGGCAGAACCATCAAAAAGGTTAACCCGCTCGGCCCGGAGAGGTTGATCAACGGTAATCCCGTGGCCCGATGCGCTCCTTTCGCGGTCGGGGGCGATCACGGCAACCTCGGCAATCTCCTTCAGGGCAGCCCAGAGTACGGCCAACCCTTCGGCGTAGATGCTGTCGTCATTCGTTAATAAAATCCTCATCTACGACCTCCAAAATCCTCAAAATATCTTTTTAAAATTAGTTTAACGCTCGAAGTTAATTCGTGCAATAAAACAAAAAACTAAAAAGCGCCCTCCGGGCGCCCTTCCTTTTTTATATTAAACTCCTTACTCCAACTTACCCTTAATTAAAGAAAAGGCTTCGGCTCGCGTTGCTTCGTTGGATTTGAAAATGCCCCGCACTGCCGATGTCAGCGTCTTTGAACCGGCTTTTTTTATTCCCCGCATTGTCATACACATGTGTTCTGCTTCCACGACCACCATTACCCCCAGGGGGTTCAATGCCTCCATGATTGTATCCGCAATCTGAGATGTCATTCTTTCCTGAAGCTGGGGTCTTTTGGCAAAACCCTCCACCACCCGTGCCAGTTTACTCAAGCCGGTGATTCTTCCCTGGCGTGGGACATAGGCAACATGAGCCTTTCCATAAAAAGGAAGAAAATGGTGTTCGCAAATTGAATACAACGGAATATCTTTAACCAAAACCATTTCGTCGTGATTTTCAGAAAAAAAGACATTTAACTCTTCTTTTGGATCGTACTGCAGCCCGCAAAAAATTTCCTCGTACATCCGGGCAACCCTTTCCGGGGTTCCCCGTAACCCTTCCCGATCAGGGTCCTCACCAATTCCTTCTAAAAGGAGACGCACCCCCTGAATAATCTTTTCGCGATCCATCTTCCTTTTATTATCGTTGCATATCATTATAAATAAATCCCCCCGTAAGTTTCCCCTTGTCCCACGGACTCCTTTTTGAGTTTAGCACTTTTCCAAAAAAAAATAAAGATATTGTAAAAAAGTATCCGAAAAAAGAGAGCTTATCGGGGAGATATTCTTTATTTAATCAACCCAAGAGCCCTGTTGTAGCAAATTAAAGCCTTTTCACTTTTTCCCTGAGCTAAATAAATGGCGCCCAATTCACCCCAGGCAGCGGTGTGGTTCGGTTCCCGCGCGACCACCTCCTCCAGGCAATGCAAAGCCTCCTCCCAGCATTTCATCCTGGCGAGACAAACCCCCTTGTTATACAAGTACGTCAGGTTATCGGAAACATAACTTAAAGCCTTTTCGTAACACTTCAAAGCAAGATCATAACGACCCTGCTCCTCCAGGCATACTGCAACATTATTCAGCAAAAGAGGATCTTCAGAATCCATCTGGAGCGCGCGATCGAAATAATACAGGGCTTCCCTGTAGGCGCCGATTCCCACCAGTGCGGCAGCTACATTACATAAAAGATCGACCGATTCATATTCACCGCACTCCAGGGCAATTTTATACGCCTGATAGGCTTCCTGATAACGCCCCAACTTAGCAAGACAAAAACCTTTGTTGTTCCAAAGAGTAGGGGAGCATCCGCCATTTTGCAAGGCCTTTTCAAAATAGTTTAGTGCTTCCATATAGCGGCCTAAATGACAGAGGCAAATACCGGTATTTGTTAAAATTTCCGGATCACGGGGACGTAGCGTTAAAGCCTGAATGAAACAGGAAAGGGCAATCTCGTAATAGCCCAGTTTGTACAAGCAATAACCCTTGCTATCCAACGCCACTGCGTCCTTTGGGGAAAGGCGCAACGCCCGGTCAAAGCAGTTGTTTGCCTCAAAAAACTGGCCCTGATGCATCAAGCTTTCCCCTTTGAGCCTCCAAAGTTCGGGGGTTTCCACTCCATTTTCCAGCGCCTTATCCAGCAAGAAGGTATTCTTTGGAGAGGCCTCAAGGGCAAGACTTTTTGCCCAGTATAAGTTTCCAGAACCGTTCTCCTCAAGGAATCCGCCTTCTTTAAATCTGCACGCCTGCAGGAAGTTCTTTAAAAAACCTTGAATTTTTTCCAAGAACAGGTTCAGCCTAGTTTTCAAATTCAAGGATTTCCCCTCCTTCAATAATGTAGCCGTTCAAAGCCAATTATTATAATTCTTACTCAAGGATTAAATTCCTGCTAATTTTTTCCATCTTATTCCGCCCTACTTCGTCAGGGCGCCTGTTTTTTGTTTTTTCCTGTCTAAACAAATAAACCCCGTTTCGTCGGGGTTCTCGTTTTTTATATCCTGGCCGCTTTCCCTGTCAGGTTCTGACAGAGATCTTTTTTCATTTCTCCTGCTGGCAGTCCTTGCAGTAGCCGAAAAACTTCAGCTGGTGATCGATTACCAAAAAGTTGGTTTTCTTGGCAACCCAGGCCTCAAGGGTTTCGAGCAGATCGTCGTTGAATTCCATCACTTTGCCGCAATTGACACAAATTAAATGATGGTGATGGTGCACCTCGGCATCGGAGAACTCGTACCTGGTGCACCCGTCTCCAAACTCAATCTTATGCAAAATATCCAAACTCGCAAGAATTTCCAGAGTCCGGTAAACAGTGGCGAGGCCGATTTCCGGGTGTTTCTCCCTGACAATCCCGTGAACTTCTTCAGCGCTTAAATGCTGTTGCTCATGATCGAGAAAGGCTTTTAAAATTATCTGGCGCTGAGGTGTAATCTTGTAAGCCTTCTGCTGGAGCTTGGCACAAAGAGAATTAAAGCTCGGCCGCAATGCAATCCCTCCATAAACTATCTTCTCCGGCGGTCCTTGACATAAATACTGCCCGGGAATGTTTTCGCGTACTTTTTCAGCTCTGCAGCAATTTCCCCTACAAGCCAGTGGTTGTCGATCGGACGGTATTCGTTAGAAACCACTGCAATTGAGAGGCTCAAAAGGGGAAAAACCTGCTCCCTTCCCCTCCGGTCGATGGTTACGACAAACCCGCGCTCCCGGTCTTCATTGCTGTAGAACTTTTGAATTCCCTGATCAAAACCCTGGATTAAAAGGTTGCAGATTTTATCCACCCGATCCGGTGTGGTTATGGCGACAAAATCATCCCCCCCAATATGACCCAGAAAATCGTCGGGGTTGCCTTCTTTTTGAAATACGAAGATGAGGAGTTCTGCAAGAAATTTAATGACCTCGTCGCCCTGCAGAAAACCATATGTGTCATTATATGCTTTAAAATTATCAATATCAAGGTAAAGGACAGCAAATTTTCTGTTTGCCGCAATCCTGGCCTTTATTTCTTTTTCTACCATAGGGTTTCCGCTCAAACCGGTCAGCGGATTGGCGCTTCTCTCATGCTGAATGCGCCGGAGATGGGCGCGAAACCGCGCAATCAGTTCCAGCGGCTCAAACGGTTTACAGAGATAGTCGTCGGCACCGGCTTCAAGGCCCGCAATCTTGTCTGCTATATCGGTGCGGGAAGTAAGCATGATAATGGGAAGGTGGGAGGTGAAAAGATTGCTGCGAAATTGGCGGCAGAGTTCGCAACCGTCCATTTTGGGCATCACCCGGTCCACAAGAATAATGTCGGGACGGAAGTTTTGAGCCACTGCCAAGGCCTGAGTGGGATCGTGGAGAACGGTGGTCTCAAAACCGGCCGTTTCTAAAGTGTCTTTAATTATTTGGGTTACCAGGGGATCATCATCGATAACCAAAACCTTGGGTTTCAAAATTCTTCACCAATTGGCTTTAGTCGTTAAGAATATAATTCAATTTATCTTCTTGTTTTCCTTTTCTTGTATAAGACGAAGATTCTTACTTATTGTCATATTCCGCTCCCACTCTTAATATGCTTAGAAATGTAAAAATTTCCGAAGGAGAGGGGATAAAAATGCCTGAGGAAAAAAATTTACTCTCTAAATACAGCGTAAACCCGGTTTTCCTCGGTTTTCTCGTCGCAGTTGGCTTTGGGCTGACTGGCACACTTCTTTTAACTTTAATTTTTTACTTTTCTCCTCTTTCTGAAAATTACCTGCAGCCAGCAGGAACCACTCTTTACCTCACCGGCGCCTTTCTGGGGGGCTTTTTGGCCGCAAAAAAGGCCGGCGGAAAAGGGCTGCTAAACGGAACTCTTGTAGGCGTCTTTTACTTTCTCTTTTTTACGCTGCTGGTGCTCTTGGCGGCCCGCACCCCTTTTTCTTTACTTAACCTGAGTTTAAAAGCACTTTACACGCTAACAGTTTCTGCCGCAGGTGGAATCATCGGGATTGCGTTAACCGATTAGCCTTATCACTTAGCCTGTTCCCAGTGGCCGCGAATGCCGTCTATTTTCCAGCCAGTGGGTTCCCGGATTAGAAAGACCCTGACCTTGACCTCCTTTTGCCGCTTGCTCAAAGGGCGCCAAATGACATCCCCTTCAACCCAGGCATGAGAATCCAGTTCTGCAAAGTTCGTGACAAGAAATACCACATAAACCCCTGTGGTCATTTGGCCGCGCTCTTTGATCAGCGCAGAGGTTACACCGGCAGCCTCTAAGCGTCTCTTGTAACGGTCTGTTAAAAGTCCATAAAAACGCTGCCAGTCCGCATTCTGAATTGCCTGGTAAAAATCGCTTACAACCTCAACCGAAGAGTGGACACGAATTTGAGCAATCTTCCAGTACCCATCAACCAGGCGGAGAAAAACCGTCTCATTATAGTCCGAAAGACGCCGCCGAGCCGACTTCCAGCTGACGCGGCCCAGCGCCCAGGCTTCTCCTCGCTGCGGGTCCACACTGGAATCCAAAACCAGAAACATCACATATTGAATCGAGGGGTCCTGTCTTTTGATAAGCTTCCATCGGGAGATTAGACCGCTTTCCTCCAGATAGAGATAGAGGGCTGGAGTGGTGAGAGCTTGAACCGCATCCCAGTTGTTGTCAGAAAAGGCCCGGTAGAAGCTGTCAATTACTTCAAAAGGATTTCCCGGGTAAACAAACTCTTTTGCGACAGGAAGCGAAAAGCTGCTTTCTCGAAGTGCTCCCAACAGGAACTTGCCTGAGATAGATATAACTGAAACAACAATAACCACCAGAAAAAGTCTTTTAAAAATTTTTTTATCCACGATCCATTTTCCTGCCCCTGGAAGGATTCTACGGTAAATTAATGCACAGCAAAAACCAATTATGACTAAATTTAAAAAGCAGCCGGAAAGGGCCGCTTTTTTCTACTTAACCACTTTTTTTAAGATATCCCTCAGGAAACGTGGTAATTTAATAAAATAAACCCTCAAGATTACCACCTCACTGTTTGCTTTTTCTTCCCCATTATATTCCCCGGGGAAGAAAAAGGTGCAGAACGAAAGGCTTCCCTAAAAAATATATATGCTCTAGAAAAAATTTAATGTGCCCGGGATTCAGGCGGACCCCCGGCCAACTGATCTGCCTTCTTCCTCAGCTCATACACAACCAGACCCGCAACCACCGCGTAATCTTCAACCGGCAAATAACAGGAGGCGGATGCGTCAAAAAGAATGTTGCCGGAGGGCGGAAACTCCTCGTCGCCCCGCCAGATTACGTAGGTTATGGGCACCATTGGAAAAACCGGTATGGTAACGCTGGAATCGCCGAGAGCTTCCTTTTTTCCGCCCAGCGCCAGGCCTGCTTTAACCAGCGCCTCCGGATCATTCCCGAAAAGCTTGATCAAAGGACGAACAGCGCGGTTGTAAAAAGGCTCGATGTAGATCTGACCTGAAGGAAGTTCTTTAAAGGAAATCCACCTGTGATGAAGAGGAACCCCTTCGGCGGTATTTAAATAATGGAGAATCAAAATCTTGTTGACAATGGGTACATCTTTGCCTTTTGGATGATAAACTTTCCCCAAGGGGTACTTGACACGGTGCTCCTCGTTTAAAAATTGAACTGAGAACTCACTTTGAAGCTCATCGTATTTAACCCCGGCGCGCCAGGCAATATCCTCGGGTTTGCCTTCGCCCAGCTTCTTTTGAGCAAGTTCTAAAGTGACATCCAGGTTCATAAAACTCTTGTTTAATTTATCCCTAACCTGCTCCATCCTCAAACCCCTCCAGATTTTGTTTCCTTTAAAAGGATTCGCTAACAAGAGCCGATTTCCTGCATTATCTTCAAAAACAAAGAGCGCCGGCGGGGCCCGTCGAATTCACAGAAATACACTCCCTGCCAGGTTCCCAGTGCCAGTCTGCCATTTCTAATAAAAACAAAAGCAGAACAACCCAGCAGGCTGGCTTTAATGTGGGCATGAGCGTTTCCTTCTCTGTGAAAATAACTACCCGCTACGGGTACCAGTTTTTCAAGGGTCTGGCCGATATCCCGAATCACATCCGGATCGGCATTTTCGTTGATGGTTATCCCCGCCGTTGTATGCGGAACGTAAAGGAAACAAATCCCTTCCTGGCATCCGGCAGCCCGAACTTCCTTTTCGATCAGACTTGTAATATCGACAAATTCAATCTGCCGGGTGGTTTGCAGGGTAATTGTTTTCATCGCTCACGACCCCTCTCTTGGTTTGGATTGAATCATTTCCTAATTTATGTATTGACAGACTTATTTCCTTCTTTTACTGCAGCCCGGCTCCAGGCAAGCATTCCTCTTCTTGCCACCAGGGCCCAAGGCACTCCTTTAGGAGAAGCGCTTAAGGGCTCAATCCAAGAATTCCTTCGCTTGTGGCGTAGGCGGCAAGTTGACAGCTACCCTAATCGGACTTTGATTTGACAATTTCAGTCGCGCAGGTTAAAATAATAACTGGAAGTGGAGCGCGCCCGTAGCTCAGGGGATAGAGCGCTGGCCTCCGGAGCCAGGTGCGCAGGTTCGATTCCTGCCGGGCGCGCCATTTTTTTATTTTTATTTTTACAACCCAAACACTTTTTTAACTATCAAGGCGGCGCCCCAAGAAGGGTGCCATTTTTTTAAGATCCTCCATCAAAGTTTTAAAATTCTCCGGTGTTAAAGATTGGGCGCCATCACTCCTGGCTTCCTCAGGCCGGGGATGGACTTCGATCAGCAACCCGTCGGCACCCGCCGCCAAAGAGGCTTTTGCCAGCGGCGCCACCAGATACCATTTCCCCGAAGCGTGACTGGGATCGACAACTACTGGAAGGTGGCTTAAACGCTTCACCAGAGGAACCGCGCTGATATCGAGGGTGTTTCTTGTGCTGTTCTCAAAGGTTCGAATTCCCCTTTCGCATAAAATTATTCTGTAATTCCCCTCGCACATGATGTATTCGGCTGCCATCAACCACTCTTCTATTGTTGCTGCCAGGCCTCGTTTCAGCAGGACCGGCTTCTCCTGTTTCCCTGCAGCCCGGAGCAGGCGGAAATTTTGCATGTTCCGCGCCCCAATTTGAAGGATATCAGAATACTCCGAAACCGCCGGGATGTCCTGGGAATCCAGAACTTCGGTTACTACCAGCATTCCCGTTTCCTCGGCCGCCTCGCGAAGGTATTTTAACCCCTCAATACCCAGTCCCTGGAATGAGTAAGGAGAAGACCTGGGTTTAAACGCGCCACCCCTCAGGATCTGGGCTCCAGCCTCTTTTACGGCCCGCGCCGTCTCAACAATCTGCTCCCGGCTTTCAACAGCACAGGGGCCTGCCATCACAACAATGTTTTCGCCCCCGATCGCCAGATTTCCCATCTCGATAATCGTCCCTTCGGGTTTCGCTTCGCGGCTTACCAGCTTGTAAGGCTTCAATACCGGCATTACCTTTTCGACACCGGGAAGCAATTCCAGAAAGCCGGCATCTGCAATACTTTTATCACCTACGGCACCGATTACCTGTTTTTTAACCCCCCTGATTACATGGGTCTGAAAACCCAACTCCTTCAAGCGGCTTTTAACCTGTTCGATTTCCCTTTGGGTAGCCTTCGCATCCATCACGACAATCAATTTACCTGCCTCCGTTTCGTCTTGCTGTAAAAGTTAACCCCCGTCCGAAGGGACGGGGGTTGATTCCGCGGTACCACCCTTATTGATCCTTAAAAGGACCCTCTCTAAAGATACGGGACACAAAAAAGCGTCCGATATCTCTTCCCTTTTTACGGTGGGAAACTCCGGGGCAACCTACTACCACAAAGCGTGCGGATTCAGTCCCCAACTCCAGGGAGAACTTCACGCGGCCCTCTCAACCGGGCTCCCACCCTTCCCGGCTCGCTGCTTTCGAGGAAGCCTGGCTACTTTTCCCCTTCCTTGTCTTTTTCCAGATCAAGTTTTTTTGGTAAGAGTAACATAAACCACAGGCATCTGTCAACCGGATTTTACCGGCACAAGGGCTACGCCGGAATTGCCTGCAACATCTTCAACAACAATTTTCCCATTCTGGGCGATAAACTTTTCCCCTGAAAAAAAGTCTTTCCAAATCTTTCCTTCCGGAGCAGATAGAGCACCAACCGGAAAGTTGACCGTCTGTCTCCAATCGTTGTTATTTAAAATGATGATGACCTCTTCACCTCCTGCTTCCCTTGCAAAAACATAGAAATTTTTTTTCCTGTGGCAACAGAGGGGGAGAAACCTTCCGCGCTGCAGGACCGGGTAACTTTTTCTTAACCTGATTAAATCCTTGTAATATGCCAGCAACTCCCGGTTGTACCTTTCCCTTTCCCAAATCATTGGGCGGCGGCACGCAGGCCCCTCTTCACCCAGCATACCGATTTCATCGCCGTAGTAAATCAAAGGAACCCCGGGATAGGTAAATTGAAATAAAAGAGCAGCCTTCATGCGGAGGTATCCGGAAGCGGAAACGATCTTAGAAGCAGGAGGCTCATCTCCGCTCGCCCGAAGAAAGATTGTAGCCACCCGCGCCGTATCATGGCTTCCCAGCAAGTTGATCAAAACACTTTGCACCCCGGGAGGGTAAGTCTTCTGGAAGCCTAACAGCCGGGCATGAAACTCCCCGGCATCGAGGCACTTTCGTGCAAAGAAGTTCAAAACAAGATCCCGGAACTGGTAGTGAGTGATGGAGTCAAATTGATCCCCCTCGAGCCAGGGTGTACCCTCGCCCCAAATCTCACCCAAGATAAAAGCCTCGGGGTTAATCTGTTTTACGATTTTCCGGAATTCACGCCAGAAATCGTGGCTGATCTCGTTAGGAACATCGAGGCGCCAACCGTCGATCTGAAACTCCCGCAGCCAGAATGAGGCAACATCAAAAAGGTAACGCCGTACTACCGGATTCTCCGTATTTAGCTTTGGCAAATCGGGGAATCCCCACCAGGCCGCATAATTAGGACGGGGTGACCTGCGAACGGGAAAACTGTAAATGTAAAACCAGTCCACGTAAGGAGATTCCGGACCCCGTCTCACCACATCCTGAAAAGCCCAGAATTCGTCCCCTACATGATTAAAAACGCCGTCCAGAATGATCTTGATCTCCCGCTCATGCAGTAATGCAACCAGTTCTTTTAAGGTTGCCCGATCTCCAAAGTGAGGATCAACCTGGTAATAGTCGTATGTATCATATTTATGGGGGGAAACGGAAGCAAAAATCGGGTTTAAATAAAGGGCCGTAACCCCCAAATCAGTTAAATAATCAAGGTGTTCGATAATCCCCTGAAGATCGCCGCCAAAAAACGTTGCTTCTCCCGGTTCCTCATGCCAGGGCAAAGCCTCGGGCGGATCGTTGGCGGGATCACCATTTGCAAAACGCTCGGGGAAAATTTGATAAAAAATCGCTTTTTCTACCCACGAAGGTGCCGCAAGGGGCCGGCAGCCGGATATCACAGGCTGTATATTCCTCCATCTCCCTTCAGACACCCAGAGTCTTCATCTTTTTTTCCGGATTCCAACCAAAGAGAGCGCAGAGAGCCAGCACAAAACGCACCAGGCGATTCCGAAGTTTTTTCTCCAAAATGCTGTTCTGCAGGGTCAGTTTTTCAATCTTTTTCTGAAGCGAAACGTTCGTCGTGTTCAACATATCAAGTTCTAACTCCAGGTTCTCGTTAACGCGCTGGAGGTCCTGGTGCATCTTTTTAAGGTCTGCCACCTCTTTATTTAAACGGAGTATCTCCTGATGCTTCGCCTTCACCTCGGTGCGCAAACTGTCCAGGGCGCGGTTGAATTTCTTTTCCAGTTCGGCCCTGGCAGGCCCCGCCAGGGCCAATTCCTGCTCCAGGTTCCGGATTTTTTCTTCTGAAAGAGCAAGGGCTTCCCGCAGCTGGTTGTTTGCCCTTTGAAGATCCTTATTCTCCTTATTGAGAAGAATGTTCTCCTGGGTCCTGGCTTTCAACTGACCGGTTAGATTTCTGAGGTCTTCCTCGTACTGGGCACACTTATCCTGCAGAGCCGCGGCTTCCTTTCCGCATTCCTCTATTCTCCCCAAGTACTGGCGCCTTTCGCTTTCCATTTGATGCAGATTTGCCTCCATGGTTTTTAACAAAATTTCATGTTCGTGACATTTCTTCTCCCGTTCCTCCAGGGCACGTAAAGATTCTTCCAGTTGCTTCCGCTGACTGTTGATCAAGCGGTTCTTCTCGGTGAGTTCATCCTCGAGCTTGCGAAGCCTTTCCTTCAATATTTTCACCTTTTGAAGTTCGTTCTCATCCTTTTCAAATTCCCAGAAAAGGTCTTCTTCTCTCCTCCGCCCGTACTCGTATTCATCAAAGGCATCTAAAGTTTTTTTGTCATTTTTAACCTTCGCCATCTTTTATAAACCCCCTTCTGAATATGCTCTGTCTTCCTGGAGTAAAAGCAATTCGCCATCAGTTGACTGGATTCCTTCGGAAAAAATGGTAATATTTGTCGTTTTCTTTATCCAGGGGGATTATATAAAAAAACAAATTCAGGGAATTTTCTCCCCGAATTCAGAGAAAGATCCTATCCGATTGGTTTTTTGGGTTTGTTATGCTCCAAAGCATCATATTGGAGTTTTGCAAGGCACATCTGACAGAAATAAACCGATTTCGGATTTTTGACAATACGCTCAAAATCTTTATGAACTTCGGTGATCGATTCCTTTTTTCCGCACAGGGAACATCGAACCTCCAACCGGCGCCCCCCCTTAGAAGACCGCTGACTCTTGTTCTGCTAAAATCTTCCAGAGATCAGCCAGCACCTTGCCTGCTCTTTCCCTGATGACCACCCTTGCCTTATCATCATAGGGTGTTGGCATCAGGTTGATGATGGCCAGCTTTTCTACCCTAGCGGGCAAATAGGCAACAGGATAAACCTGGAGACTGCTGCCTGCTATTATCAAGAAATCGCAATCTTGCAATGCCTCGGCAGCAGCATAAAAAGCGCGGGGCATGGGATCGTGAAAAAGAACAACGTGAGGGCGTAAAACACCATCCTTGCAATAACGGCACAAGGGGGGATTGATCCCCTTTTGCACCGAATCTACCAGAAAACCAAACACGTCCTCCTTTCCGCATTTCAAGCAAAAGCAGGTCCGAAGATGGCCATGCACCTCGAAGACATTTCGCGAGCCTGCCTTGACATGAAGACCATCTATATTCTGGGTTATCACACCCCGCAACAAACCTTTTTCCTCTAATCTTGCCAAAACCAGATGGGCGGGGTTGGGTTCTGCCTTTAAAATCCGGATAAACCGGGGCAGGCCGACCTCGTAGAAGCGGGCAGGATCAGATTCAAGAGCATCCCTTGAAAGCTCCTTTACGGGGTCAATCTTTTCCCAAAGACCCGTTCCGGGACTGCGAAAATCGGGAATCCCGCTCTCGGTGCTGACACCTGCGCCGGTTAAGGCCATGGGATATTTTGCGGAAAGGAGAAGGTCAGCGAGTTTCTTAACCTGATTCAGATATTCGGCCTCCACCAAAGTCATCCCCCTGTATTTAAAACCTTTTCCAGGCTCGCGATAAAACGTTGATTCTCCTCCGGGGTACCGATGGTAACCCTGATATAGGTCGGATAACCGAAAATGTCACCCGTCCGGATGATCACTCCCTCCCGCAGCAAGGCAGCAAAAACCTTCCTTGAATCCTGAAAAATGTTTACAAAGATAAAATTGGCCTGGGTGGGAACGTATGCCAGCCCCAGCCGGTCAAATGCCTGATAAAGATACTCCCGTCCTTCCAGGACAATTTCTCTGCTTCGCCTGAGATGATCTTGATCGCGGAGGCTCGCCCGGGCCGCCTCCTGAGCTAGAAGATTGACGTTGAAGGGCTCCCTCACCCGGTTGATTAGAGCAATGATTTCCGGACGGGCAATCCCGTACCCGATTCTCAGCCCCGCCAATCCGTAGATTTTGGAAAAGGTCCTTAAAACAATAACGTTTTTTCCTTCTTCGATAAACTGCAGGGAATTGGGATACTCGGGATCTGTCACATATTCATAGTACGCTTCATCCATGACGACCAGGACCTCGGGAGAGATCTCGGCAAAAAAGGCACGAAGCTCATCCTCGGTAACAATCGTTCCCGTCGGATTGTTGGGATTACAGACAAAGACGATTTTTGTCCGGGGCCCGATCTTTCCTGCCATCGCTTTTAAATCATGGGTGAAGTCCCCCTTCACAGGAACAGCGATGCAGTTTGCCTCCATGATTTTGCTTGCAAATTCGTATTCCGAAAAAGAAGGATGGGCAAAGACCACATCATCACCGGGTTCCAGAAAGGTTTCTGCGATCAGCTTTAAGAGTTCGTCGGACCCGTTTCCAATGATTAAATTCTCTTCCCGGCATCCCAGATGGGCCGCCAGCTCTTTCTTCAGGTAAAAGCAATTGCTGTCGGGGTAAGAATTCACCCGCGTAATTGCCCCCCGAAGGGCCTCTATAGCAAGGGGTGATGGACCCAGAGGATTTTCATTTGAAGCAAGCTTAATAGCTCCCGAAATCCCCAGTTCCCGCTCCACTTCTTCAACGGGTTTGCCGGGAACATAAGGATTTAATGCAAAAATGGCACGCCGCCCTAAATCTTCAACCTTGCGCAAATTTTCTTCCCCCTCAAAATTTTTTATCTTTAATATCCTCTTCCCAGCGGCCCCCGGAAACGCCCCAGGTACTGCGCCAGAACTTCCAGTAAATCATGTTCACCACCCGGGGATTCCCCAATTTTTGGGCCCTTTCCCGGGCCGCAACGAGGTGCACCCGGTCTGTTTGCTTTTCATTGCCCTTTGAGGGCAAACCTGATAATTCAAAGCACAGGCCATACACGACTGTTTTCGTCAACTGCCAGGCAATCTCCTTCAAAGCAGAGCGCCAGACACCCGAGCTGAAGGCATCCATCGGTTCAAAGGGGGGCAGCGCTCCCAGGGCATAACATCCAATGTCACCTGCAACCGCCGCACGAAGCTTACGCAGAACGTAAAAAACTCCCCGCCGGTGGGGGCACCCGGGACACATCAACGGTGGCCGCTTCAGTACTCCCCTCAAACAGCTAATTTTTATCTCTCAGATCAATAACGCGCTGCGCTTTTCCTGTCGTTCGTTGAATCGTTTTGGGCTCGACCAGGCGCACCTTTGCCGTGAGACCCAATACACTGTGAAGCTTGCGCTCAATTTTCCTCTCCCAGGCTTCCAGGTCGCGATAACGGTCTGTAAAAAGCTCTGGGGAAACTTCTACCAGAACCTCCAGTTCATCGAGATGCCCCCGCTTTTTGGCTACAATCTGATAATGAGGCGCCAGGCCGTCAATCTCCATGAGAACACTTTCAATCTGAGAGGGAAAAACATTAACCCCCCGGATAATCAACATGTCGTCAGTTCTTCCGCTGATTTTTGAGAGTCTCGCAGTTGTCCGTCCGCAAGGGCAGGGCTCTTCGCTTATTGAAGAAATATCTTTCGTCCGGTAGCGAATCAGGGGCATGGCCTCGCGGGTTAATGTCGTAATGACGATTTCGCCTTTCTTCCCGGGCGGTAAAACCTCTCCGGTTTCGGGGTCAATTATTTCAATGAGAAAATGGTCTTCGGCCACATGCATACCGGATGTCTCCAAACATTCTCCAGCCACGCCGGGGCCCATTACTTCGCTTAAACCGTAATTATCGGTGGCCTTTAAAAACAATCTCTCTTCCAGCTGCTTACGCATCTCTTCGGTCCAGCCTTCGGCGCCAAAAAGCCCCACCCTGAGCTTGAGGGATTTGAAATCGATCCCAAGCTCTTCCCCCACCTCGGCCAGGTGCAGGGCGTAAGAAGGAGTGCTTATTAAAGCGGTTGTCCCGAAGTCCTGCATCAGCATCAACTGCCGCTCGGTTGCCCCGGCAGAGGTTGGAATAACCATTGCCCCTACCTTTTCCAGTCCGTAGTGAAGACCAAAAGCGCCGGTAAACAAACCGTACCCAAAGCAAATCTGAGCGATGTCATCCTCTCCAACTCCAGCCTGGGTAACAACCCGGGCCACCAGATCGGCCCAGGTCTCCAGGTCGCGGCGGGTGTATCCCACGATCGTTGGCTTCCCTTTTGTCCCTGAGGAGCCGTGGATTCTTACAATCTCCCTCAAGGGGCGAATAAAGAAACCGTAAGGATAGGCCTGGACGAGATCTTCTTTAGTCGTAAAAGGGAGGCGGTGGAGGTCCTCGAGGGTTTTCAGATCACCGGGCTGGAACCCAAGAGAACGGAACATCTGATGGTAAAAACCCTTGCTCTCATAAACATTTTTTACAGTTTCCCTGAGCCGGGCCAGCTGAAGTTCAACTAAGGCCTCACGGGAAATGCACTCATATTGCGGTGACCAGATCATGACAAAAAACTCAGTCCTTTCTCCGCTCCTCTTTCTTCTCTATACTCATCCCTTGCCCCAAAAATTTTCTCTAAATGACTTTCCGGAAAAGCTTTCGTCAGGCAACTGACCAGTGGCACGATTGCCAGAGGCAGTATCATCGCCAGGGACCCGCTGATGGGAATCCAGAGCGCATCCATTTTGAAGTAAAAAGCCAAACCTAAAGAAACAGCCAAACCTGTCAAAAGACCGGCCCAGGCTCCGGCCCTGGTGGCACGGCGCCAGTAGAGGCCGTACAGGTAAGGGCCAAGAAAAGCACCTGCCAGTGTTCCCCAGGAAAGGGCCATCAACACAAGAATAATTGTCGGTGTTACGGCCAAATACAAACTTAAACCGATAAAAACAATGCACAAGAAGCGCATCAACCCAACAAAACAGTTCTCCTGCCAGTGTGGAAAAAGCGATTTGAAGATGTCAACCACAACTGCGGAACTTGAAACCAAAACAAGAGAAGAAAGGGTTGACATCGAAGCAGATAATACCAGGAGCAAGATTAAAGCGGCACCCCATTCCGGGAGAATCATCTGAAGCATTTGAGGAACAATTAAATCAGGGTTTGGCCTACCCTGCGAAAGCGGGAGTGACGAGAAAAACAGGCGGCCCCAGGCTCCTGTATAATAAGCCGCCCCGGCAATCATCAAAGCAAAAGTAGTGGTAATCACCTGCGCCCTCCGAATCGCATCCTCATTTTTAACGGAGTAAAATTTCTGAACCATTTGAGGCAAACCCCAGCACCCGAAGCTTGTGAGAACGACCAGTGCAAACAGGGGCAAGAATCCGGGAGGACCTATAATCTTTGTAAAACCGGGGTTAATTTCTGCCAAGCGCTGCAATCCCGTGAAGAGGCCTCCCACCTGAGGGCTTTTTGTAACAAAAACCACTAAGAGAACTGCCCCAAACGCCATTATCAGGCCCTGAAACAAATCCACCAGAGCGACTGCAAAATATCCCCCCATGACAAGGTAAAAGGCAGTGAGCAGGGCCATCACAATGAGAGCCAATAAATAAGGAACTCCAAAGATGTTTTCAATCAAGTAACTCAAACCCATGTACACTGAGGCCGAATAGGGAACCAAAAAAATAAAGATCAGAGCTGCCGCAACATACTGCAGCGCAGGGCTGTCATAACGGGCTGCCAAAAACTCAGGCATCGTTAATGCCTTCAGCCTGGTGGTCAACTCTCTTGTTCGGCGTGCAAGAAGCCGCCAGGCGAGATAACCACCAATGATCGCATTGCCGGCTGCGATCCACAGAGATGATAAACCGAAACCCCATCCTACCTTACCTGCATATCCGATAAAAACTACGGCAGAAAAGTAAGTTGTTCCATACGCAAAAGCAGAAGCCCAGGATCCAATAGAGCGATTTCCGAGAAAAAAATCTTCTACCGTACGAACCTTTTTTACCGTAATTAAACTTAAACAGAGAATAAAAAGGGAATAGATAGCAACCGCCATCCATTTCATGAGACTACCATCCTTCCGTGCTTCTGAGTCGTTATTTGTTATTTTTTTAATAAGTCCCTGCTAACGGTGATTCCCTTTTTACGCTCCCACCCCTTTCGCAAAAGCATAATTAAAACTAAAACAGTACTACCTTCTCCAAACTCGATAAAAATCCTTTTTTTGCTCAATCCTCTCCCAACAGTTCCTGAATAAAGCGAGGCAAAACAAAAGACGCCCTGTGCAATTCGGGGGTATAGTATCTGGTTTTAATCAAACTGTTGACCCGGCAGTCCTGCACCGGATGGTAACATTTAGACCCGAGCGTGAAGCTCCAATAACCACTGATATAACTAGGGATGCAGGCCAAATAGACCGCTACCATGGGGAAAATCGATTTGATATCCCGATAAACTCTTTGAAAAATCTGCTGGCTGAAATGGGGTGAATCGGTTTGCGCCACAAATAATCCATCCTCTTGAAGAGAATGATGGACGCTCCTGTAAAACTCTTTGTCGAAAAGCTCAATTGCCGGGCCCACCGGGTCTGAAGAATCCACTATCAAAACATCATATTTTTCTTTTTGCTGCCTTACATAATTCACACCATTGTCAATAATTACATTAAGCCTCGGGTCCTCAAACGCGGATGCCGTTTCCGGCAGATAGGTACGACAGGCAGTAATCACGCGCTCGTCAATTTCAACCAGATCAACTTTCTCGACCGTTGGGTGCTTTAGCACCTCCCGTGCCGTTCCCCCGTCTCCCCCTCCTACAATCAGAATCTGGCGGGGATTTGGGTGTGTAAACATGGGAACATGAGCAATCATTTCGTGATAAATAAACTCGTCCGAAACTGTGGTCTGAATAATCCCATCCAAAACCAAAGCACGGCCGAATTCCACAGTATCCACAATGGCAAGGTGCTGGTAAGGGGTTTGTTCCGTGTAGATCGTTTTATGTATGCGCCATTTTACACTGTATCCCGGGGTATGGTCTTCAATAAGCCAGAATGTCACTAAAAGCAACTCCTTCCTGAAAAAACTTTTTCAATGGTTGTTCTATTTACCTGCTTGAGAACCGTTCCTGTTTTTCAAGTGCCGAATATCCTTGTCCACTGAGAGCCGGTAGATACGGCACATCTGAACGATTCTCGAAGTTGTTCGTTCCCCAAGAAATTCCTCAAGCTGGCCCAATGTTAAATTTGTGGTAATAATAACCGGAAGATGAAAATTCAGCCGATAATTAAGCAAGGAGTATAACCTGTTGCAGGTCCAGGGTGTATAGTTATGCGCTCCTAAATCATCAAGAACCAAAACATCTACCTGCCGTACCTTTCTCAACAAGGTGACATCGTCTAAATCTGATCCCTCCCCGGAGATGCCTTTATGGTAAGTTGCCCGGAGTTCATCAAGAAAATCGGGAACAACTAGAAAAAAGACCTGAATCCCGTGCTGAATAAGAAAATTAGTCACAGCGCCGGCCAGATAGGTTTTTCCTGCCCCTACATCTCCTGTAAACAGGATGCCCGGAATATGGGGATTCTGGAGATATTCAGAAACAAACTGGCGTGCTCCCTGCAAGGCCTTTGCCGCCATTTCCCGGTGAACTCCTTCATAATAATCAAGTCGAAAACCCTCGAAGCTGCATCCCTTAATTTCAGGTGTAACATTTGCATACTGGTACCGGTTTTCCAGAGTGAATTGTTTTGTACAGCTGCAAATCCTGGCCACATCTCCAAAAAGAACCACACCCCGGTCCTGGCAAATTTTACACCTGGGTGACTCCAAATCTTTAAACTTGAGAGAAGGCTGCTTTTTTTCTACGATCTTATGCAGCCTTGCAATCAAATCTTCAACCTGTTTCATTTGCCTCACCTGACTAAGTTAAATAAAGATCTTTATATTTTTCTTCTTTATCCTCTTTTGTTCCTTCAAGGTTTGGCTTTCCTTTTCGAGCCTGGCGCTGGGCAAAATACCTTTCCTCGTATTGGTTTACCTCCTGGGTTGTCCTTAAATTATTACGAGCCCAGCGGGAAAGAATCCGGTCTACGTAGTTCAGATTAAAAATACCCCTCATAACCGCCCGCTTTAAGGCCTCTAAAATCAACTCTTCAGAATAACCCTCATCCTTATACCAGCAGATAATCTGCGTACACTCCATAGGAGTAAGAGGCCGCCCGAATTCCTGCTCAAATATCCGGAAGAGGTTGCTCAGTAAAGGTGTTTGAGCCCGCCCTGCGGTTCTTACCTGGGCAGTTGGTGCCGCCTCCTTGCGCATCTCCTGAAGCGCCTGCACCTTTTCCTCAGCCCAGAGGTCGGCAATTTTTTCAAAAAGCCCCGAAAGATCAAACCTGCCACCCTCGATTTTAAGCAGACCGCGCGCCACCAAAGACTCCAGGACTACTTTAACCTGGTTTTCCGGAACATCGAGAAGCCTGCTAAACGCCTCCGGGGCCGGAGCGTCATTTCCCTGCTGTTGAAAATAAAAAAGGGCAAGAACCACCAAAAGGTCGAGGCTCCCCAGGGAAATTCTTGCACTGTATTTCATCAGAAGGTTGGGAATCAAAGTAAATCCTGCCATAAAGAAATCTTTGCTGAAAAGAGCGGGGATATGAAACCCATACCCCTCCACGGATACCATCCTTTCTCTCATGTGCATTACATATTATTATTTATCCAGAACCTCTCAAAAAACCTGCTGCACCTAACAGGTTTTTTGAATAAAACCTTCTCCTCCTATAAATAAATAAAAGGAAAGACGATTCACAGTGCAACGGTGGAGAAGATGGAACAATACACCAATACTTCCATAAAAAATTTTCTTTCTGAACTGGTTTCAGCATGGCACTTGACTGCACCTGCCTACCCTTTTTTACGCGCGCGGTTTCGAAAGATTCTAACGGAAAACCCCGAGAAAACCCTGGACGCCTTGTTTTTAACGCTTTACCTGAAACACCCTGCGCTCTCGACGTTCTCCGGTTTGCGTTCCTTTCTCCTTGCCCATCTCCCTTGCCTCTACCCCGGGATTCTGTCCTACGCCAGGCATCTGAAAAAATTCCAACACAGCGTGTTGGAAGGTCCCCTTTCTATTGTTTTACGGGAAATCCGGTTTCTCTGTCGGGAAGTTATCTTAGTCACCCTCAACAATCCCGCAACACCTTATCCGGCGAGAAAACAATTGCATCAAGCACTTCAAAAAATAAAACCCTTTAATCCGTATCCTGCCGCGGAGATCCCTTTTTGTCCGGAGGAAGTAATTGCCAATCTCCCCTATTACCTGGAAAAGGCCGACCTCCTTGCCGAACTTCCGCAGCTTCTACCGGTCTACTTCACCGCAGACGAACTCCAACACTTTTCCGGCTCCCTTCACATCCACAAGTTTACTCCCGAGGACGAAGTCAGGCTCGAAAAGATCCTGAACCTTCTTCGTAAAAGAGAAATCCTTCGCGAACTGCTCCGTTTAGTTGCAACTTTCCCCATGATCCTCAAAGCAAAACAGGCACTCGCCGTCTATTTCTCGCTCGGTGAAGTCATTCCCTGGGCTAAACACCCTTTTATCAGAAGGCTGCTCGCAGTAAGCCACCAGGAGATCCAGGTTTTATTAGCCAAAAAATAAATACAAAAAAGAGGGGGAAACAACCCCCTTCATCCAAGACCTGCATTTTGGTATTGATTTTCAAGCCAGCTACAGTTGTAAGAAGACCAGGAACCACTTTTGAGGCGTAGAACGGAGGCTTCTCGATCGTAGCCAGCATTTCTTCAGTTGAGCCAATTCGTTGTATACCTCGCAACAGTGGCCTTAAAGGTCGCGACAGGCACACCCATTTTCCGTGCCAGTCCTTCAATGGCATCTGCCGTGATAGTCCTGCCTTGCTTAATTTTTTGGTTCTTTTAACGCCCCAACCAAAAAAAATCCTTTTGTCTTTCGTTACAAGACATATGTTGTTATCCGTCCGGGTAAATCCGGTATCCTGGCCGTTTTTCGCTGCCGCCCGGACGGCTATGCGAAGCCCGTGTCCGCGTCCTGAAAAAACTGCAAGACAGACCTTGCTTACAGAGTGGCAACCCGGGGGAGCCGATGTCGCTTCAAAAACCTGTCGACCCGTTCCAGCGCCTCTTCAATCTCAGCCCGGGAGGCGGCATAACAACACCTGATAAATCCCTCCCCACTGGGCCCAAAAGCATTGCCGGGAACCACGGCCACCTTTTCTTCCATCAAAAGGAGTTCGCAAAATTCATCTGATGCCATTCCTGTATGCTGGATGCTCGGGAATACGTAAAAAGCTCCTTTAGGCTCAAAACAGGGAAGTCCGATTTGCCGCAACCCGCTGACAATGAGTTTGCGGCGCAGGTCATATTCGCCGACCATCTCCGCCACAAACTGGATTCCCTCCCGGAGAGCAGCGAGAGCAGCGTACTGGCTGAGAGAGGAAGCACAAAGCATTGTATACTGGTGAATTTTTAACATCGCATCGATAATTCCCCTGGGGCCTGCGGCAAAACCAAGCCGCCATCCCGTCATCGCAAAGGCTTTAGAAAAGCCGTTCAGCAAAATCGTTCGCTCCTTCATGCCGGGAAGCGCGGCAATTGAAACATGCCGGGCACCGTAAGTCAACTCCGCATAAACTTCATCGGAGATAACCAGCAAGTTGTAATTTTTTGCAATTTGAGCGATTTCTTCCAGGTCCTCACGCTCCATAATTGCTCCCGTTGGGTTGTTGGGGTAAGAGAGCAAAATAATTTTAGTTTTATCGGTAATTCGGACCACAAGATCTTTTTTGCGCAACCGGAATTCGTCTTCAGCCCTTGTCGGAACCAGAACTGGTTTTCCGCCTGCTAAAGCGGTACATGGTGCGTAAGATACATAGCAGGGCTCCCCTATTAAAACCTCGTCCCCGGGATTAATCAAGGCCCGGAGTGCCAGGTCGACACCTTCACTTACCCCTACAGTAACAAGGATTTCGTCGGGGTTGTAACTAAGATTAAACCTGTCCTGCAAATAGAAGGCTATTTCTTCCCGCAACTCCGGCATTCCGCAGTTAGAAGTGTACTTTGTTTTTCCTTTTTTTAACGCCTCCAGACAGGCCCTTCGAATTGGCTCAGGTGTAACATAATCAGGCTCGCCCACACCAAGAGAAATGACCCCCTCGGTCTGAGCAATCAAATCGAAAAATTTTCGAATCCCTGACGGCGGCAACCCCCGCAAGGTTTCGGAAATAAAACCATTAAAATTTTCTCCGGACTTTCTTAAAGTCTGCATTCTGCTCCCCCTCGCTCTCCCAAAAGTCACGGATTGCTAAAAAGTTTAAAAAAATAACCCCGTCCTCAAGGGACGGGGTTTAACTCCCGCGGTACCACCCTAGTTAACCGTTAAAGGTTCAACTTTAGTCCCCTTTACCGGGGGGAACCGTCCGTACCTACTGTTGAAAAAATCTCTTTCGGCAGGCACCTCCGGGGCGGCCTTCAGTGTTCCCATCTACCGGTCTTCCACCCTCACCGGCTCGCTTCAAGACGGGCTTCCACCTAATCTTCCCCTTCATGGGCTTAATCCATATAAAATTATTTGAAATCGATTCTAACATCGAAATCCAATTTTGTCAATAGAGCGCGATTCTGAAGCTCGCCCCCAGTATTTGCCATTCCTGTAATTCAAACATATCAAGCGTTTCGGGAATTACACCTGGTAAAGAGTGTAAGTAACCCCTTTCCCCGATAATTAAGCTTTTCGGAGCAGGATATTTGGGGAGGGATCAGGCTGCTCCGGCTCAAGCCGCAGAATCGAGCGGAAGAGAACTGGTAATTTATGAAGGAAAAATTAAGATCTTGGTCGTAAATACATAAAAAAGATCAAGGGGTGGGCTTGTGGAAACATTTGATAACACCCCATTCCAGCAAAATCAAGATATCATCCAGCCGGTGCTCGAGAATTTAAGCAATTTTTATCGGCTCTGGATTAAGTATGTAAGCTGTTCCGGGACATATGTCATCACCCCGATTAACAAACAACAGTGCAATTTCTGCCGCCTCATACGCAATCATCCGGTAGGCTATCAGCGGTGCCGGGAGACTGCCAGGCGATGTGTTTACCTCGATCCGCACAGACACCACCTTTTTCCCTGTCATGCCGGTTTGTACGTCCTTGCCGTTCCTTTACAAGGAGAACGGGGCCCTATTGGAGCACTGGCCACAGGGGAGATAAGAATAGATGACGGTACCGTCGATACCGGCGAGGTCTTGCAGAAGGTGGCGGACCTGGGTTTGAACCGGGAACGTTTGTCGAGATATTACGAAGAAGTGCCGGTTAAAAAGCGCGAAGAGATCCTGCTGCTTGGGGAGACCCTTTATGCCATCAGCAACTGTTTCATCCGGTTGGGATCTGCCCAGGCAAAAGTCAGACAGGCTGAAATAGAAAAGGCCCTGCTGGAATCGGAATTGCGTGCCCTCAGTTCGCAGATCAATCCCCATTTTCTGTTCAATGCCCTTAATACGATCCAGATGTTTTCTTATTTGGAGGGTGCCAGGAAAACGCCGGATATCATCAATGCCCTGAGCAACCTGCTCCGCGCCAGGCTCAGTGTCAACGACCTGCTGACCTCTCTCAGGGATGAGTTGGAAGCAGTAAACAGTCTCCTCTTCATCCAAAAAACACGTTTTGAAGACAGGCTTCAGGTAGTGATCGATATCCCCGATGCCCTCCTGGATGCCCGGGTACCGGCCCTGTCGCTGCAGTCCCTGGTGGAAAATGCCCTCATCCACGGATTGGAGCCTTATGAAGGGATCGGCCGCCTGGAGTTACAGGCGGAAGTGCGGGGCCGGGATCTGATATTTCACGTGAGGGATAACGGTGTCGGAATGACGCCGGAAGAGCTCGCAAAAATCACCGGGAGGCTTAACCGGAAAGAGATATTCGAGGAAGCAGGGGAAATCGGAATGGCGAATGTTCAGAAACGCTGCCTCGCCCTTTTCGGCGAAGGCTACGGGATCCGCATCAAAAGCGAAAAGAACAGGGGTACGGAAGTGACGATCCGGATCCCTTTCACAACCGGAGATGGCCGGAGAAATGAAGATTTTATTGGCAGATGACGAGCCCATCGTCCGCCGCGGGCTCAAGCAGATGATTAAGAACCTTAATTTTTCCTTTGCTGCCGTCCTGGAAGCCGCGACAGGTGGGGAGGCGATCGCTTTAACCGGACGGTACCGCCTTTTTTATGTCTTTTTTTGGTTTTGCTTCACAGAGCAATCCCTGCGTGACCTGCAGCATCCCATTACCGGGCAATTCTAGCCACGATGCCGATCGGGTGACCACCAATCTCCGGGTGACTTATATTAAACCGCCCATCGAACTCCAGGAAAAAGAAATTAAACAAATACGTGGTCTTAATCGCCTTGCCACTTAATAGATTTTATCTTGTATCGGAATACTCCAGCTGGCGCATTAACTGTTACTTCGTCTCCAACCCTCTTTAACAATAATGCCTTTCCGACAGGTGAGATATATGATATATCGCCGCCTCCTACACCTGTTGAAAAGGGAGCTACCAGGCGAAAACGGTGAACTTCTTGAGTGGATAAGTCTTGAATTTCAACCTCACTTCCGATAGTCACAAAAGGGAGAGAGGCACTCGCGGTTTCTGACTTATGGGCTTTCTTAAGGAGTGATTCGACATGTTTGATGTAGTTATCAATAAGTTTTTCTAGTTCGTCACGTTCTTTTGAGGGTTCCTGGAAATATTCCTCGAGGAGTTTATCCTTCTGTTCCTCTACCTCAACCAAGTGCTTTACGAGGTTTTCGAAGAAGGCCTTCGAGACCTCAAATCCTCTTGTCATTTTATTCCCCCCATGCAAGCCATTTTATGGAAAGGCTTATAATAAAGCAAAGGGGCACCTCGTCGAACAACGAAGCACCCATTTACATTTACCATACCATGGATTACAGTCATTGTCAACCGTGGCAGAGATTACCATTTAATGGTGGTTGTTAAATTTTTTTACATTCAGAAAGTCACCGGAAGGGTTCCTGGTAATCCAAACTATCTAAACTTCGAGCCCTTCGCCCCGGGGACCGGCCCCCGCAGCCCCGCGCCCGTCCGGAACCAGCCGGATAGGCGGCATCGCCAGCGACAGCAGGGCGCTCATCCCCAGGAAAACTGCCCGGAACCCGGCCACCTTATCCGGAAAACGGGAAAGAACCAGGACGATGCCTGCCGTTCCGATAACCCCGCCAGTCTGCCGGAACATCCCCCTGAGCCCTGCAATGGCACTGATTTTCTCGGGCATCAGCTCGATGGCGGCGTTGTTAGAAGAGGGGCTGACCAAGCCCACACCCATGCCGGATACAAAAATAAGAGCAGCCAGCCACCAGAAGGTGGGAATCGCCCTGCCCAGGATCGCCGGAGGCCGCCAGTACGGGTTCAATCCCAGGGTGGTCAGGGCCAGCACAAGAAATCCCGCCGCCATAGGCAACCGGTACCCGGTGCGGTTCAGCAGCATGCTGGTCACCGTGGACATCCCCAT